>CAIOTD010000080.1 GCA_903861115.1 uncultured Burkholderiales bacterium
CAAAAAACGATGCCCTTGAACCCAAGCTTTCAAATTTTCTAAGAGCACGTACACCACAGGTGTGGTGTACAAGGTGAGCAATTGGCTGAGCAGCAGACCTCCAAGCACCGACACGCCCAAGGGGTGCCTGAGCTCTGAGCCATCCCCTTGTCCAAAAGCCAAAGGCAATGCGCCGAGCATGGCCGCCAGCGTGGTCATCAAAATGGGCCTGACCCTGAGCTCACACGCTTTGTAAATGGCTTGAGACGCACTCATGCCCTTTCTTCTGTATTGGATCGCAAAATCAATCATCAAAATCGCATTTTTCTTGACAATACCGATCAACAAGATCACACCAATCAAAGCAATCACTGAGAACTCGGTGCCCGTCAGCATCAACGCAATGAGTGCGCCAAGCCCAGCCGAGGGCAAAGTGGACAAAATCGTCAAGGGGTGCAACAAACTCTCATACAAAACCCCGAGGACCAAATACAGGGTCAAAAGGGCAGCCAAAATCAACCACGGCTGCGTCTCCAGCGACTTTTGAAAGGCATTGGCTGTTCCAGAAAAACTGCCCCTCACCGTCACGGGCATTTTCAAATCCGCCAAACTCGCTGTCACTGCCTCTGTCGCTTGAGAAAGCGACACGCCTGGGGCCAAGTTGAAACTGAAGGTGTCGGACGGCACACCGCCTTCATGGCTCACCGACAAGGCCGTGTTGGTCAACGCGACGCTTGCCACAGCACTCAAAGGCACCCATTGCCCTTGCGCATTCAAGAGTTGAACGTCTTTCAAAGACGACGCATTTTGCAAATACTCTGGCGCCCATTCCAAGACCACTCGGTATTGATTGAGGGGGTTGTAGATCACTCCGACTTGGCGTTGAGAGAACGCATTGGCCAAGGCATTGTCCACGTCTCGCACGGAGAGTCCTAAGCGGCTCAAACTCTCGCGGTCGATCACCAAGGAGGTCTGCAGTCCACGGTCCTCGTAATCGGTGTTGATGTCTTCAAGCTCACTCAGCCGACTCATTGCTCGCCTGATGCGGGGCTCCCAGACTTTCAACTCTTGCAACTCATCGGCCTTCATGGTGAACTCGTATTGAGAGCTTGACATCCTGGCCCCAATGCGAATGTCTTGTGAAGGGATCAAAAAAAGCCTAGCGCCCGCCTCCTTGCCAAGCTTCATGCGCAACTTGGCCACCAATTGATCGGCCGTGAGGTCTCGCTCAGCTCTTGGCTTGAGGGTGATGAACATTTGCGCCGAGTTGCGCTGTCCCCCACCCGTGAAGCCTGTCACATTGTCAACAGAGGGCTCGGCCTTGACCACCGCCATGAAGTGGTCAAGGCGCTCTTGCATGGACTGAAAGGATGAACTTTGATCGGCCCGGATGTTGCCAAAAATTCTTCCCGTGTCTTGCTGCGGAAAAAATCCCTTGGGAATCGCTTTGTACAAACTCACGTTCAAGGCAATGGTCCCAAGCAGCAACAAGAGCATCACCAATGAATGCCTCAAACACCAAGCCAAAGAGTGCCGGTACCAAAGAAGAGGCGTCCACGCTTTGATGCGGGCAATGCGTGCCCGCAAAAAAAGCACTTTCAAAGCCCCCACCATTTGGTCAAAACTGTTGGTGACCGCGACCTTGTTGAGCACGCTCACCCGGTCCAACAAACCCTTCAGCGCATTGTGTTTGGGTCTTTTGAGGTGATCTTCTTGCCGCAGAAGTGCTGCGCACATCATGGGCGTGGTGCTGAGGGACACGAGCATGGAGATCAAAATGGCCCCTGAGAGCACGACCGCAAACTCTTGAAAAAGCCTGCCCAAGATCCCCCCCATGAGCAAAATGGGAATGAAGACCGCAATCAAGGACAGGCTCATGGACAAGACCGTGAACCCAATTTCTCTTGAACCCTGTTCGGCGGCCTCAAGGGGTGTCGCTCCCCGCTCCATGTGCCTGATCACGTTCTCCAGCACCACTATGGCGTCGTCCACCACGAACCCAGACGCAATGGTCAAAGCCATCAAGGACAAGTTGTTCAAGGAGTAGTCCAGCAAATACATCAAAGCGAAGGCACCGGCCAACGACACGGGCACGGCCACGCTGGGAATCAAGGCCGCTCTGAGCCTCTTCAAGAACAGGCCCACCACCAAGATCACCAAGGCGATAGAGAAAGCCAAAGCCTTTTGAATTTCAAAAAGAGACGCTTTCAAGGTGGGTGTGCGGTCTGAAACCACGGTCATCACCAAGTCCTCAGGCATGGAGGCCTTCAGCACCGGAAACAAGGCACGAACGCGCTTGACCGTGTCAATGACATTGGCACCCGGCTGTTTGTTCAAGATCACAAGGATGGCGGGTTTGCCGTCTTCTGAACCATAGTTCCTCAAGTCTTGCACCGAATCGAGCACCTGCGCCACATCGCTTAAACGCAGGACTTGTCCATTCTTGCTGCTCAGGATCAAGCCGGCATAGTCCTTGGCTTTTTTGGCCTGATCGTTGGCCTCAATTTGCCACGCATGCTCGCTGTTCTCAATGAGCCCTTTGGGCCGATTGGCATTGAAGGCCACCACGGCTTGTCTGACTTGCTCGGTGCCAAGACCCACCGTGCTTAATTTGTGCGGATCGAGTTCGATGCGAACGGCGGGCAATGCACCCCCGCCAATGCTCACCTGTCCCACACCCTCGACTTGGGACAAGCGCTGGGTGAGCACGGTGGACGCGGCGTCATAGAGCTCACCCCTTGTCAAGGTCTGCGAAGTCAATGACAAAATCAAAATGGGCGACTCTGCAGGATTGACTTTTCGGTAGGTGGGGTTGCTCGGCATCCCCGTGGGCAAAAGGGCCCGTGCCGCATTCAAAGCCGCCTGCACATCCCTTGCCGCACCATTGATATCGCGGTCCAAATCAAACTGCAAAGTCACTCTTGTATTGCCAAGGGATGAGTTGGAGGTCATCTCATTGACGCCTGCAATGGCCCCCAACGCACGCTCCAAAGGAGTCGCCACCGTGGACGCCATGGTCTCCGGCGACGCCCCAGGCAAAGAGGCCTGAACAGAGATCGTTGGAAATTCGACTTGCGGCAAGGGGGCCACTGGCAAATTCAAATACGCCAAAGCCCCGCCCAACGCCACCCCCAAGGTGATCAAGGTGGTGCCGATGGGGCGCACAATAAAGCCCCCAGACAAGCTCATGACGCCTGACTCATGGCTGAGGAGCTCATGATGGGCCACCCTTCTTCTTGTGCTTTGCATCCGATGAGAACCATTGCGAGAAGGTCAAATAAATCACCGGGGTTGTGAACAAGGTCATCAATTGGCTGAGCATCAAGCCGCCCACCATCGTCACACCCAAGGGTTGCCTGAGTTCACTGCCCACCCCCCCACCGAGGATCAATGGCAAGGCGCCCAAGAGTGCACACAGTGTGGTCATCAAAATCGGTCTAAAGCGCAGCAGGCAGGCCTCAAAGATGGCCTCTTTGGGAGCAAGCCCCCTGCTGCGTTCGGCATCCAAGGCAAAGTCGATCATCATGATGGCGTTCTTCTTGACAATGCCAATCAACAAAATCACACCAATCACAGCAATCACCCCCAAATCCATTCGACTCACCCACAGGGCGAGCAACGCACCCACACCCGCCGAGGGCAAGGTCGAGAGGATCGTCACTGGATGGATATAACTTTCATACAAAACCCCTAAAACAATGTACATGGTCACGATGGCGGCCAAAATCAACCACAGGGTGTTGGAGAGTGAGTTTTGAAAGGCCAAAGCCGCCCCTTCATAGGTGCTCTCCACATTGATGGGCATGCCTGACGCTCTGAGTTTGGCAAGCTCCGCATTGATCACCTCCACCGCCTCACCCAAGGAGACCCCAATAGCGGGCTGAAAGGACAAGGTCACTGCAGGGTACTGCGCCATGTGCATGACACCCAGACGGGTGGGCTTTTCTTCTATGCGGGCCACACTGCTGAGAGATATTTGTGC
>CAIOTD010000081.1 GCA_903861115.1 uncultured Burkholderiales bacterium
GAGGAAGGCGTTCATGGGGCTTGCAGAAATGCGTCGTTGAAAGCACTTGAGTCTAATTGTTTTTGTCTATGCAGTTGCGAATCAACAGAAAAAAACTCTCAGAAAAACCACTCTAAATTCAAGCGCTTGTTATCCCAAAAAGTGAGTTCGCGATGAAGTGTGCAAAGCAAGTGTGCTCAATCGTTCCAAGGTTTGTAAGAGCACTCCTATTCTTAAAATACAGTAAATGGCCGGATTGAAAGGGGAATGATGATGGGCGCAGCAGTTTTTGACCCTCAAGTCGTTAAATCAATGGGTGCGTGTGCTGCTGATTGAGTCGGATCATGATGCGACGGATGGAAAGAAGGAATCGGAAATCATTGCGGGATGTATAGAAAGAGTAAAACTGGCGCCACGTTACTTATTCGCACTTGGAGGAGCGGTTGGTTTTTTTATTCAGGGCTGATCGGGATATATCAAGTGGTGACTAGGGTTAACCCCTTAAGGGGTTGGTGATGGCGTACTTGCTTGAAGGGCGAGTGCCACCCAGCTGGTAAAATAGCTGAACCCTTTAAACGCCATCCCAATGAAACTCATCAATTACAACAACCATCAATTCGGATGGGTCATCAACGACAAGGTTTATGATTTAACGCAGTCTCACAAGGTTCAGACCTTTGCCCAAGCCCTGCAATGGCTTCAAAGCGACGCAGCAAAAAATCCAAACGCTTGGACAACGAACGCGCAGTGTTTTGATTTCAACGACGTCCAAATCAACAGCCCCGTCCCCCGTCCTGGAAAAGTGGTTGCTGCGCCGATCAATTACAAAGCGCACATTGAAGAGATGAAAAACAATGGGCAGGCTTATGGTCACATCCTGACCGATATCCGCCAAGCAGGCCTCTTTTTGAAAGCCTCCTCGTCCGTGGTTGGACCTAGTCAAGGCATCGCACAGCGTTTCTTGGAGCGCAGGACCGATCATGAGATTGAGTTGTGTGTGGTGATCGGTCAGCCGTGCGATCATGTGAAAAAAGAGGATGCCTTGTCCTTTGTTGCTGGATACTGTTTGGGACTAGACATCACCATCCGTGGCACAGAGGACCGCAGCTTTAGAAAGTCCTTGGATTCCTACACCGTCTTGGGTCCATGGATGAGCGTCAATCATCCGGCGCTGGATCCGCAAAACATTGAGTTGACCTTGACGGTCAATGACGAACTCCGCCAGCAAACGAGCACGCAAGACATGGTGATGTCGGTGGCGGAGTTGATCGAATATGCCTCCTCCTTTTACACCCTCTATCCAGGGGATGTCATCATGACCGGCACACCACAAGGGGTGGGCCCCATCCGTCCAGGCGACACACTTCATGCAAAAGGCACGGGCCTGGGTCACATGAACGTCAAGGTGCGTGCAGCATAAAGCAGTTATTTTTTTCGGTTTTCTTTTTTCTTTTTTTTAAAGTGTTCAATATGTCTATCAGTTCTTTTAAAGTGGCCTCCTTTGATCAAACGCAAATTCATGTGACGCAATTCAAAGCGTCCTCCTCTGGCAAAAAGCCTGTGGTCTTCTTACACGCCTTGGCCATGAGTGCAGCCATGTGGAGTGACTTTGCAGACCATCTTAAAATTGATGCACCCATGTATGCCATCGATTTGCGTGGGCACGGTGACTCCGATCGTCCAAGCGGACCCTTTACAACGGCACAATTTGCAAAAGATGTCTTGGCCGTGCTTGATCACCTCCACATCGAAAAAGTCAATTTGGTCGGTTGCTCAATGGGTGGAACGGTCTCGATGGCCTTTGCGGGTCAGTACCCAAGCCGTGTGCAGTCACTGAGCTTGATCGACACGACGGCTTGCTACGGGGCCGATGCCAAGGACTCTTGGGAAAAGCGTGGTCAGCAAGGCTTTACTCAAGGGCTGGCCTCTTTGCTGGGCTTTCAAGTCGAGAGATGGTTCAGCACACCCTTTGCAGAGCAAAACCCAAGCGTGGTGAAGTTTTATCAAGACATCTTCGTTAAAAATGAAGCGGCCTGTTATTTGGAAACCTGTCGCATGCTGGGGCATGCCGATGAAAGAGCTCAATTGGTCAACTACAAAGGGCCATGCAGCGTGGTGGTCGGCGACGAAGACTACGCCACGCCCGTGGCCATGGCTCAAGAGATCGCCAGTATTTTGCCTCAGGCGAAATTGACGGTGCTCAAAGCGGTGAGACATTACTCGCCCATTCAAGCCCCCAATGAAGTCGGTGCATGCATCGTTTCAGTCATGGGCTAAAAATAACGCTTAGAAGGCGTTTGGGGCGCGTCGTTTGACCATCGACCCCAAGAGCCTGAAAGAAGACGCCACACCAGGCGTCAAGCTTTTAGCTCACGGGGGCGAAAGAGCTCACTCAATGCTGATTTTTCTTTGCTTGATGACTTGTGACCATTTGGAGGACTCTTTGTTCATCCACTCAGAAAACGCTTCTGGGCTTGAGCCGACCACTTCAACACCTTGAGAGGTGAATTTGTCCTTGAAGTCGGGCGAGTTCAAGGCCTTGACCAAGGCTGCATTGAGCTTGTCGATCACCGCTTTGGGTGTGCCGGCGGGTGCCACCATGCCGGTCCATGATTGTGCTTCAAAGCCGGGAAATGTGTCTGCAATGGGGGGCACATCGGGCAGTTGCGAGACGCGCTTGGTGGAGGAGACGGCGATCGGCGTTAAACGTCCACCTTGAATGTGTTGCAGCACCAAACTCAGTGAAACAATCATGGCATTGACTTGTCCACCCAGCAAGTCGGTCATGGCCTGAGAGCCCCCTTTGTACGTTACCAAAGTGGCATCAATGCCCGCATACTGCTTAAAGAGCTCCGTCGAGAGACGACTCGATGTCCCCGCGCCCGGTGTTGCAAAAGAAAAGTGGTCGCCTTTTGCTCTGGCCATTTTGAGCAAATCGCTCATGTTCTTGATGCCTGTGCCTGGAAAAACGACCAAGACTTGTGGGCTTTTGACCATGAGGGAGATGGGTGCAAAGTCCTTCAAGGGATCGTGTTGAACGCCCTTGTACATGAAAGGATTGGTTGCAAAACTGTCAAAGGCACTCAACAAGGTGTAACCGTCGGGAGCCACTTTGGCCACTGCGTTGGTGGCGACAACACCCCCTGCTGCGGGTTGATTCTCTACAATGATGGCTTGACCAAAGGCCTCACTCATCTTGGCACTCACCGCTCTGGTGGCCATGTCCGTCACACCGCCAGGCGGGTAGGGCACCACCATCTTGATGGGTTTGTTGGGGTAGTCTTGTGCGAAGACGAGACTTGCGCTCAAGGCCAAGGCGGCCCATGAAAAATGTGTGATCTTGTTCATAGTGGGAGATATTGATGCAACCAATCTTTGACGATGTTCCAAACCCTTTGATTGCCTTCAGCAAGCATGAAGTGGTCGGTGTCTCCAAACAGATGCAAGTCGGTGGGCTTGCCCGCGCGTTTGAACATCTCCAAGGACTGTTCGGTGGGCGTGACTGAGTCCACAGAGCTGTGCAGCAGCAGCAAGGGTCTTGGGGAAATTTGAGACACCACGTCCTCGGCCTTGAAGTCAAACATGCTTTGAGCGGTTTCGGCCGTGAACTCTTGCAAGGAGCCTGGCACGATTTGTCGCTTTAAGCCCTTTGGAATGGGCACGATGTCCATTCTAGGGACCATCAAGGATTGACCTGTTTTTTCTCGATGGGCTTTGCCTTGTTCGAGCATGGCTGTGAATTTTGCCCAGGCCTCGGGCGTTGGGTGCTGGCCTTTGAACTTTCTCTCCCCGTGTCCCCATCCACCCGATGAGATGGTGGCTGCAACCCTTGGGTCAATGGCGCCTGTGTAGACGGCCACGGCCGCTCCAAAACTAGAGCCGATCAGGCCAATTTGGTGCGCTTTGACATTGGGGTGTGTGCTCAAAAAGGTCAAGGCGTCTTGCGTGTTGTGCACTTGGTCCATGCAGATCAAGTGTCCCCGCGTGCCATCGCTTTCGCCACATCCCAAAAAATCAAAGCGCAAGGTGATGTAGCCCAAGGACTCCAGCACGGCGCAAGGGCCCAAGACATTCTCCGCATTTTTGTTGCTGCCAAAGCCGTGAAGCACGATGATGGCTGGGCGCTGTTCATGGTCTTTCATGCCGGCGGGAAGTCGAACGACACCCACCAAGTTGGCGTCCTTTGAAGTGAAGGAGATTTTTTGTTCTGTCATTTTGAAGCTTTCATCACTACGGCCATTTCATTTTTCTTGTGTTGGTCGATCTCTTTGGCGCTTTTCAAAGAGGGGCGACTTTTTCCGTCGTCTTTGATCTCGATGCCATCAAGCAAGTGCCATTCTGCAAAACGGTTCACACGGTATTGGTGAGGTTGCCACTTCTCGGTCACAAAATCTGCATCGCAGAAGTACTCCACGGCGCCACCCAGTGGGTTCTTGAAATACCAAAAATAAGCCGAAGAGATGGGGTGTCGTCCGGGGCCAACCTCAGTGGGCCAGCCTTTCTTTGAGAAAGCCAGTCCACCTCCAAACACCTCATGAATGCTGTCGACCTCGAAAGCAATGTGGTGCAGGGCCAAGCTGTTGGTGCGACTTTTTACAAAGAACATATTGTGGTGCTCACTTCGCTTGGCCCAACGCAGAAAGACCCCGGCGCCTCCCACATACCGGTCCGAGAGCCAAAAGCCCAAGCGTTTGCGGTAAAAGTTCTCTGCCACTTTGGTGTCAGGCACAAAGAAGACAATGTGCCCCATCTTGAAGGGGTGGGCTTCACTGTAAACGGCGCTGATCACATCAACGCGTTTTTTTTGCGAAGGTGAATTCCAAAGTGTCTCTTTTGCGGGCGGTCTTTTTTTCTCCCGCACGACACGAAACCCAATGTGAATGCCTGAGTCATCCACAGTGTGCATGACGCCTTCTTTGTCGATGCTGACCAGGCGGTCTTTGCTCAGATTGTCATGCACCGCATCAAAGTCACTTTGCTTGGCCAAGCCGTAAATCACTTCGCGAAATTCCTGGTGCTCGGCTATTTTTGGAGGAAGTTCGGGGTCATCATGGCGCTGAACAATCACTTGATTGCCGTTGCCCGTTTCAAAGACCAATTTTTTGGGGCTTTTGGAGACTCGCTTGAGACCCCATTGCGAGAAAAAATCATTGGCCTGCGTTAAATTGCTTGCACCGTACACGACGCGGTCTATGCCTAAAAAATCCATACTGCCTGCCTTTCAAGGTCATCAAAAAATCTCTTCGCCATGTTGCGTGGTTGATCTTTTAATGGAGCCCACAATGTACGTGTTCGAAGGCCGTCCGATAAGAGGGGATTACCACTAAAACTGTTTGGAGATTGATCGGGGTGAATCCGTCAAGCTGTGGGTAGGTTTTTTTCACCGAAGGGGTCTGTTCATGGGTAAAAACCCGAGGAGCCTTGGTGGTGTTTATCTGTTATCTTCTGTACACATTTTTTAACAGACATGGAGTATCCAATGCGTTTCAGTTCTTCCTTTATCAAACCCGTTCTTGGTGCTGCAATTTTGAGTGCATGTGGATTGAGTTTTGCTCAAAAAGCAGGTGACTTGATTGGCTATGTTGGCGTTGCAAGCATCAATCCAAGCGCATCCATCAGCCCATTGAGTTCTGTTGGACCAGCCGCCGCGACTTTCGGTCCAGTCACCGCGGGTGCGACCGCCTCCATTGGTAAAACCAATACGACGACTTTGAGTGCCCTGTACATGTTCACGGACAATGTCGGCGCTGAGTTCACCATTGGTGTTCCACCTACAATGACCGTGGACGTGCAATTGACCTCTGGCGCACACCCAGGTGCAGCAACCTCCAAGGCACTCTTTCCCTCTGCTGTTGCCAAGTACCTCTTTAACTCACCTTCTGACAGCGTCAGACCCTACCTTGGTTTGGGGATCACAAGCACCAGTTTTACAAGCGCCAGCGCCAACGCCAACGACGCTTTGGTTTCTAAATTGGCTGGCACCTCAGTGGCATTGAGCTCAAGCTGGAACCCTGTTTACAGCGCCGGTGCAGTGGTTCACATCAATGACCGTTGGTCCTTGAATGGTTCGATCAATTATGTGCCGATGAAGACCAATTCGACTTTTGTAGGAACAGGCACCACCACCACGGGTACTTTGACCATCAATCCAACCGAGTATGTTTTCAGAGTCGGTTACAAGTTCTAAGCTTTCTTTTTAGAGGCTGATAAAAAACCGATGTCCAGCACATCGGTTTTTTTTGAGCCTCTCGCCTCTCGCTTTTTAATCAAAAGGCAAGGCCTGACCTTCAGGGGGCAACTCTTGTCCAAGACTGAGCAGCATGGCAACGGTCACATAGGTGCCACTGACCGCCATCAGGTCCACGAGTTGCTGCTCCGAGAAAACGCTCTTGGCTTTGAGAAACAGGGCATCACTGACTTGGTGCTCGTGAATCATCGCCATAGAAATGTCGTAGACCAAGGCCTCTTGTTCGTTCATGTCCCTTGGGCGAATGCCTGATTTTAGATCGTCTGCGATGCTTTGTGCCAGTCCCGCCTTCAGTGCAATCGGGTAATGCGCAAACCACTCGACCTGTGACTTCCAGGTGTAGCCTTGAATCAAGATCGCAAACTCGTTCAAGCTCATGGGCAAAGACGACTCAAAGCGCAAATAGTCCAATAAGTGCTTCATGCGCTGCGCAAAAATGGGGCTTCTGAACATCACGTTGTAGGGGCCACCAAGGCCCACACTTGAGAATTTCATGATGTCTTCTGCCGTTGTGCGGGCCTGTCCCTCGAGTTGTTCCATTTGAATTTGTTCAAATCGTCGCTTGTTTGTTCTGTCTTGATCCACCTTTTTGTGTTCCTTTTCGATCATCGTTGCTTTTGACTTTTAAGGCCTGGGCGTGTGGGCTCAATCCACTTTCATGCCAACAGACTTGGCGATGGCGCCATACTTGCTGATGTCAGACTTCACGCGATCGGTGAAATCTGGTGCGTTGAGCGCCAAATTCGTGCACCCCACGCGAGACAAAGACTGGATGAGGTTTTGATTTTGCGCAATGTCAGACACACTGGCGCTCAAAGCCGTGACGATCGAGTTCGGTGTGCTCGAGGTGACGGCCAGCCCGTACCAAAAACTTTCATTGAAGTCTTTCAGCCCTTGTTCGCTCAACGTTGCCACATTGGGCAACTGCTCCATGCGGTTAAGGGTCGTCACGCCCAGTGCTTTAAGGCGCGAGGTTTGTACCGGGCCAATGATCGGTGAGGGGGTGCCGATGTAGATCATGGGACCTTGGTTGCTCATCACGTACTGAACAGCTGGCGCCTCCCCCTTGAAGGGAACATGGGTCATGGCGGCACCGGTTTTGGATTTGAACAGTTCCAGCAACAGGTGAGAAAACGAGCCGTTTCCACTGGACGCACCAAAGGAAGCGTTGGGGTTGGCTTTTGCGTAGTTCAGTAAGTCACTGAGCGTGTTCACCTCGAGGGCCGTGTTGGCAATCATCACCAGGGGCACCTCGCAAAGAGAGCCCAAAACCTTGAGATCGCGCAAAGGATCGTAATTGAGTTTTGAGTAAACCGCTGGATTGATGGCCATGAGGGACGTGAATACCAAAAGGATTTGATGGCCGTCGTTGGGCGCATGCATCAAGGCGTCCACACCCACCCCTCCGTTGGTGCCTGGCTTGTTGTCAACGATCACCGCTTGCCCCAATTTTTCTGACAAGCCTTGTGCAATCACTCGCCCAATGGTGTCAGCCCCACCGCCCGCAACTTGAGGGATGATGAAGCGAAGGGGCTTGCTCGGCGCCCAACTTTGTGCGCCCGTGTTCAATGCACAAGCACCCAACATCAAGGCAAGCCATAACGCTTTTGAGCGCAAGGACAAGGGTAATGCATAGGAAGATTCCATGAAGACTCCTTCAAATGATTGATCTGCATCAAACAGTCGATGCACCAGGTCCATTTATCATGCATTTCAGGATCGATCACCATTGTGATAAACCCCTTGCTGTGCAAAAAAAGAGTCATTTTTTTTCTGCATGCGTTTTGGGCGTTTCCCCGCCTGATGTCCGAGCGGTCCTAGGTTCGTGTCTGAGAGAGGTTGGGGTCGCAATGAGGTCTGCGGCGTTCAAGTTCTTTATCGGTCACGTGTGCTTTGTTCTTTGCCGCAGGGGCTTGAAGTGCTGGCCCATGGGCAAGGGGGCAATGCGTTGCTTTATGCAAGAAAGTGAGCGTTTCAAATGTTAAAAGTCTTACGTCCAACACCCACACACTACGGCATCTACGTCACCGATTTAGAGTTGATGGTGAGTTTCTACACGCGTCTTTTTGGCTTGACCATCACCGATCGGGGCAAGGGCGTGACCTTTGACACTGAGTTGGTGTTTACGAGCGCGAGCGAGGATCAGCATCACCAGTTGGTCTTTGCAACGGGTCGGCCAAAAGAGGCGACCTTCAGCACCATCATGCAAATGTCTTTTTTGGTGCCCAGTATTCAACACCTCAGAGATTTGTCTGCACTCGCAAGCACGCTCGGTGCAACCAAAATTCGAAGCATGAACCATGGCAATGCACTGTCGGTCTATTTGCACGACCCCGAAGGCAATTTGGTCGAAGTGTATGTTGACTTGCCATACTATGTTTCACAACCTCATGGTGAACCCTTAGATCTCTCGCTCTCAGATCAAGAGATACTTGAGCTCACTGAAAAAGCGAGTCAAGCGGACCCCAGTTTTAAGACCATGTCGAAATGGGCCGAGGATTTTCGCAGCACGGTCAATTCATAAAAAATACAGGAGCAAAAATGAAACTGATGTCGTTTATCAATCACGGGCGCGAGACTTTTGGTGCCGTTGTGGGCACGGATGTGTTTGACCTTGGGGCCATCATGCCGCAGCATCCGGGTTTGGTCGAGTACATCGCTTCAGAGGACTACTTGAGGGCAAAAGAGCACATCCAGGGCCGCAAGCCTGACCTCCAACTCGCCGACGTGAAGTACTTGCCTGTGATCCCCAAGCCCGAGAAGATCATCTGTGCCGTGAGAAACTACATGGACCATCACCAAGAAGTTTTGGCCGCTGGCATGCACAGAGAGCTCTCTGAGCAACCTCCCATTTTCTTGCGCGTTTGGAGATCGCAGTGTGCTCACAATGAGCCCATTGTTTTACCGAAAGTTTCTGACTCTTTGGATTGGGAAGGGGAGTTGGCGGTGATCATCGGCAAAGGGGGACGAAACATCCCCGAGTCTGAAGCGTTTGAGCACGTTGCTGGCTACTCGTGTTACAACGATGGCAGCATTCGCGAGTGGCAGTTTCACGCCAAACAAATCGCTTCGGGCAAGAATTTTGAGTCCACAGGGGGCTTTGGTCCGTGGATGGTGACGGCCGATGAGATCGCGCCCAATCAGGAGCTCAAACTTGAAGTGAGATTGAATGGCGAGGTGGTTCAGTCGAGTCACACAGGGCACATGATTTTCAGCATTGCACAGTTGATCAGTTATTCGTCTGCCATCTTTACCCTAAGTCCCGGCGATGTCATCGCAACGGGCACGCCAGCAGGCGTGGGTTGGAGTCGCAAACCGCCCAAATTCATGAAGGCCGGTGACGTGTGCGAAGTGGAGATCGAAGGCATCGGCACCTTGGTCAATCCCATTGTGAACCAAGCTTAAAAACGATCCATCCCTTGAAGGAGTGCAAAGATGATAAAAGCGATCATTGCGTCGATCATTGGAATTTCTTGTTGGCTGTTGAGTTTGAGTGTTTTGGCTCAAACGTATCCTGATCGCCCGATTAAAATTTTGCAGGGTTTTGCGCCGGGTGGCAATGCCGACAACATTGCCAGGTCCATTGGGCTTGAGGTCTCCAAGAGCTTGGGTCAAGGGGTGGTGGTTGAGGCTCAAACAGGTGCAGGTGGCACCATTGCTTCGGCCTCGGTCGCAAGAGCCAAGCCCGATGGATACACCTTGTTGTTGGCCACTGGTGGTCACGCCGTTGCGGGAGCCTTGTACAACAGCTTGCCCTACAAAACCGTGGCCGACTTTGAGATGGTCTCCACCATCACGTATTTCCCCTTTCTGGTCGTGACCTCAGCAGAGTCAAAGTTCAAAAGTTTCTCTGATTTGTTGGACGCTGCGCGTGTCAGCTCAAACGGTCTGACCTATGGGTCCGCTGGCATTGGTTCAACGCACCATTTGGCCGGGGAATTGCTCGCCAAAATGGGACGCATGAATTTGGTGCACATCCCTTATCGCGGAGACGCAGCGTCCATCACGGCGCTTTTGGCCAACGATGTCGATTTCATCATCGCGCCGCCAACGGCTGTGCTCACGAACATCAAATCCGGTAAATTGCGTGCCTTGGCCACCACGGGTCCACAGCGCTGGCCTGGTTTGCCTGAATTGGCCACTGTCGCCGATCAAGGTGTCGCAGGCTATGACGTTCGCTCTTGGGCAGGTTTGCTGGCGCCCATTGGAACACCCAAGTCGGTCATTGATAAACTCAACGCAGAGACCCTCAAGGCCTTGCAAGTTGCATCGGTGAAAGCCAGGCTTGAAGAAATGGGTGGTGAGGCCAGAGGCAGCACCCCCGAGGAGATGCGTCAAATGGTCAGCTCAGAGCTGCAGCGTTGGACGCAAGTCATCAACGAGGCCAAAATTCCCAAACAGTGAGCGCCAAGAGAGCTCAACACCCCATTGAAAGCCATTCATGAACATCAAAATTCGTAAACGCAGTTTGACCATTGAGACGACCTACCACGAGGGCGGACCCGTTGCGCACACCCCTTTGAAACTTGCTGCAGCGTGTGCGGTCATTGAGAATCCTTATGCGGGTCGCTATGAACCCGATTTGATGCCGTTCATGGCTGAGTTGAGGAGCTTAGGGACCCTTTTGGCGCAAGAGTTGGTGGACACCTTGGGCAAAGAAAACATTGAGGTCTACAGCAAGGCGGCGATTGTCGGGGTCGATGGTGAGATGGAGCATGGCGCCGTGTGGCATGAGGCGGGCGGTTGGGCGATGCGTTCTTTGCTTGGTGAGCCCAAGGCCATGGTGCCTGCCTCCAAGGCTGTTGCACATTGCGGTTACCGTTTGATGGTGCCTTTGCACTACATTCATGCCTCTTATGTTCGCAGTCATTTCAATTCCATGGAAATTGGTATTCAAGATGCGCCCAGACCCAAGGAGATTCTCTTTGCCTTGTTGATGGGCACGGGGGGACGTGTTCACTCGCGATTGGGTGGACTCTTGAAGGAGCAGGTGAGTGTGCATGATGGTCAACGTTGAAGCGAACGACACCGATCCTATATCATATTTTTTCAGATAAGTTATTCACAATTGAGGTGGATAAGTCGCTCTAAAAATAGCGGAAGTCCTTGAATTCATTGACTTGCTCTAGGGTGCTTAAAAATTAAGCATCCTATAAAAATTATATTTAATTTTAATATTTTTTTAATCTTCAAGTCGTCTTTTCCTTATTTTTTTATGCTATAGATTTCTACGCTGCGTGTTTGTTTTTCTTTGATGCGTGGGCTTGTGGGTGGGGCCGCCTGGGCC
>CAIOTD010000082.1 GCA_903861115.1 uncultured Burkholderiales bacterium
AATAAGCTTGAGCTAGCTTAGCGATAGAGCGTGGGTCACGATCGTATCCTTTGCCATCAGATGGCTCGATCACTTCACATGTGATGACCAATGTTGACTCTTCATATAATGGGTCTATGTAGCAAGCTGTTGGATCAGGCATCAACAACATATCAGAAGCTTCAATACCCTTCCAACCAGCGATAGATGAACCGTCAAAGGCATGGCCTGATTCAAATTTATCGATATTGAACTGAGACACAGGCACAGTCACGTGCTGTTCTTTGCCGCGGGTGTCTGTAAAACGGAAATCAACGAATTTGACTTCATTGTCTTTGACTTGCTTCATTACATCTGCGACGGTCTTTGCCATCAGTTTCTCCTGAAATTACGGTTAGGTTGGAAAAAGGTCTTGTTTCAATGAGCAGAAAGTGTGCCACCCCAAAGGGTCGCCAAGCTCAAACAAACAAAACACAATGATTGTAATTGTCTTCTTGCCAAAGAGGGGCCGAAAACACCACTCTAAAGCACTCAAAGACCCATAAATGCACCCTTATATTGCACCATTGTAGTGCATTATCAATAAAATTAAGGGGACTCTCGTTTACCGCACCAACTCGGGGCCTATTGGTGCACCAAAATCTTGCAGATCCTTGAGCAACTCTTGGTAGGCCAAATGGGCCAGGTCCGGATGGCCTTTGACACCCAATTCAATGTGTCGTCCATGTTCAGGATGGTCAACACTTGGCAAACTGAAGACCTTCACCCCATCAAACTGCGCCTCCAGTTTGATCATGATGGGCGTTAAAGCGGCCTCCATGGCGCCATACACAATGACAGACTTCTCAATCCAAGCCGCCTTCTTGAACCAAGGACTGCAGTACGCGTCCAAGACCCACTCAATCATGGGCCAGGCCATGACGGGAAAGCCCGGCAAGAAATAAACCGAAGCCCATGGGCGGGATTGAAGCAATTGAGCATCTCTGCTTTTGCATTGAAAACCAGGAATTTTGTTGTAAGGATTGGGAATGATGTCTGCACCCTTTGGGAACATGCCCATATTGAGTCGATGAACATGGTTGGGATGATCTGGCTCATAGACCTGTCCATTCTCCAGGGCTTGGTCCATGATCCTTTGGCGAATAAGCATTTCGGCTTGAGGATGAAGCGCCAACTCCAAGCCCAAGGCCGCCGCCGCACATTGACGCGTGTGGTCATCGGGCGTGGCGCCTATGCCGCCACAAGAGAAAACAACATCACCACTGTCAAAGGCTTGCTTGAGGGTCTGGGTGATTCTTTGGGGATCGTCGCCGACATAATTGGCGTAATCCAACTGCAGACCTCTTTGAGCCAACAATTCAATCACTTTGCTCATGTGCTTGTCGGCTCGTTTACCTGACATGATCTCATCGCCGACAATGACCAGTCCAAATGAGGGGGTGGGGTGGGTAGTGTTTTGCATGACCGAGAGTTTAACAAATGACGCCCTTGCTTGCACACCCTGAGCATTACATCAAGTCCAATCCTTGTAACCGCTTAGACAAGCCACTTGTTCTCTTGGCGCGCGTAGACGCTGCTCGCTCAACCAGACCTGGCTGAGCTTGAAAGAGGCTCAAAAAGCGTTTGGCTCGCGTTACACCCGTATAAAGAAGTTCTCGGGTCAAAGATTTTTCTGCATGATCTTGAAGGACCACCAACGCATGCTCATACTCCGAGCCCTGCGCTTTGTGAATGCTCATGGCATAGGCCGTTTGAACAGAAAGCAATCGATTGATGGACACACTTTGAAAGCCTGATCCAGCCAAAAAGTAGGCTCGAAACACACCTTCAAGCGGATCACGCACAACCAAGCCCACATCTCCATTGGACAGTCCCAAATCATGCTGGTTGCGAGTCAACATGATGGCTCTGCCACTGTACCACTCACCCCTTGGCTCAATCCAACCCTCACTTTGCAATTGGCGCTCAATGGCTTGATTGATTGCAATCGCCCCCAAAGGCCCTTCATTGATCGCACACAGTACGCGAAAACGCTCAAACTCAACCAGCGCCTCCAACATCCAAGCCTCAACGGGCAAAGAGGCGCGAGAGTTCACCGCCCTAAAGAGCGCACCATTGCGCTCAAAAACCTTTAAATAGGACAAGAAATTGATCTTGGGTTGCGCAACAAACAAATCCTCGGTTTGCCCTTTTTGCAGCCCTTGGGCTCTAGAGCCCAAGCACACCTCTAGCAAGGGCGCCATTTTGAAACTGGTTGTGCAGGCAATGTCACTGTCGCGCGCCTTTGTGAGCACTCGGTTAACCTGAGAGATGTCGCCCAAATTAATGGCTTGCGCAAGTTCAGCAATATGGCCCTCAAAACGCCGAGACTTCGTCAACATGACCAAATTGAGCAAAGGCGGCCTTGAATGCGTGTGACTGGGAACGTGCTCTCGAGAGGGCATGCCTGTGACTCTGCACAAAAAATCAACGCTGGTTTGATCGTAAAGATCGCTTAAATTGCTCACACCCGTGGACTTGAGGTGACCACTGAGTTCAGACAAAATAGAACCCGCCTCGACCGAAGACAATTGATCTTTGTCGCCAAGCAAAATCAATGTGGTGTTCGGACTCAACGCCTTCAAGAGTGCGCCCATTGATTCTGCGTCAATCATGGAGGCCTCATCCATGACCAACAAATCCAAAGCCAAAGGTTGACGCTCATTGAACCGAAAGCTTTTCTCATGCATGCGAAACCCGAGCAACGTGTGCAAAGTTTTGGCCGATCCGATGCGTTCAAGCAATGCGTTGCAATCGAGGTGACCATGCAACACGTCAGACAAGGACAAGAGAGACGTCTCAATCGAGCGATAAAGTCGAGAGGCCGCCTTGCCAGTGGGTGCAGACAAAGAAATACGAAGGGGTCTGTCTGACGAATTGAGCATGCATGCCAATGCAATCAAACGAGCAACGGTATACGTCTTACCTGTACCTGGCCCACCGGTGATGATGCTCAAGGGAGACCTGACCGACATCGCGCAAGCAATTTTTTGCCAATCAAGCTCTTTGACTTCTTCAGCACTTTGGCCCTTAACGACTTCGCCAGGGGCGTCAAAAAGGAGACTCAATGCTTTGGCCACCCTCTCTTCATCAACGCAACGAGCGATCTTGGATTTCTTGTAAAGTGCATTGGCAATAAAGTCCTCAGCAATCCACTGCCGTCTGAAGTACACCAAAACATCTCGATCAAGTTCGAATAAAACAATTGACTCGGCTCGATCTTCTTCAGCCTTTGCGGACACCAAAAAATCATTAACCGGCATCGCACCGTCCATGCCGCGTACACCTTCCACCCTGACCAAAGCAGATGCAATCAAGCAATCTTTCCAAGACTGAAGATTTGTAGGCAAGCGCTCAATCAGGGGCGCATAGTGCTCTCGTAAAAAAACACTTTTTTGAACTTGGTGGTCTTTAAAAAGATCAGTCTCTTTTGCAAGCACCGACTTCAAAGAAACACAAGAGTGCCCTTGCGATTGATACTGCGACAGCACAACCACAAGCCACAGCAATGGCAACAAAGCCTGCGCATCCAACTTGAGCTCAAGATCATAAAAAAATCTTGTCAAAGCCAAATCAAGATGCCGCAAGTGTCCCTCTTTGACACCCCATTCAATGGATTTAATCAAATCCGCAATGGGCTGATCGGTTGCACCTAAACGCTTACCCACACGGTCAGTCGATGTATACAAAATACTCATGCAACGCCACCTCCAAGGGGGAGTGAATCGGTGAATGAATCCCTTTGCAGGGTCAATTCCAACTCATCCATCAGTTGCGCACTGGCTTTTAGAAAACACAAACCCTGGCCCTTTGCATTGACACCCCTCAAATACCAAACAAAGGCGCCGCCCAAGTGAAGATCGGGTTGGTACGCACTGGCAAGTCGGGTCTTGAGCAGTCGATGAAGCGCCAACAAGTAAATTGCCGCTTGCAGGTCATATCGATTGAGCACCGTTTCTCTCTCGAGAGACTCTAAACCGTAATCCTGGAGATCGTGACCCAATGAATTTGTTTTGTAGTCAAGCACATAATATTTTCCGTTGCATTCAAAAAGCAGATCCGAAAAACCCATCAACATACCGTGCCAATCAGAAGATTGAATGGCTTGTCTCTTCAACTGAGGATAGAAGTATTTGGCCACCACCGATTCAATTTTTGCAGCCTCGAATTGATCGCATGACATCCAAAACTCAGCCTCTGTGAGACGGCTATTTAGCCCCATCAATCCCGTACCAAGCTCTTTCAATGGTTCATACAGAATTTGACAAACCCATTTGAAAACAAGTTGAGACATCATGGACATGCCAACCAGCACTTTTTCGTCCAACAAAGAGTGCTCAATTTTTATGGCTTGTGAGCTTGAAATTTGCTCCTCTTGGAGCTTGAGCTTGCGAGGCATCAGCAACTCAATTCTTTGCAACAAACGCAGCTGAAAGCCTTGAGCATTGTCGAAACGTTTTCCTTCAACAAGCGACCAGCGCAAAATCTCATGCATGAAGTTACCAACATCGATGCCACCTGCAATACCTAAGCACGGATTGGCCGACTGGAGTCGATTGGAGACCGTGAGCGAGGCTGAAAACTCTAACGGTGCAGTGGCAACAAGCCTATGGGTCGCCTCTTGCTGCCCCTCAATCACCAAGGGCTCATCATCGGCAGCTGTCACCATTTCAAAGCTCTGGGAATCTGCTTCAAAACGACTGGATCGAAGCAAAGAAGAGAAGCTTGAGAACCGATATCTAAGATCGATATGCGCTCTAAAGATCAATGGCTCTTGGATAAGCTTTTCACCCGCTATCAAGGGCAAGTGGCTCATGGATCCCTCAGACCCACACTCAACAAGCGCACAAAGACTGTTTTGACCCAGGTATTGGGTCAAAAGAGCAAGCCACACCTGCTCATCACTTGGCGCCTGGGCATCTGTCATCATGACGCCAAGTGCACTTTGGTGTGTGACACATGCACCGCGTCCGTTGTGATTCAAGCGCGAAAAACCAAGCCAAATCGAGTGCTTTGCACGAGTCAGCGCCACATACATCAATCTTATGTTTTCCTTAGAGGCGTCATCAAGCAAATGAGGGTCTGCATCTTCACTCACCAAGTCATCCTCAACCAAGTCGACGTGTTCATTGGTGTTGAATGTGGTTGCAAAGGGCAACATCACAACATTGAATTCCAAGCCCTTGCTTTTATGAATCGTCACGATCTTGACCAACGCTGCGTCACTCTCTAAACGAAGGATATGCTCCTCCGTCCCAGAAGTCGCGTCGGTGATGGCATTGATCAGCCAATCCAACAAGCCGCGCTGTGCATGAACCTGGTGGCTTTGAGCTTGCAAAATTTCAGACAGTTGGAGCACATTGGTCAGTTTTCTTTGACCCTCTGTGTGTCTAAGCCATTTTTGTGGGAGGTTGAACAAGCTCAAGGTTTTGCGAACCATGGCCAATAGGCCGTGATGCCGCCAAACCCTCTCCAATTCCCTCATCAAATTTGAGCAGTGATCAAACAGATTTTCATCTGTGTTGATCTGATGAAGTTCAGCAATAGAGAAGTCAAACATTGGCAAAGCAAGTGCCGACTTCACCTTGGAGGAATCCAATGGCGTTAAAACTGCCCGCATCCAATGCGCCAAATCTCTCGCTTCCCGAGTTTTAAAAACCGAATCCTTATCCGACAAGTAAACACTAGAGACGCCCCTCCTCGCCAAAGCACTTCTGATGACTTGGGCCTCAACACCTGTCCTGACCAAAATTGCAATATCAGCGGGCACCAGTCTTCTGCTAGACGACTGCGACCCATCAAGGCTTTTAAAAACAAGCTGTTCATCGCTTAGCCACTTCACCACTTGCTCAGCGCAGTGCGCCGAAAAAATTTCTCGCACTGTTTTTGTACTCAATACTTCTTGGTGGTAGACCGTTGTAATGGGTGCAATGGGGCCCGTTGAACCCACCAATGTTTCTTTTAAACCTTGGGCTTGAACAGCTAAAAAGGGCAATGGATTTGACAATGGACTTCGGTAAGAAAAAGCCCCACTGGGCCTGTTCACTTCTGACAGCAAAAAAAGGGCATTGACTGCATTAACAAGATCAGAACTCGAGCGGTAGTTTTTTCCTAAAACATAATGTCTAGACTGGGTGGCAAGCTTGGCTCTCAAATAGCTTTTGATATCTGCTCCGCGAAAGGAGTAGATAGACTGCTTTGGGTCCCCAATCAAGAAAATCCCTGTTTCCGGACCGTTTGATTCGATCTGATAAATTTCATCGAAAATGCCATATTGGATGGGCGACGTGTCCTGAAACTCATCGATCATGATGATGGGGAATTGCTCTCGCAATTGAGACTTTAAAAATTCACCGTGTTCAGCTTTCAATGCAAGATCAAGTCGATGCAGGAGATCTGAAAATCCAAATTGTCCACGTTGCGCTTTTAGTGAGGTGATCTCTGCGCCGATGCAATCAACCATGAGTGGCCAAACTTGATCCAAAAGCGATGGGGTCTTTAAAAATTCATGTCCAACATCAAAGAATTCAAAAATGAAATCAGGCAATTCGATTGCATCGGCCTTGGCGTGCCGGGCCAAATGAAAACTTTCCGGTGAAAACCTGCTCCAGCGCTCTTTGACCTTGTCCGGGAACTTGACAGCCTGCGCATCGCCACACCAAGCGCTGAGTTCTAAAATCCAATTTTGCAGGTGCTGATGCCCAAGTTTTGTTCCGTTCCATTGGCTTCGACGCTGCGTCCACTCAAGTTCAATCCAACTCGAGACTCGCACGGACAGTTCGCTGAGACGCCTCTTTGTGAGCCTCAGCGTCTGGGCATGTATGGATGCCAAAGCTTGAAACTGACTGACAAAACTTGCCGTCTCCACTTTTTGGTTTTTTGGCAAAGAGACTTTTTGATTTTTAAAGAATGCTTCCACCAAACTCACCAAGTCTGCAACTTCATTGGGCAACATGCCCTTGAAGTGCCTAGCAAGGTCGACATCCATGGCATAGACCGTCTTGCGCCAAAAGTCCTGCACTGCACTCAATCTGAGACTTTGCTCATTGACCACCAACTCTTCATCAAAGGGCTGACCGGTATGGATGGCGTGTTCTTTTAAAACTTTTTGGCACCAAGCATCGATCGTAAAGACAGAGGCCTCATCCATACAAAGTGCCGCTTGATTGAGTTGCCATGCCGCTTGCAATCTGGCCGACGAGGTGGGGTATGCCTGCAGCAACTCAAGGATAAAAGCGTCTTCAATGGGATGACCCTCATCTTGGCGAAAGGCCTCTGCCACTTCGACCAACCGTGCTTGTATTCTTGAAGACAACTCTTGGGTGGCTGCTTTTGTAAACGTCATCACCAAAATATCACTCGGCAACAACGCACGTGCATAAGCCGTTTGTTCTTGATGGGCTTGGCCTTGACCGTTGTGTGGGAGGCGCCCATGTCCAAGCACCAGTCTAACAAACAATGCGGCAATGGTGTAAGTCTTGCCAGTCCCTGCACTCGCCTCGATCAAGCGACTTCCGTGCAAAGGAAAGTCGATCGCTTTCAACTCTGTGGCTTGAGATGGGTGCTGCAGCATGGTGCTCATTTCACGGGAGCCGAAATAGATTTCGCATAAGGCACGGGCTTGAGTTGGGCGTCAAACCACTCCCAAAAAGGCTCAAATGTTTTGCCCCAAGATTCCACAGTTTCAGCATCACGGGTCAAGGCCTCAAATGTTGGAAAAATTCTCTCTAGGCTCATGTCCGACACTTCACCCATCACATGATCACTTCCCTCATAAACCCCTTTGGCTTTGCTCGTGTCTTTGCCCTTTGCGTACACCAACGCCGTCTTCAGTGGCATGGCCAAAAAATCCATTTGGGACTTTTCATACGCAGCCGACAAGACTTCCCATGAGCGATCCGCCAGCTCTTTTTCGGGTTGTACGACTTTGAGTTTGACATCTGCAAATAAAAAAATCAGCTCTATATCAAGCTCAAGGTGTGCAAACAAAACACTCATGATCCAGGGCTTGAGCAGTTGGTGTGGGCGCATGTCCTTCTTCACCATCAGTCGATTGGCCACAAGCTCTATGTACACTTTACTTTGCTCACCATCTAAAGAAGTCATTGCCCTTAGATTTGAAACCGAATCGATAAGCTCGCAAGGACCCCATTCAACTTTCAGCGCCATATCGGGCATCCGCAATGGATGCGTCTGCTGCAAATGCAGCGCTTGACCCAATTGTGGCTCAAGCTCAGTGAGCAAATGCTCCTGAAGCAATTCACCCATGGGACCCAGGGGCAAGTGTCCCGAGAGTTGCAAGCGGCTCAAGTAGCGCCTTACCATGGGTTCAATATCGTGCGCCTCATAGTGAGACAGCTCAAAGTATTTCAACAATTGATCCTTGAGCTGAAAAACTTGCAGCGCATCTAAACCAAACGATTCTTCGTCGTAGCGTTCTTGTTCAAGGGGATAAAAATTGACAGACAGCGCATGCTTGAAATACTGCCGCACAGGGTTCTTAAAGGTCTGAACAATTTGTTGAATGTCGCAGGAGGCCACGTCGTCATGACGCTCTTGATTTGCGGCTTTTGCTGTCTTTGCAGTTAACTCTATTTCAGCGTCAGTTTTTGAATTGGATTTTGTATGCAAAGAAAACCATTCTTTGGCATACGTTTTGAGAGGCGTGCCCTCTTTGAAATATGCAACGCCAAAGGGCTGCATCGGATGCACAGAAGTGAGCTGATCCAAAAGACTGGCAGACCACTTATCGGCTATGTATTGCCTGAGTTGCGAGACCAAAACCGAGGGACTTTTGAAAGAATTGTCACGCTCACTCAACGCACTCCAGCTGACGTAGAGTTTCTCGCGCGCACTGAGCAATGCTTGAAGCATCAAAGCGCGATCATCTTGCGACTTGGAACGGTCTCCGACACGTGACTGTCCTTTTTTCTCCATCAAATCAAAGGGATTGTGAACACCCACTCTTGGGAAATCGCCCTCGTTCATCCCCACCAAGCAAATGACCTTTGACGGAATCGAATGCATGGTTTTGATCGAACCAAACGTGACACCATTGGACAACACACGTTGCCTTTTATCACCGACTTTCAAGCCATCCATCCAAGCACTTGCGGCGACTTTGAGTGAAATCGGCTCCTCAAAATTAGCCTCTTGTGCATGCTCTAAAAACTCACTCAATGCGCCGCTCATGGCTTGCATGACCTTGATATCGCTTAAGGATGTGGCTCGAATTAAATTTGACATCAACTCAGACAAATCGAGTCCCCACATTTTGGGGCTCTGTGCAATGTGCGACTTTGACCACCACGCGGCAACAACTTCGACGAAGCTGACAAAGCGACCGACGATTTCCGCATCCATCCCAGAGACCGATGCCATCGGCCATATTGAAGGGTCGTTTGCGGTGCTCAAGACTTCATCTTGGCCTGCATTTGTATAACCCAACAGCATTCGACGAATGCCAAATAAAATCGTATTGAGTTCTTTCGAATCGACAAAGCCCAGTTGTTCTCTGTGTTTACCACTCAATCCCCAGCGCATACCGGATTCAAACAACCAATGCTCCAGTTGATCAAAGTCGTTTTCCTCCAAACCAAAACACTGCGAAATGCAAGTTGTTTTAAGAACCGTCAACAAATCGCCAAGTTGACACCTTGAATTTCCGACACCCATCAACCACTTGAAGCTTTCTACAAGCGGGTGATGTTCAAGTAAATTTTGCTCTGCTATTGAAAAGGGAATATGTCTTTCATCTGCGACCGAGTACTGACCAAAAACCGCTTGGATCACTGGACTGGCGACCTCCAAATCGGGCAGCATGACCAACACATCGTAAGGCTCAACGCGTTGACGACCCGATTGTGCATCGAACAAACCAAGCAATTGATCGTGCAACACTTCAAGCTCTCTGGTCAAACCATGTGTTTTTTGAAACACAACACTTGCGTCTGCCAAGTTGGCGACCCAATTTGCACCGTGTTGGCACTCGCGGGTTTTTTCTAACAGTTGATCTTTTTGCTCCAAGTCCTTCGGATCAATGGGTTCAAGATCTCTAATTTGGTCTTGAATCAACCTGAGCAGCACTGGGGCTTGATCTGCTCCCAATTCAGACGCACTAAGAGGCGCCACCTCTGGCGTAAACACATCGAGCTTTAAGTGCTGAAAACTTTCTTTTGTTTTTTGTATGTCATCAAACTCATCCATTTGACGAACAAAGTCTCTGCTTTGTCGCCCCCATGCAGACAAAATAGGATTCGCATGCAAATGCATTTCACTGAAATCCACCTGGGTCAGATCTTTTTCACTGCGACTTTTAAATCGCCTTCTCTCCCACTTGAAATATTCACGGCCCTCCATGATATCGGCCCAATGAAATCGACAAGGCGAGTTCACACCAATAAAGACTTGCGTGTACTGCGACAGGGCTGCCAACAACGCCAAGTTTTGCATCGGCAAACTGTTCACACCCAATAGCGTGATGCGTTTGGGAAGTTTTTCTACATCAAACTCTCCCTTTGCCAAAATCTCCATCGCTTTGGCGTGCAGATGTGGACGAATACCCATCTGCTCTTGTTCATTCAGATCCTTAACAATCCTTCGCCAGCATTCACTTTGCCAAATCTCCTCAGCTCGAAGTGGACTTCTAACGCCTGAGGGGTCAATCAACACATTCGCCCCCTCCTCCCAGCTTTTGAGCCAATCAGCTCGATAGACTTGGTATTGATCAAAAAGTTCAGCCACTTGCGTTGCCAACTTATAAAGCACATCGTCTCCAAAGCGACTGACATATTCTTTGATCAAGACGTACGACGCGCGATTGATCTCAGAGGGCAAAATCCTCATCAAACGCCAAACCAAAATATCCTTATCCGTCGCAGAGTAGGTCGAGATGCTGGGTTCATTCAAAATCGTTCTGTAAAGATCCCAAATGACTTTTCCAGGCAAGTTCACCTTGACGGCTGCACAAACACCGGCTGATCTTGCAAGCGTCAGCTTGACCCATTCAGCCAATGCAAGAGTGGGCGTCAGGATCAGTTCTTCTTCAAGTGGCCCCAGGGGATGCGTTTTGATCCAGGCGAAAAAGGTTTCCACCACACCTTCAATTTGATTTCCATGCAAAGCAATAAAGCCTGGCCGTATTGTGGAATTCATGGGTGTGTGCACTTTAGGTAGGGGTGAACGAGATTAAAAACACTGTTCAAGTTAAGCTCAATCATGCTCGAAAAGAAGCTCAGCCAATGAGCTTACAACGCCTCACGCAAAAAATGACGCAACGCCCAAAGTGCAACCAATCCCTTTGAATGCGCCTTCGGCCTTGGCAGACAAGCGCGGGCAAATCGATACGCGCTTACTTTACGAACAAATAAATGAGCAACACGCCAAGGGCAACAAGACTGATATTTCTCACATTGAACCAGCTCGCAGACTCCTTTTCAGTCGCGTTGTTCTGAGCAGTTTGCTCCGCTTGTTCTAGAGCAGTGGCTTCTTCGCTGGTAAAAATTTTAGCTGTTTCCGCATCAAATTTTTTAAAGAAATCTTCCGACAATGATTTGGCTGCCCCGTCGATCAGACGCTGACCGAGTTGTGCAATTTTTCCACCCACTTGTGCGTTCACGACATACTGAAGTTCACACCCAGCCTCGTTGGGGATGAGTTTGACTTGAGCTGTTCCTTTTCCAAACCCGGCCACTCCCCCTTGCCCCTCAAAATTCAAGGTATAACTGGCGGGGGGATTCATGTCCATGAGCGAAATTTTTCCACTGAATTTGGCCGATACGGGTCCTATTTTTACAGCCATGCCAATCAAGTATTGCTGATCTTCACCCAAATCAATCCGATCGCACCCAGGAATGCAAGCCTTTAAAACATCTGGATTGTTCAAAGCACTCCAAGCTTGTTGTTGACTCACGGCCAGTTGGCGAGTTCCTTGCATATCCATGTTTCATATCTCCAATAAGGTCCATTGATGAGACGAGCCCTTTTATGTGAGCCCTCTGTAGACTTGTATCTTACACTTTATCCATAAAGTGCGGGAAAGCCCGTCCTTGTTGGGATGAGCGTGCGTCAACGCTGGATCAGATCCTTGATGGCCTTGGCCAAATCCTCTAAATGCGCCAGATCGTGAATGGCCAACTTTGCATCGCTGAATCGATCCAAGACCCCGGCGCCTTTGGCCAAAGGTTCATAGCCCTCAAATCTCAGCAGTGGATTGAGCCAACAAATCTTGCGTGCTTTGCCCTTTAACCAAGCCATGTTGGCCTCCAACTGTGCATGGTCACCCGTGTCTAGGCCATCGCTCACCAGCAGCACCAAGGTTCTTTTTGCCATCAAACGACGCCCATGCTGGCTTTTGAGCTCCTGCAAGGAGGCCCCAAGCTTGGTCCCCCCTGCAAAATCTTTGATGGCCTCGTTGCACTCTTTGAGCATCAGGTCAGGGTCTTTGTGTTTGAACGCGAGCGTTAGATCGGTCAAGCCGGTTCCAAAGGCCATCACATCCCGCCTCTTCACGTGCTCCGTGGCTTTGTGCAAAAAAGCGAGCAACAGTCTTGCATATCTCTCCATTGAGCCCGAGATGTCCACCAAAATGAGAATGGGTAGACGCTGCATTTGTCGACCCAGCTTGGGAAGCACCAGGAACTCCCCATCCAACTGCGCGGCCAAGCGAAGCGTTTTGGACCAATGCAAGTGCGCCCCCCTTGGACAGCTGATTTTTCTTCTTGAGGGCACTTTAGGAATGGGCAATGGGATGTCTCGGGCCAAGCGTTGTACCAGAGCGAACTCAGTGGCCCCAAGTTGATTAAAGTCTGCATGTCTGAGCCTCACCAGCTCACTGGCGGTCATGGCCGCGTCCAACTCGATGTCATCTTCCGCATTGGGCTTGAGCAAAGGGAACTGAGGCGCCTGGGGTTTAAGTGCCTCACTCACTCTTGCTTTTTTGGGCTTGGTGTCCTCTTGGCCTTGTGAGCTGGGCAGCATTTGAGCGAGCAACTTATTGGCGAGCTGCGGATCTTTGAAATACTCATCAAACAACTGCCGAAAGGCCTCTAGATCTTCCTGTCTTGAGATCAATACGCTCTCAAGTGCATAGGCGAGATCCTCGCGGTGCTCAAGTCCAACCAACTGCGCCGAGGACACCCCAAGCGCAATTCGAGCGCTGTCGATGGGCACGCCCGCACGCCTTAGCGCTCTCGCAAAACCCATGATATTTTCTGGCCACTTACCCGACCTGGCGTCCCCTAATTGCATGTGCGTGGCTGAAAAATTTGTTTTGACACCCAATGGAATGGGGCCCAAGTGTACTAAGGCAAAGGCACCTGATCGACGGGTTGCAAAAGCTCTTTCATCAAGGGCGCCAGTGCAGCAACATCTTCTCGCTGCTTGAATAAAATACCTGCCGTGTCTGCAACCACTTCGGGATCAATGATCAGCGTATCCAATGAAACCAAGGCCTTGGCCCATTCCACGCTCTCAGCAATGCCTGGGGAGCGGCTAAACGCATTGACAAAAGGCGCAGAGCGCAGCCTTGCCACAAAAGTAGAAACTTGTTGTGTCAACGCTTCACTGGCTTGGGGCACTTGTCGGCTTAAGATGGCCAATTCTCTTTCCCGACTCGGGTAATCCATCCAATGGTAGAGACAGCGACGTTTGACAGCATCGTTGAGCTCTCTGGTTCTGTTGCTGGTCAATATGGTCACGGGCGTCACACGGGCCTTGATGGTGCCCAATTCAGGAATGCTGACTTGGTATTCGCCCAAATACTCCAGCAAAAAAGCCTCAAAGGGCTCATCTGCACGATCGACCTCATCAATCAAAAGCACCGCACCAGGAAGAGGTGCTCGCAAGGCCTTCAACAAAGGACGCTCAATCAAGTACTTTTCTTGATAGACCTCTTGCTCCACACTTGCAATTTGATCGTGTGAGGTGGCCGCTCGCATGTGCAACATTTGCGCAGCATAATTCCACTCATACAAAGCTTCACGAAGCTCTAAGCCGTCATAACACTGCAATCTCACCAAAACTCGGCCCAGCGCAAGACTCAACGCTTTTGCAAGCTCCGTTTTACCAACGCCAGGCTCTCCCTCTAAGAGCAAAGGTCGCTTTAACTTGAGTGCCAAAAAAACAGCCGTCGCCAAGCGACGGTCTGCCTCATATCCTTCTTGTCTCAGCGCCTCTATCAAGGCGTCAACGGAGATCATCCAAGTAAAATCTTGACAGCGCGTTGGGTTTGCACGCTGATCAAATGTGCTCGGTAGGTCGCACTGGCGTGAATGTCCGTGTTCAAGTCGCTTTCGTCGATCTTGACAGCTGCGGCGGCATCGACGCTGAAGTTTTTATTGAGCGCATCTTCAAGCGCATGGTGGCGAAAAACACCTTGGGAACTGGCACCCGTGACGGCCAAGCGAACACCTGAATTGGTTTGAGCCAAGTACACCCCGACCATTGCAAAACGCGACGCTTGTTGCTTGAACTTCAGATAGACCGCTTTTTTAGGAATCGGAAATGAAATCGATTTGATCAATTCACCGGACTCCAAAGCCGTGGTGAACATGCCCAGAAAGAAATCATCGGCTTTGATGGAGCGGTGATCAGTATGGACCGTTGCACCTAGGGCCAAAACTGCGCTGGGGTAACAAGCAGAGGGATCGTTGTTGGCCACAGAGCCACCGAGCGTTCCCATGGCACGAACTTGTTTGTCTCCAATTTGAGCAGCCAAAGCAGCCAGTGAGGGCAAATGGCTTTTAACGAGTTCGCTCTCTGCCACTTGGGCATGCTTGACCATTGCACCAATGACCAAGGATTGCCCCTCAAGCTTGATGTCCTTGAGCTCCGCAATTTTCGACAAATCAACCAAGGTCTCAGGACTGCTCAAGCGTTGCTTCATGGAAGCGAGCAGCGTTTGTCCGCCAGCCAGGGGTTGTGCACCCGCCTTGATCAACTGAGAAGCATCGGACAAGCTGGATGGGCGTTCGTAGGTAAATGCGTACATGGTAAATCTCTCTCTTTTTCAATAGGTGTAATGGTATCTTAAAATTTCAAACCTTTGCCGATTCAATCGCACTCCAGACCCGATGGGGGGTTGCGGGCATGTCCAGATCCTTCACACCCAGGGGGGACAGGGCATCTAAAACCGCATTCATCACGGCTGGGGGTGAGCCAATGGCGCCCGCCTCGCCGCAACCTTTGGTGCCCAAGGGGTTGTGGGTACAAGGCGTGCAAACGTGTCCGATCTCAAAATGTGGGAAATCATCAGCTCTTGGCATTGCATAGTCCATGAAAGAGCCCGTGAGCAACTGCCCACTTTGCGAGTCATAGACACAATTCTCAAAAAGCGCTTGCCCAATCCCTTGGACCAAGCCCCCGTGAATTTGCCCCTCAACAATCATCGGGTTGATGATGGTGCCAAAGTCATCCACGGCCGTGAACCGATCCAAATGCACCACACCCGTTTGGGGGTCAACCTCAACTTCCGCGATGTAAGTGCCCGCGGGAAAAGTAAAGTTGGTGGGATCGTAAAAAGCAGTCTCATTCAAACCCGGCTCCAATTTGTCGAGCGGGTAGTTGTGGGGCACATAGGCGGTCAAAGCCACCTGCGCGAAGGTGACCATCTTGTCGGTGCCCTTGACTCTGAATTCACCATTGGAGAACTCGATGTCCACATCACTGGCCTCGAGCAAGTGGGCCGCAATTTTCTTCGCTTTGGATTCAATTTTATCCAGCGCTTTCATGATCGCCGCCCCACCCACAGAAATAGAACGTGAGCCATAGGTGCCCATCCCAAAGGGCACGCGTCCCGTGTCCCCATGCACCACATCAATTTGATCAACAGCCATCCCTAGGCGCGCTGCGACCACTTGCGCAAACGTCGTCTCATGCCCTTGACCATGGCTGTGTGAACCCGTAAATACCGTCACACTTCCCGTGGGATGCACTCTGATTTCACCGCACTCAAAAAGTCCAGCTCGAGCACCCAAAGCACCCGCGATGTTGCTGGGCGCTATGCCACAAGCTTCGATATAGCTCGAATACCCAATGCCGCGAAGTTTGCCATTGGCCTTTGAGGCCGCTTTTCGAGCCTCAAAACCAGCCACATCGGCCTTTTTCTCTGACTCGTTCATGCATGCATGAAAGTCGCCAATGTCGTACTGCAAAGCCACGGGCGTTTGATAGGGAAACTGGGTGATGAAATTGCGCTTTCGGATTTCATCTTGTGTGCGGCCCGTCTCCCAAGCTGCGCGCGTGACCAATCGCTCCAACAAATAGGTCGCCTCAGGACGACCCGCCCCTCGGTAAGCATCGACAGGTGCCGTATTGGTGAACCATGCATCGACCTCAACATACACTTGCGGTGTCTTGTACTGCCCGGCCAATAGGGTGGCGTACAAAATGGTGGGAACAGCGGTGGAGAACGTCGACAGGTAAGCACCCATGTTCGCATCGGTCTTGACTCTGAGCGCCAGGAAATTGCCTTGCTCATCCATCGCCAATTCGGCATGACTGACATGGTCTCGGCCATGTGCGTCGCTGAGGAAGGCCTCATTGCGGTCAGCCGTCCACTTGATGTTGCGGTTGATTTTCTTAGAGGCCCAGGTCAAACAAACATCCTCTGCATAGAGGTAAATCTTGGACCCAAAACCACCCCCCACATCCGGCGCGATGACCCTGACCTTGTGCTCAGGCAAGCCCATCACAAAAGCGGTCAGGAGCAGTCTCTCAACGTGCGGGTTTTGATTGGAGACGTACAAGGTGTACTCATCATTGGCCCTGTTGTAGGAACCCACAGCAGCTCGTGGCTCCATGGCGTTAGGGACCAAACGGTTGTTGATCAAATCAAGGCGAGTGATGTGCGCGGCCTTTGTAAAAGCCGTGTCCACTTGCGCCTTGTCCCCAATGGCCCAGTGGTAGCAATGATTGTCGGGCGCTTGATCGTGCAAGGTGGGATGCTTTTGACTCAGATCTCTAACGGCAGCCACGTCAACAACCGCATCAAGGACATCGTAATCGACTAGAACTTTTTCAGCCGCATCACGCGCTTGCTCGAGGGTTTCAGCGATGACCATGGCCACATGGTCGCCGACATAACGGACCCGGTCCAAAGCCAAAATGGGATGGGGTGGCTCTTTCATGGGTTGACCATCGGTGCTGGTGATCAGCCAACCGCAAGGCAATCCATTGATTTTGTCGCCAGCAACATCTTGCCCAGTAAAAACTTGCAAAACGCCGGGACTGGCAAGTGCTTGGGACGTGTCCACGTGTTTGAGCTTTGCGTGGGCATGAGGAGAGCGTACAAAAACAGCGTGCGAAAGATTGGGCAAGTGAACATCGTCCGTGTACTGCCCCGCACCCGTTAGGAATCGGTAGTCCTCTTTGCGCAAGACCGACTCACCGATATGAGGTAATTTTGAAAAATCAGATGCACCCATTTTTGTCTCCATCCATTTATTTGTTTTAACGTTTACATGCACTACATGACCAATTTTTTATCCCTATGCGTTGGCTCTGAAAAATTCACCCTTCAACTGCACCAGCCGACAACCCAACTGAAACGCTTCAGTTGCCTCGCCCCAGAAACCAAGTGTGCGCATGCGCCCACTTTTACTTGGCCATGTGAGCGGCCCCCAGCTGAACGGCTTTGACAATGTTTTGATAGCCGGTACAACGGCAAAGATTGCCCTCGAGTTGTTCCCGAATTTCTGTCTCAGTGGCTTTGGGATGGCGGGTGCACAAATCCACCGCGCTCATGACCATTCCAGGCGTGCAAAATCCACACTGCAATCCATGACACTCTTTGAAAGCCGCTTGCATGGGATGCAAGGTGCCATCGGCACTGGCCAGACCTTCAATGGTTGTTATATTTGCGCCTTCGACTTGTGCAGCCAAGACGTTGCATGACTTGAGGCTTTTACCGTCAACAAGGACCGTACAAGCACCGCATTGCGCCGTATCACAGCCCACGTGTGTGCCCGTCAAATGCAAAGTCTCTCTCAAGGCTTGCACCAACAAAGTGTTGGCCGCGACATCTATTTCTACGGCCTTGTTGTTCACGGTGAACGTTAAATGCATAATTTTTCTCCAATGGTTTTTCAATCAAATCACACCCTTGATCATTCAAACAAATTTGAATCATTCGCCTAGGTTTTACCCTTGTTTCTCACAAATACCAGCACAAAATTGTTTTAAAAAAAAGTGCTTGCAGCGCAAGAGAACCGATGGGCGTGCTGACGCTTGGGTTTTGCAGACTATTTTGCACGAAATTTAAGCGCCAAAGTGCCTATTTGCCCAAAATATGCCTGCGGCTCGCCTTCGTTTTTCAAGAACAAGCTTGGAGCCATGGTTCATGGATGAATCGATTGCACGAAAACGAATGGATGTGGCTTTGGATCCTCTCTTTCGGGCACAGGCTGACCTGTTTGAGCCTTGAGCACGCTTAAAATCGATGAATTGTTTCATCTTGAATTATTTTGCCGCCCTGAGACGGTTAACATAGAGGGTTGCCCAAATTCGATGCTTGGATCGGACTTGAAAACCGACTTCAACACCGTATGTTCAGTACGCTCACACAAGTCAACTGGAGTTGAACGATGAATGCTCTTTTAGCGCTATCAAAGCACATTGATGCAGCGAGTGAAAAACTCAGCCACCTTGGCACCTTTTGCGTCTTGGCTGCGGCCTTCATTTCCGCAGCAAACGCTTTTGTTCGGTACGGCTTTGACATCAGCTCCAATGCCTGGCTTGAAATTCAATGGTATTTGTTCGCCGTGATTGTCATGTTGGGTGCGCCGCATGTTTTAAAACTCAACGAGCACGTCAGAGTTGACTTAATCTACGGCAAATTGTCCCCCAAAGCAGCGGCCCGTTTGGATTTGATGGGATTGTTTGTTTTTCTCTTTCCCGTCATGGGCTTTATGGCTTGGCTGAGCTGGCCCTTGTTCATGAAAATGTTTCTTAGTGGTGAACTCTCTGCCAACGCGGGCGGGCTGATCCGTTGGCCCGCCATGCTGCTTTTGCCCCTTGGTTTTGGCTGGATGTGCCTTCAAGGCGTGAGCGAAGTCATCAAACGCATTGCATTTTTAGCCGGGCACACCGAGCTGGACTTGCACTACGAAAAACCCATGCAATAAATAGGAGCTCAACATGGAGATGCAAAATTTCGCGCCGATCATGTTCGCCTTGTTGGTGGTGGTCATGGTCATGGGTTTTCCAGTTGCCTTCTCGCTCTCAGCGTTGGGATTGGGTTGCGGCCTCTTTGCCATTCAAATGGGCTGGTTTCCAGCCTCATTCATGGCCAACCTGCCCTTGAATGTTTTTGGCATCCTGAGCAACGACTTGTTGCTGGCCATTCCGTTCTTCACGTTCATGGGGGCTGTGCTTGAGAAATGCGGTCTCGCCGAAGACATGCTCGACTCGATGGGCCAACTGTTTGGCACCGTCAAAGGGGGACTTGGCTACTCCGTCATCATCGTGGGCTTTATTTTGGGTGCCATCACCGGCACCGTTGCGGGTCAAGTCATTGCGATGGCTTTGATCTCTCTGCCCGTCATGATTCGCTACGGCTACAACATGCGGTACGCAACGGGCGTGCTCGCCGCCTCAGGCACCATCACCCAATTGGTGCCTCCCTCTTTGGTCTTGATCGTGATGGCGGATCAATTGGGCCGTTCGGTGGGCGACATGTACAAAGGGGCTTGGGGGCCCGCCATTTTGCAAGTCACCATTTTTGCGCTTTACACCTTTGGACTTGGTGTCTTCAAACCCGCCCATGTGCCAGGCATTCCAAAGGAAGCGCGCACTCTCACGGGCTGGCCGCTTTGGTCCAAATGCTTAAAAGGGATCATCCCATCGGCCATCCTTATTTTCACCGTGCTGGGCTCCATGGGCGGCCTTCCTGGGATCAAGGTGGCCATTGCAACGCCCACCGAAGCAGGTGCAATGGGGTGCATGGGAGCCTTGGTCTTGGCCGCCATTCACAAGCGCTTGAGCTTACAGCTGGTTTGGCAAGCCATGAACAGCACCATGCGCTTGACCGCCATGGTGGTGTTCATTTTGATTGGCTCCAGAGTGTTCTCCATGGTCTTTCAAGGCGTTGATGGCTCCAAGTGGGTCGAGAGCATGCTCACCAATCTTCCAGGCGGGCAGGTCGGATTTTTATTGGTGGTCAATGCATTTATTTTCTTTTTGGCCTTCTTTCTAGACTTCTTTGAAATCGCCTTCATCATCTTGCCTCTCTTGGGACCCGTGGCCAACAAATTGGGCATCGATTTGGTGTGGTTTGGCGTGCTGCTGTGCGTGAACATGCAAACCAGCTTCATGCATCCCCCTTTTGGATTTGCCTTGTTTTACTTGAGGGGCATCTCAGACACCCTTTTCAAGGAAGGTCGAATCCCCAAACCCATTGCCTCTAAAGACATCTACATGGGTGCCATTCCCTGGGTGATCATGCAACTCGTGCTCGTGGTGGTGGTGATCTTGGTGCCACAAAGTGTGACGCTCTTTTTAGACAAAGAAGAGAAAATTGATTTGGACAAAGTGGTGATCGAGATGCCCGAAGAGACCAACCCCTTGTCTTCACAAGAGGATCAAAATCCATTCGCAACGCCTGCGCAAGACGGCTCTGAGAGCAGCACCAAGCAAGGTGATCAAGACGAACAAAAGCGCATGGAAGAGCTCTTCAACATCAAGAAATAAAGCCGCTCGTCTTTGGCCTGCGCCGCGGCCCATCTTATTCCTTGGCGTAAAAAAAGACCTTGATCACGTCACACGAAGTGCCCCGATCAAGGTCTTTGAATCCGCCTAGAGCGTGCAAGGCCGACGGGCCTTGCCACTCGACTCGTTTACATTTTTTGAGCTTGCATGAAACGATCAAACTCGGCTTCAGTGAATCTGAACCACAGATTTTGCTCTGCTCTGAATTTGAGCCACTCGGTGTAGACCTTCTTCCAGCTTTCATTCTTGGCCGCAATTTCTTCATACAAGTCCATGGCCTGTTTGTAGGCCACGTTCATGACGTCTTTGGGGAAAGCCTTTAACTTGGTGCCAGAGCCAACCAATTGCTTCAAAGCGGCAGGGTTGTGTGAATCGTAACGGGCTTGAATATTCACATGAGCCACTGTGGTGGCCGCTTCCAAAATGGCCTTGTTCTCAGAGCTCAAAGCGTCATACGCCTTGTTGTTCACAAACAAATCCAACTGAGGGCCGCCTTCCCACCAGCCAGGGTAGTAATAAAAGGGGGCGACTTTGTTGAAACCCAATTTCAAATCATCGTAAGGGCCAATCCACTCGGCCGCATCGATGGTGCCTTTTTCAAGGGCAGGATAAATGTCGCCAGCGGGAAGACTCTGAGGCACAACACCCAGTTTCTCCATCACTTTTCCACCGAGACCTCCGCCCATGCGCATCTTCAACCCTTTCAAGTCAGCGATGCCTTTGACCTCTTTTCTGAACCACCCAGCCATTTGGGCACCCGTGTTGCCCATGGTGAAGTTGATCATGTTGTATTTGGCATAAAACTCTCTCATGAGTTTTCCACCTGCACCATCAAACATCCAAGCCGTTTGTTGTCTTGAGTTCAATCCAAAGGGGATGCCACAACCCAAAGCAAAGGTCTCATCCTTGCCCGTGAAGTAGTAGGCCGCCGTGTGGCAGCACTCCACTGAGCCTTGTTGAACACCGTCAACGACGCCAAAAGCAGGCATCAATTCGCCAGGACCGTGAACAGAGATTTCGAACTTGCCACCCGACATGTTCTTGACCTCTCTTGCAAAGACCTCAGAGCCTCCATAGAGCGTATCCAAGGATTTAGGAAAACTAGATGCCAAGCGCCAACGCACCGTGGCTTGTGCGTGCACGGCAGGAGCAGCGCCGGCTGCCAAAATACCAGCGATACCTGCATTTTTAATGATCGAACGACGGTCCATGATTCACCTCATATGAAAAAAATAAGAAATCTGTTGACTGAACACAGCTGAAAGAAATTTTAGGTCAGCATGCGCCCCCAAAAGCACGGGTTTACCCGTTTATAGTCTTCAAAGGCCTCAGCGACAAATAGTCGCTGCTTCGTGTGAGGCCCCTCAACAGCCGCGTGTCAATTGACCAATTTTAGACCCGCTTGCGACGGGACTGAAGAGGAAAGCAGTGCATTGAAGCGGGCCTTGATGCTCGCTTCAATCCCTGCGGCATCCAGCCCCTCCATCGCCATGAGCTTGACGGGATCCCCATGCTCAGTGAACTGATCCTTTAAACCCAGCATCAGCACGGGCTTGACAATGCCATGGACTTGCAAAGCTTCAAGCACAGCACTGCCAGCGCCACCCATCAAAGCGCTGTCTTCCAAGGTCACCAAGGCTTCGTGCTCATTAGCTGCGCGAAGCAAAAGATCCAAATCCAAAGGCTTGGCCCAACGCATATTGAGCACCGTCAAGTCCAGCTTTTCTGCAACGCTCAACGCAGGATACAACAAGGGTCCAAACGCCACGATCGCAATTTTCTTCCCCCCTCTTTTGAGCTCACCTTTGCCAAACGGCAAAGCGCTCAAATCAGACTGGACAGCTTGACCCACGCCCGAGCCTCTGGGATACCTGACAGCCACACAATGGTCTTGTTCGTAGGCTGAACACAAAAGTGCGCGCGTCTCCGCCTCATCGGCTGGTGTCGCAATGCTGACATTGGGCACACATCGCAAAAAAGGAATATCAAAAACACCCGCGTGTGTGGCGCCATCGGCCCCCACAATTCCCGCCCGGTCCAAGGCCAAGACCATGGGCAATTTTTGCAATGCCACATCATGGATCAATTGGTCGTAGGCTCGTTGCAAAAAAGTAGAGTAAATGGCCACGACGGGCTTGAAGCCTTCACAGGCCAAACCGGCCGCAAAGGTCAAGGCATGTTGCTCAGCAATGCCGACATCAAAATAGCGCTCTGGAAAGCGTCGCTCAAACTCGACCAAGCCAGAGCCCTCACGCATGGCGGGCGTGATGGCAATGAGCCGATGGTCTTTTTGGGCCATGTCACAAACCCACTCTCCAAAAATTTGAGTAAAGGTCTTCTTGGGCGGTGTTGAGGGAGGAACGATGCCCACGCTGGAATCAAATTTACCGGGTCCGTGGTAAGTGACAGGGTCTTTTTCTGCCAAGCTGTAGCCCTGCCCTTTTTTGGTGACCACATGCAAGAACTGAGGGCCACTCAGTTGACGAATATTTTCAAGTGTAGGCACCAACGAGTCCAGATCATGGCCATCAATGGGGCCAATGTAATTGAAACCAAACTCTTCAAAAAGGGTGGCGGGCACCACCATGCCTTTGGCATGCTCTTCAAATCGCCGGGCCAACTCGAACAAGGGAGGTGCATTTTTGAGCACTTGTTTACCCACTTCTTTGGCGGCCGAATAAAAGCGACCACTCATCAACTGCGCCAAATAACGATTCAAAGCGCCCACTGGGGGGCTGATGGACATGTCGTTGTCGTTCAAAATGACCAGCAAATTGCCTTTGGCAACTCCCGCGTTGTTCATCGCCTCAAACGCCATGCCCGCGGTCATGGCCCCATCCCCAATGATCGCCACCGATCTGCGATCCTCACCTTTGAGATGCGCAGCAATTGCCATCCCAAGCGCCGCCGAAATACTGGTCGATGAGTGCGCTGTCCCAAATGCGTCGAACTCGCTTTCTTGTCGCCTTGGAAAACCACTCAAGCCCCCCAATTGCCTGAGCGTGTCCATGCGATCACGACGTCCTGTCAGAATTTTGTGCGAATAGGTCTGATGACCCACGTCCCAGACCAAGCGGTCGTAAGGCGTATTGAAAACATAGTGCAATGCGATGGACAACTCGACCGTTCCCAAGTTGGAACTGAGGTGCCCACCTGTTCGAGCAACACTCTCCAAAAGGAAGGCCCTGAGCTCTTGCGCCAAGCCCTTGAGTTGCCCGCGAGACAAGCGTCTCACATCGGCAGGGTCTTCAATGGCATTCAATAGTTCGGTCATGTCAGCTCTTTCTCTTAATCACAACATCGGCCAAGGCGCTGAGCGCCTGGACATCTTTCAATCCCGAGCCAAGGAGTGCATCATTGGCCTCTTGATACAAGCTCTGGGAATAAGATTGCGCACCGCTCAAGCCGAGCAATGACACAAAGGTGGGCTTTTCGTGGGCCGCATCTTTCCCCACCGTTTTGCCAAGTGTTTTCGTGTCCGAAATCACATCCAATATATCATCCACCACCTGAAAAGCCAAACCCAATGCTTTTGCATAGGTGGACAAAGCGCTTGCCATCGTCGGACTTAAAAGCCCCTCATCCGCACAAGATGCGCCCATCATCACGCAGGCATGCAAGAGCGCACCCGTTTTTTTGGCATGCATCTCTTGCAACTGAACTTGCGTCAATGTTGCCCCCACGCTGCTCAGGTCAATGGCTTGTCCGCCAGCCATGCCAGCGTAACCCGCGGCTTGACTCAAGTGACGGCAAAGTGAGGCTTGCACACGGGCAGGCACCAAACTCTCACTGGGCGTTAAAAGCTCAAAGGCCAGGGCCTGCAACGCATCCCCACAGAGCAGTGCCATGGCTTGTCCAAACTGCACATGCACAGTGGGCAGGCCTCTGCGCAAGACGTCATCGTCCATGCACGGCATGTCATCGTGCACCAACGAGTAGGCATGGATGAGCTCCAGTGCACAAGCCGCTCTCAAGGCGGCTTGATCGAAGACGTGCGCCGAGGCCATGGCGGCCTCAGGCACTTGCATGCGCATGCTTCGCCTCGTGGCCAAGCACAAAAGCGGACGCAAACGTTTCCCACCGCCAAGCACCGCATAGCGCATGCTCTCACCCAAATTGGCACCTGCTTGGCTTGGGACCCACTCGCTCAACGCTTGCTCGATCAACACCAGTTGTTCACGAGACCAATTGGAAAGTTCAAACACCATCACCTCGCTCCCATCAATGGGCATCCGTATAAGTTTTTAAATGCCCCTCGTCCAAGACCTTGATTTGGTCTTCAATGGTCGTTAACTTTTCTCGGCAAAACTTAAGCAACAGGGCCCCGCGCTGATAAGCCTGTAAAAGTTGATCAAGCGGCAACTGAGACGACTCCATTTGCTGCACCAATCCCTCCAACTCTTCTAAGGCGAGTTCATACGACTGGGGAGACTCGTCGTCCAAGTTTGAAGCGGATTTACTTTTGGCCATTTGAATCCTCGAGCTCAAGACAAGAAAACTTCACGGGTTTGATGGGTGAAATTTGGGGCTTGCCGTGCTATGCAATTAATTAAAAAGTTTACACACATGATTGTGTTTCCAGGTGCATATTAGATCATCTGTTCACCCGATGGTCACGGGTTTTCTCCCAGACCACTCAAAATCAAAGTTTATTCATCTCACCCATCGCGCCGTCTGCAATCCGCAGGCTCACAATGCGTGCAAAAAAACCACAAGTCCAACGGGTAAAAATGCATCGCAACGCTCGAAATGAAGTTCCAAAACGCAATATGTCACTTTCCAAAACGTATTGCAGGCGAGAAACACCAAAGATGCGTTATAAATATATAATACGAGGTTCCCTCCGGAATTTCCCGGTTCTTACTATTCTCCCTGTGGGGAGTCTTTAGGTCAGGTCCCTATGTCTGATTTAAGTCTTCAACTGCAGCCGGCATCAAGCCAACTTCCAGTCGATTGCTATTTTGATCAAGCGCTTTATGAGCGCGAGATGAAATTACTCTTTGCAAATGGCCCCAAATACGTTGGCCATGAACTGTGTGTGCCCAACGTAGGGGATTACTACGCTTTGGAACACGAGGGTGAAGGCCGAGCCTTGGTCAGAACACCTCAAGGCATCGAATTGATCTCCAATGTGTGCCGTCACCGCCAGGCCGTGATCTTGAAAGGCCGGGGCAATCTGTATGCAAACAATCAAGCCTCTGGGGGCAACATTGTGTGTCCACTGCACCGCTGGACTTATTCGCAATCAGGACAACTGCTGGGTGCCCCTCATTTTGCCAAAGACCCTTGCCTGGACTTACAAAACTACCCTCTTCAAAGCTGGAACGGTTTGCTTTTTGAACAAAATGCACGAGACATCAATCTAGATCTGGCCAACATGGGCCCCAATGATGCGTTGCGCTTTGATGTCTACAACTTGGGCCAAGTTGAGTTGCATGAATGCAACTACAACTGGAAGACCTTTGTGGAGGTCTACCTTGAGGATTACCACGTGGGCCCCTTTCATCCAGGTTTAGGCCAGTTTGTTGAGTGCGAGGATCTGCGTTGGGAATTCAAACCTGAGTATTCTGTCCAAACGGTGGGGGTGGCCAATCAACTGCGCCAATCGGGCAGTGCCATCTATGAAAAATGGCAAAAAGCCTTGCTCAATTACCGCGGGGGCCAAGTGCCCACGCAAGGCGCCATTTGGTTGACCTATTACCCGCACATTATGGTGGAGTGGTACCCGCATGTGCTGACCGTCTCTACCCTGTGGCCAATGGGGCCAAGAAAGACACTCAACAAAATTGAATTCTTTTACCCAGAAGAAATTGTTGATTTTGAGCCCGCATTTGTTCAAGCCCAGCAAGCCGCTTACATGGAAACGTGCGCTGAGGATGATGAGATCGCTGAACGCATGGACGCTGGCAGGTGGGCTTTGTTTCAACGCGGTCAAAACGAAGTCGGCCCCTATCAAAGCCCCATGGAAGATGGCATGCAGCACTTTCACGAGTGGTACCGCAACAAGTTGAATTTCACACAAGACCCACTCACCAAGTGACGATCCCCTTTGGCCACAGGTCAGTTTGACACAAGAGTGGCTGCCATAGAAAAATGGCCTCTCTTGGTCAACCGAACTCCCTCAATGCAACCATGACCTATTTCGACGACTTGATCAGCGCAAAAGAGCTTGCCTCTTTGTTGCCCAACGCGCGGCCTCATGCGCATCAAAAAGCCCCTTCGCTTTTGATCTTTGACGTGAGTTATGACCTCTCAGATGAACATTGGGGAAGGTCTCAATTCGAGAAAGAACACATCGCACATGCACATTTTGCTGACTTGGGCCATGACTTGAGCGCGCATGAACCCCACTTGGCAATCAACGCTGGCAGACACCCTTTGCCGAGCAGAGCGCATTTTGCAAAGTGGTTGGGGGGCTTTCAGATTCAAGCCAACACACAGGTGGTGGTTTATGACCGGAACCAAAACAACTTCTGCGGTCGTCTTTGGTGGATGCTCAAATGGTGTGGACACGACCACGTTGCCGTCTTGGATGGCGCCTTTGCGCATTGGCAACTGATGGGTGGAGACGTTCAATCGAGTGCCACCCAAGAGAGCGCCCCACAAACTTTCGCGCCTCAAACGCCCTACCCTTTGTCCGCTTCACGCTTGCAGCTCAAAACCATGGATGCGGTCTTCAAGGACTTGAACGCAGGCCAGCAAACTTTGATTGATGCGAGGGGAAAGCCGCGTTTCCTGGGCCTGCAAGAGCCCCTGGATCCGATTGCCGGACACATCCCTGGCGCGCTGAATCGCCCGTTCAACGAAAATTTCACCCAAGAGGGCTTGTTCAAGTCAAAAGCACTGTTGCGAGAAGAGTTTTTAACGCTCTTGAACGGACGAGATCCTTCCACTGTGGTGCATCAGTGCGGCAGCGGTGTGAGTGCAGTGCCCAATCTACTGGCCATGCACTTGGCCGGATTCGCACAGACAGCCCTGTATGCAGGCAGCTGGAGCGAGTGGTCAAGAACACCTGGCATGCCGTGCGCTCAACACGAGCCCTCAACTTGATCTTGTTGGCCTCAATCCCGTCCCATGGACGGAAAAAAGAGCCACCCCATCAATGAAAAAGAATTTGCGTTAAATTCACCAGCCCCATGCCAGCAAAAAGCCATAAGATTTGATGCACAGTGGCCCGTGCCGTCAAACGTTTTTGCAGCTGTGGGATGAGGTCGGCCAGTGCCACATACAAGTAACTGCTGCTTGCAATGCTCAGCATATAGGGCACCCATTGCTCTCGCCCCTCCAACAAGCCATAGGCCAACACACCGCCAAGCGTGGTGACCAGGCCCGCCAAGGACAATTTAAACAACGCCCGGTTCTTCACACCCCCTGAGCTGGCCAAGACCGTCAAGTCTCCCATGTGGTGAGGGATTTCATGTGCCAAGACGGCAACACTTGCCGCATACCCCAAGTTCAAATCGGCCATGAACGCACCTGCGACCATGATGCCGTCACCAAAGGCGTGAACACTATCGCCCAAAAGGACTGACCAACCACCCACTTTGACAGCGGCGTGGGCATGCTGGGCGTGCGCGCTTGAAGGCGAATGCGCGTGTCCATGCTCGTGCACGTGCTCATCATGCGCCTCCTGTGCATGCTCATGTCCATGGTGCCAAAGTTCTGCTTTGTCGAGCAAGAAGAAAAAAATCAAGCCCACCAACAAAGTCATGAACAAATGACTCGGTGAAGCACCCGAGCCAAAGGCCTCAGGCAAGAGATGCAAGAAGGCCGTGGCCAGCAGTGCGCCTGCAGCCAAACTGAGCATGTGCTGCTGAAATCGACTCAACAAAGCTTTGGCAAGCACAAAGGCCACGAGGACGCTCCCAACGCCACACATCAGGGTGCCAAAAATTATCGCCGCTAAAGTCAAATCCATTCTCACCGCCAAACTTCAAATTACTTGTTCAACCACTGAAAACACCAGGCTCAAAGCAAGGCTTTGAACCACGCCAAGGTCTGCGCCCAACCGTCCACTGCCGCTTGAGGTACATAAGAGGCTCGGTAGTCTGCATGAAATGCATGCCCCACACCGGGATAAATGACAAAGCGACTTTGTTGCGCGGCCTTCACGCCCAACTTTGCCGCTTCTTGCATTTCCATTTTCATGCGTTCAATGGATGCAAGTGGGATGGAGGCATCGCGATCTCCATACAAGCCCAAAACAGGCGCTCGCAAAGCATTGAGCTGCTCGATGGGGTGCGCAGGTGCAAAGGGGGTGTGCGCCCCTTGGAGTCGACCATACCATGCCACCGCGGCTTTGAGCCTTTTTTGATGCTCGGCATAAAGCCAAGCAATGCGTCCACCCCAACAAAAGCCATTGATGCCCAAGCGATCTATATCAAAGCCTTGCGCTTGAGCCCAAAGCACACAGGCATCTAAATCGGCCATCACTTGCTGATCAGGCACTTTGTCAATCAACTCCGTTTGGAGCTTCGCCAATTGCGCATAGTCGCTTGGGTCGCCTTGGCGAACAAACAACTCTGGCGCAATGGCGCAGTAACCCGCATGTGCAAATCGCCTGGCAACGTCGGCAATGTACTCGTGCACACCAAAGATCTCAGAGATGACAAGCACCACAGGCAAATTTGAGCGATTGCTGGGTTTGGCCACAAAGACGGGAAACTTGTAGCCCTCTCGTTCGACCATCACCTCTGCCGTGTCCAGGCCCTCAGAGCTTGTGCGAATGGCGGTTTGAGCCACCAAAGGAGAAGCGGCCAAGGCGTAGCCAACGCCCAAGACGCGCTTGAGTGCGACACGACGCGTACTCATTTCTAAACGCTTTAACAAATCCATTCAGTTCAAGCCCTTTTGTTCAATCGTTGCCCGATGTGCTCAATGCGCAAGATCCCAGTTCAAACCAAATCCAAGTTCGGCAATCAAAGGCACTTTAAGCGTTGCGACTTGGGACATCAACAGAGGTACATTTTGCTGAACCCATTCCAACTCATTTTGAGGGACCTCAAACACCAATTCATCGTGCACTTGCATGATGATTTTGGTCTTGAGCGCGTTTGAGTCCAAAGCATGCTGAACTTTGATCATGCTCATCTTGATCAAATCTGCAGCGGTGCCTTGCATGGGCGCATTGATCGCAGCCCGCTCAGAACCGGCACGACGTGGCCCGTTGGGAGAGTTGATTTCAGGCAAATACAAGCGTCGCCCAAAAACAGTTTGGACATACCCCTTGGCCTTGGCACTGATGCGGGTTGACTCCATGTAGCGCTTCACGCCAGAAAAACGCTCAAAGTAACGCTCAATGTAGAGCTTGGCCGCCGAATTATCGATGCCCAAAGCCTTGGCCAATCCGAAGGCACTCATGCCATAAATCAGGCCAAAATTGATCACCTTTGCGTACCTGCGTTGCTCGGCGCTCACCTCTTGCTGAGGAAGACCAAAAATCTCTGCTGCCGTTGCGCGGTGCACATCAACCCCCTCGTGAAAGGCTTTCATCAGCGCCTCATCCTCACTGGTGTGGGCCATGATGCGCAATTCAATTTGACTGTAATCGGCGCTTGCGATGACACTCCCCAAAGGGGCCACAAAGGCTTCCCTGACTCTGCGCCCCTCAGGCGTGCGAACGGGAATGTTTTGCAAGTTGGGATCGTTGCTGGACAAGCGGCCCGTGACCGCAACGGCTTGGGCATAGTGCGTGTGAACCCGAAAAGTCCTGGGGTTGATCAATGTGGCCAACTTGTCGGTATACGTGCTTTTAAGCTTGCTCAAACCGCGGTGCTCCAAGATCTTCGCTGGCAAGGGGTAATCGAGTGCCAGCTTTTCTAACACCTCTTCATCTGTACTGGGTGCACCTTTGGCCGTTTTCTTGATGATCGGTAAACCCAGCTTTTCAAAAAAGATCTCTCCAATTTGTTTGGGCGAGCTTAGGTTGAAGTCCTCTCCTGCCAGTTCATGCGCCTGCGACTCCAACTGCGCAATGCGTTCTCCCAATTGAGCACTTTGCGTCTCTAGCGTTTTTGCATCGATCATCACCCCATTGCGCTCGACTCGGTACAAGGCCTCGCTGCTGTCAATTTCCAGCTGGTAAATAAAGGCAAGCTTCTCGTCCTCTTCCAGTCGAGGCCACAGCACCTCATGGACTTCCAGCGTCATGTCGGCATCTTCGCAAGCATATTGTGTGGCCCGCTCAAGGCTGACCCTGGCAAAGGGAATTTGTTGTGCGCCTTTGCCACACACGTCTTCATAAGACAGCCCCGTTCGGGCCAAGTGACGTTGACCCAAACTCTCTAAACCATGAGGTCGGTGCACCTCAAGCACATAACTCTCCAGCATGGTGTCGTGCACATAGCCCTTGACCTCAATGCCGTGATTGGCAAAGACGTGTCTGTCGTATTTAAAGTGCTGACCCAATTTGTGTGCACCCGCATCCTCTAACCAAGGCTTGAGTCGACTCAAGACCTCTTCAAGCTTCAACTGTGTTTGCCCGATCTCCAAGTCATGCCCAAGTGGAATGTAGGCGGCTTCACCGGGCTTGATCGACCAACTGATGCCAATCAACTGCGCATTCATTTGAACCAATGAATCGGTCTCCGTATCCAAGCTGACCAAAGGGGCCCGTTGAATGGCCTCAAAGGAACGCTCAAATTGCTCCCATGTGGTGATGCACTGATAGTGGCGTTCTTCGATTGTCGAGGGTTTGGGCGCCAAATCTCCAAACAAGTCCTGCCCAGGTGGCCGTTCACTGTCGTCGGCCAAACTTGCGTGGGCAGCGTTGGAAGGCGCCAAAGAGCGACTGGCACCTGAGGCGCCAAAGGTTTTCACCAAGCCCTTGAAGCCATATTTCTCACAAAAATCAACCAACCCCGCCGACTGGGGCGGGGTCATTTTCAAATCGTCAAAGTCAGGGAGTTTTTGCAAATAAGCACCCAAGTCACAATCGGTTTTGATCGTCACGAGTTTTTTGGCCATGGGCAACCACTCCAATGCGTTGCGCAAATTCTCGCCAACCACACCAGTAATTTCTGCCGCATTTGCGATCACGCCGTCCAAGGAGCCGTACTGGGTCAACCACTTCACTGCAGTTTTGGGACCCACTTTGGGCACGCCGGGCACATTGTCAACCGCATCACCCACCAGGGTCTGGTAATCAATCATGCGCTGCGGGGGCACGCCAAATTCTTTGAGCACACCCTCTTCATCTCGCTTTTTTTGGTTCATGGTGTCAAAGATCATGATGTGCTCATCGACCAACTGACTCATGTCTTTGTCTCCACTGGAGATCACCACTCTAAAGCCTTGAGCGCTTGCCAATTTGGCCAAGGTGCCAAGCACATCATCGGCCTCGACACCGGGCACGTTCAGCACCGGCCAGCCAAGAAGCTGAACCACTTCGTGAATGGGATCAATTTGAGTGCGCAAATCATCCGGCATGGGTGAGCGGTGCGCTTTGTACTGCGGGTACCATTCATCTCTGAAGGTTGGGCCTTTGGCATCAAACACACAGGCTGCAAAATCAGTCGGAAAGTCTTTTTTAAGACTTTGCATCATGTTGATCATGCCTCGAATCGCCCCCGTTGCAGGACTCGTTGGGTCTGAGGGCGTCGCCCTCAAATCGGGCATGGCATGAAAGGCCCGGTAAAGGTAGCTTGAGCCGTCAACGAGCAGTAAAAGTGGTTTTTCTTCTTGCATGGGGGTATTTTGCCCTTGAAGCGGGGGATTTCAACCCCAAAAGAAATAAAAAATTCAAGGCCCACCCGACCCAAATGACTAAAAATTTCAGCCTGACAACGCATCCAGGGAGAAGACCTCTACAATCAGCTTTGAGACCCAAGAACATTGTCTTGCCGTGAGAGGCTAGGCGATCCGAGTCTGAGTGAATAAATTTTTCTTTCCACCCAAAAACGCGTGCCCACTGAAACAGAACTGATTTTTTGCATTTGTCCTTGCTCCTTATAACTTTGAATGTGTTTTTTTAAATGGCCGTATTCACACAAGTCACCATCCAAGAGGCTCAAGCCCTTTTAGATCAACTGAGTTTGGGGCAAGCCTTGGAGCTCAAAGGCATTGAAGGTGGCATTGAAAACACCAATTATTTCCTAGACTGCACGCCAACTGACCCTCTGGCCCCAACGCCTGCTCGCTATGTGCTCACGCTCTTTGAACGACTCAGCAAGGAGGAATTGCCTTTTTATCTTCATTTGATGAAACATTTGGCCAACAAGGGCATCCCTGTGCCGGACCCACAAGTCAACAGCCAAGGGGAGTTGCTCTTTGAAGTGGCGGGCAAACCCGCTGCATTGGTCAACCGATTGAGCGGCAAAAGCCACCTCGAACCCAGCACAAAGCACTGTGCAACGGTTGCGCAAATGCTGGCACAAATGCATCTTGCTGGTCAAGACTATGCTCGCACACAACCCAATTTAAGGGGTCTAAAGTGGTGGCTAGAAACAGCACCCAGCATTCTCGAGTTTTTGGACAGGGATCACAAAGCATTGCTTGAGCAGGAAATTGCTTTTCAGCTGAACTTGTCTCAAACCTCGCTGTATGCCAGTTTGCCCAAAGGCGCCATCCATGCCGACTTGTTCAGAGACAATGTCATGTTTGATGGCGAGCATCTCACAGGTTTTTTTGACTTTTACTTTGCTGGCACCGATACTTGGCTGTTTGATATTGCAGTTTGCCTGAACGATTGGTGCATTGACTTGTCCACGGGTGCATTCATTGAAGAGCGAATGCATGCATTTTTAGAGGCCTACCAATCTGTGCGACCCTTCACGCGGCAAGAAAGAAAGCTCTTCAATCCCTTGTTAAGAGCTGCAGCGCTTCGTTTTTGGATCTCTCGACTTTGGGATTTTCATCTTCCCCGTGAAGCCAATCTTTTAAAGGCCCACGACCCCAAGCATTTTGAAAACATTTTAAAACTCAGGGTTCAAAGTCCCGTGAGCCATCTTCTTTTTTAAGCTCGGCCCGCTGCTATTTCTCAAACCCTAGACATCATGAAATTAAACATTGTTCCAGCCCGTACAGGTGCCCTTTGGGTCAAACAAGGGGCGAAAACCTATGTGCGCCAGCCCATTGCATTGACGGGTCTGTTTTTGATGTTCATGGCCTTGATGTCCCTGGTCTCCATGATTCCCTTGATCGGCGGCGTCATTGGACTCGTCTTGATTCCAAGTGCAAGTTTGGGGCTCATGGCCGGCGCGCAAGAAGCGCTTGCAGGAAAATTTCCCAGACCTTTAACGCTCTTTTGCGCCTTTCGCATCTCCAAAGAAAAATCCAAACAAATGCTGATCTTGGGTGTTTTTTATGCCCTTGGCTTTTTGATCTTGGCAGGCTTATCGGCCTTGGTCGATGGGGGCAGTTTTGCCAAGTTTTATTTGGTCGGAAGCACCCTGACCAAAGAGCTCATCATGAAGAGTGACTTCCAACAAGCGATGTGGCTGGCGCTCATTTTGTACATCCCCTTCTCCAGTCTCTTTTGGCACGCCCCCGCCTTGGTGTTTTGGCATGGCGTGAGCGTGCCAAAAAGCATGTTTTTCTCAGGCATTGCTTGCGTCTCAAATTGGAGAGCTTTTTTGATCTTCGCTTTTACGTGGGCAGCCATTTTTGCTTGTGTGGCCTTGGCGCTTGGCGTGCTTTCAAGTCTAAGCGAAGAGTCGGCCTGGGTGAGCGAATTGCTGCTGCCCGTCATGCTGATCTTGGCTTCCATCTTCTTTACGTCATCCCTCTTTAGTTTCAAAGACTGCTTTACTTCAGAGACCATTTTGGCGTAAATGTTTGGGCCTTGAGCTCAAGGCCGCAAGCCCATCAATCAATCTGGGTTAATTTTGCAAGTGAAAGCGCCAACCACTTGACACCATGACGCGGGAAATCCACTTGTGCGCGGGCATCGTCTTGAATACCCTCCAGCGCCAAGAT
>CAIOTD010000083.1 GCA_903861115.1 uncultured Burkholderiales bacterium
CGCCACCTCAGCAGAGACGTCATGTTGCGTGGCAAGGGAGGTAGAGGAATGCGGTTGATCAGACATAGAAGGAAGAGGATGGGAGATGCAAAATCAAGGGTTTGAAATGGTTCGAACAGTTGAGAGCGGCGACTTCTTGATCGCTCTCAAGGCTTGTAGCTTTTAGGGGTTGGTGGAGCCAAAGCCAACATCCTTGCGTGGCCTAAAACGCGCGACCCTTGCAGCGCCCGACAAGGCCTTGGTGCGAACACCCGCGCGCGCTTTGTACCACTTGGGGGTCGCCGTCTGCTTTAAACGCCACTTTTTACCTGGATGGCGGTACTGGGGCATGTAAAGCGGGGCGTCGTAGCCCATCGATGTGCTTGTCATGAGATCGGTCGAGTCCAGTCCACTGGTCGCCTCTTTCCAATCTTTCTCAAACGCATGGGTCGTGTCGTTAAAACTTTGCTGCACATTTTGCGCAGCCGACTCCATCGTCTCTTTCATCTTCTTGAGCTCATCGAGCTCCATGGCGCGGTTGACCTCGGCCTTGACGTCGGAGACGTAGCGTTGCGCCTTGCCGATCAAGGTGCCCACGGTGCGCGCAACCTTTGGCAACTTCTCAGGACCAATCACAATCAGTGCGACCGCACCGATCAGGGCCAATTTTGAAATACCAAGGTCAATCATGGCGTCGCAATGGGGTTGAGAGGGATGAAGATGACACGATGGCGCTTAAACTTTGTGCTTGGCTTGAACGTCAATGGTGTTTTGATCCGGCTGATGGGACACAGGCGGTGTGCTCGTGGCTTGCGCACCAGGGGCATGCTCCTCGGGCGTCGCCTGGCCATCCTTCATGCCGTCTTTGAAGCCTTTGACCGCTCCACCCAAGTCGGAACCGATATTTTTGAGCTTTTTGGTTCCAAACACCAAAATGATGATCAACAAAACGATCAGCCAATGCCATATCGAAAATGAACCCATGAAACTCTCTCCCTTAAAGCAAGAAATGAAAACGCACAGCGCGTCTTCTACCGTTGATTAAGCCTTATTCTATTATCCATGAGGGCGACTAAACCGCCCCAAGGGATTAAAAACCTTTAAAAAGTCCAAAAGCCCAAAAGAAAAGAGCCCCGTGGGCTCTTTGCATTCGAAAAGGGATTCGCAAAAAGTTCAAAGCACGGGGCTTTGCCTTGAAAGCGTTAAATTTTTTGCCAAGGCCGCTCACCCGCCAACACATGCACATGCAAGTGATGCACCTCTTGACCGCCATGGCGACCGGTGTTGACGACGGTGCGAAAGCCGCCCTCGGGGTAGGGCACGGCCCCCTCTTGAAGCGCCAACTCGCCCGCTTTCACCATGATTTTGCCCATGAGGGCTTCGTTGGACGGCGTCAATTGCGCCATGGACGCAATGTGCGCTTTGGGAATGATCAAAAAATGAATCGGCGCCCAAGGATTGATGTCATGAAAGGCCAAGAGATCGTCATCTTCATACACTTTTCTAGAAGGGATGGTGCCCGCAACGATCTTGCAAAAGATGCAGTGCTCATCGTGCTCGTGGGGGTGGGTTGGCGTTTGGGCGAGTGTTGTGGGGGAAGTGCTCATGGTGAGGAACAGTCAATTGAAATAAAAAAAACGGTGCAGAGCTTTGCGCAGGGAACGCAGGCGCGCACACTAAGTTTTAGGGCCCATCGTTTGCTCTTGCTCTCTTGAGAGGGCTTTTCTCAAGGCCTTCTCTTCCAGCCCACTCAAGCCCTCTCGCCTGGCAAGCTCTGCGAGCACTTGCTCGGTGCTCAGATCAAAATGCGCCAAGGCCACCATGCTGTGAAACCACAGATCGGCCATCTCACCAATGAGGGCCTGGGTGTTGGCCTCATTTTTTTCGACCGCCAAATCTTTCGCAGCGATCACAACCTCGGTCGCCTCTTCCCCAATTTTCTTCAAAATGGCATCCGGCCCTTTGTGCAAAAGTCTGGCCACATAGCTCTTCTCGGGGTCGCCGCCATGCTTGGGTTTTCTGGACTCGATCACAGCTTGGAGTCGATCAAGGTTTGAGGGGGTGGACATAAAGTTCAGTGAATAAAAAAAGTTAAAAAGTAAATGCCACAGGGCGCATGGCATCCCACGCCCGGTTAGGCATGGGGCTGCTTGTAAATGCTGGCGGGCTCTTTGATCACGGGCTCCGCTGCCGTCCATTCAGGCACGACCGCATGGGGCGCTTTGCTAGACGAGCCCAAAGCCTCGTTCATTTTGAGATAAAAGCAACTGTGTCGCCCCGTGTGGCAGGCAATCGAGGGCACGTGCCCCTCTTGAGTAACCATCAACAGCAACACATCTTGGTCACAATCGAGTCGCATCTCCTGCACCCGTTGCACATGACCCGACTCCTCGCCCTTGTACCACAGCCGGTTTCTAGAGCGGCTGAAGTAAACCGCTTGACCGCTCTCCAAGGTGCGCTCCAAGGCCTCTTGGTTCATCCAGGCGAACATCAACACATCTTTCGTGCTCGCCTCTTGCGCGATCACCGGCAAAAGACCTTGCGCATCAAAGCGAACTTGCTTCATCCAATTGTTCACCATGGTGAAAAAACCTTCAAGGAAAGAAAAAATTTAAGACCGTGTCGCAATGCCGCGTGCTTTGAGGCACGCTTTGGCTTCTTGAATGGTGTACTCACCGTAATGAAAAATGCTCGCCGCCAGCACCGCATCGGCTCGACCCAACTCGATGCCATCGGCCAAGTGCTCCAAGGTGCCCACGCCCCCGGACGCGATCACGGGCACGTTCACGGCCTCACTCACCGCGCGCGTGAGACCCAAATCAAAGCCCGACTTGGTGCCGTCTTTGTCCATGGAGGTGAGCAAGATTTCACCGGCGCCAAACGCCGCCATTTGGCGGGCCCACTGCACCGCATCAAGACCCACCGATTTGCGCCCGCCGTGGCTGTACACATCCCAACCCGGCCCAAGGGGCAGTCCATTGGCATCCAAGCGGGCCTCCTCGGCAGGCACACGCTTTTTGGCATCGATCGCCACCACAATGCATTGTGAGCCGTATTTGCGCGAAGCCTCTTTGATCACTTGCGGGTTGGCAATGGCGGCCGAGTTGAAACTCGTCTTGTCGGCCCCTGCATTCAAGAGGCGACGCACATCTTCAACGGTCCTCACGCCCCCGCCCACGGTCAAAGGAATAAAGACTTGGGAGGCGACCGCCTCAATGATGTGCAAAATCATCTCGCGCTCATCGCTGGTCGCCGTGATGTCTAAAAAGGTCAACTCATCGGCCCCTTGGTCGTTGTAACGGGCCGCGATTTCAACAGGGTCCCCCGCATCTCTCAAGGACACGAAATTGACACCCTTGACAACCCGACCTGCAGTCACATCCAGGCAAGGGATGATGCGTTTGGCAAGCATTAAAGGTTGTCCAATGCGTCTGCACGGGCCTGCGCAGCTGCAAAGTCCAAGTCACCCGAATAAATGGCGCGACCACAAATCACGCCCTCAATGCCCTCGTCTTGAACCGCGCAGAGTTGCTCAATGTCGGCCATGTTGGACAGTCCCCCGGACGCGATCACGGGAATGCTCAAGGCTTGTGCAAGACGAACCGTGGCTTCGATGTTGATGCCTGAGAGCATGCCGTCTCGACCAATGTCGGTGTAAATGATCGACTCCACCCCATAGTCTTCAAACTTCTTTCCCAAATCAACCACCTCGTGACCGGTCAATTTGCTCCACCCGTCGGTCGCCACTTTGCCGTCCTTGGCGTCCAGGCCCACAATGATGTGCCCCCCAAAGGCCGAGCAAGCGTCCTTTAAGAAGCCTGGGTTTTTAACGGCCGCTGTGCCAATGATCACGTAACGTATACCGCCATCGATGTATTTCTCAATGGTGTCCAAATCCCGAATACCGCCCCCCAGTTGCACAGGGATGTCATCTCCCACGGCCTTCAAGATGGAACGAATGGCGTTGTAGTTCTGGGGCTTGCCGGCAAAGGCGCCGTTCAAATCCACCAAGTGCAGTCTTCTCGCACCTTGGTCGACCCATTTGAGCGCCATCTGCGAGGGGTCTTCTGAAAACGTGGTGGATTGGTCCATGTCACCTTGTTTGAGGCGAACACAGTGACCGTCTTTTAAATCAATGGCGGGGATCAATAACATGGTTAGAAGTGTGCTTTAGATACAGAGATGTCCACACAAAAGTGAGACGGTGCCCAGACGTGACACCAACGAATAAAAAACAAAAAAATCAAGGTCTCCAGGATAAAAAATTCCTATAGAGGGCCAACCCCTTGTCGGCACTTTTTTCAGGATGGAACTGGGTTGCGAAAATATTATCGCGCGCTATGGCGGAGGTAAAGCGTTCGCCGTACTCAGTTTCCCCTACAGTGTGGTGCGCATCGGACGGTTGAGCGTAATAACTGTGCACAAAATAGAAGTAACTGTTTTGCGGCACCCCCGCCCAAATGGGGTGCTCTCGCACCTGGGCGACTTGGTTCCATCCCATTTGCGGCACTTTGTAGCGCGCACCGTCCGCTTGCAGTCGACCCGCCAGCTCAAAGCGCTTGACCTGTCCAGGCATCAAGCCCAAACAAGGGGTGGGCACCTGGGTGTCACTTTCAAAACTCTCGTCCAAAAGCATTTGCATGCCCACACACACCCCAAACAGCGGCTTATTTTTTGCGCTCTCTAAAAGGACCTCCAAAAGGCCAGAGGCTTTGAGGTGCGCCATGCAATCGGGCATGGCGCCTTGACCGGGCAAGACCACTCGCTCGGCCGCGCGCACAAGTTCGGGCTCGTGCGTGATGCTCACCTCAAACCCCAAGGGCGCAGCCACGTGCTTGATGGCTTGTTCAACGGAGCGCAGGTTGCCCATTCCATAATCAATGACAACAACTTTAGGCATGCGAGGAGCTCATGAAGGATTGAAAAAAATGATGCGTGTCAGTGAACAAATCATACCGTTCTTGGGTGAAGTCGGCGCGAAGTGCTTGCCCGTTCAACAGACCGTGCGCCCGAAAGCGTCCCGCTTTCAAAACCACGCTGCGCCAAGCCGCTTGGATGCCATGGACCCGCCCAAGCTCAATTTTACAGCGAGCCTTTGGTGGACGGCATCAAATGGGGGGCCCGTGGATCGAGCTCCAACGCAGCGCGCACCGCGCGACCAAAGGCCTTGAACACGGTCTCGGCTTGGTGGTGAGCGTTCTCGCCCTTTAAATTGTCAATGTGCAAGGTGACGAACGCGTGGTTCACAAAGCCTTGAAAGAACTCATAGGTCAGTTGCGTATCAAAGGCGCCGATCACTGAACTCTTGAAGGGCACATCCATCACGAGGCCTGGACGACCCGAGAAATCCACCACCACGCGGCTCAAGGCCTCGTCCAAGGGCACGTACGCGTGCCCGTAGCGTCGAATACCGCGCTTGTCGCTCAAGGCTTTTGCAAAGGCTTGACCCAAGGTGATCCCGACATCTTCCACCGTGTGGTGGCCATCGATGTGCAAGTCGCCCTTGGCTTGAATGTCCAAGTCAATCAGGCCGTGGCGGGCGATTTGATCAAGCATGTGATCAAAAAAACCGATGCCCGTGTTCAAATTGGACAAGCCAGTGCCATCCAAATTAATTTGGACATCAATCAAGGTCTCTGCCGTTTGGCGCGTGACTTGCGCTGTTCTTGGTGTGCTCATGGGTGTTTATTTTAAGGCAGTCTGGTGCCCCGGCGCGTACTTTTTTCTAGTGCATCTGTGCGCAGATCAGGCCCAAGGCCTTGATCAGCGCATCGTTTTCTTCTGAGCTGCCAATGGTCAGTCGCAAGCACCCCTTCAAAACCGGGTGCA
>CAIOTD010000084.1 GCA_903861115.1 uncultured Burkholderiales bacterium
GGTGTCCTCTTGGGCCAAGCAGCGCCCTGGCATGGCCCTCATAACTGCACCTCGGGTGCAGCCCGCGCTTTAGAGTTGGTAGTTTTGTGGGCCTTGGTGTGCGATTTTTAAGGCCCCCAATTTGTTGCCCAATTGCGCGCATTGCTCAAGCGACCAATTTTGCTCCAACCCAAAGAGCAAAGCACCCCGCCAAGCATCTCCACAGCCCGTGGGATCCAAAACTTGCTTGGCTTGAACCGGGGCAATATGCGTGCTCTGTCCGTTCTCCCAAATCTGGCAACCTTGGGCACCCAGCGTCACCATCAAGCCCTTCAAAGATTTGGACATCTCGGCCACACTTTGCCCCACGCGCTCTTCAAGCATCTTGGCTTCGTAGTCGTTCACCGTGACCCAAGTGGCTTGCTCGATGAAGCGTTTTAATTCCTCTGCATTGAACATGGGCAGCCCTTGGCCTGGGTCAAAGACGAAGGGAATTTTTAGATCAAAAAGTTGCTGGGCGTGGTTGATCATGGCCTCTTTGCCATCGGGCGCAATGATCGCGACTTTGATGTTGTGCGATGCATCGATCTCGTTCAAATGCGCTTGGTTCATGGCACCTGGATGAAAGGCCGTGATTTGGTTGTTGTCACGATCGGTCATGATCATCGCCTGCGCCGTGTAGGCGTCTGGCACCTCTTTGATAAACTGGGTTGAGATGTTCAAGCTCTTTAAACGCTCGAGATACGTTGTTCCATCTTGCCCCAATGTCGCCATCGGCAAAGGCTCACCACCCAAGAGTTTTAAACTGTAGGCGATGTTGCCCGCACACCCACCAAAGTCACGTCTGAGGGAGGGCACCAAAAATGAAACATTCAAGATGTGAAGTTGATCGGGCAAGATTTGCTCGGCAAAGCGTCCCTCAAAATTCATGATGGTGTCAAAAGCAAAAGAGCCACAAATTAAAGATGCCATGGTTGTTCAAGGGTCCGTTGATAAAGTAAAGGGCAGTTGCGTTTCAATGTCAGGCTGATCGACAACTGGGGAAAAGTTGAAAAGGGTGCGGTCTTGGATTTATTCCAACTCCACTCTGTAGCCGTTGGGTGCCAGTATTTTCGCATCCTCCAAGTCAATGGGCATGACAAAGGGATTCAAGCCCCCAGGCCTGATGACTTGCGGGTCTTGGGGCACAGAGATCACCAGCGTGCGCACTTGGAGCACTTGGTCCTTTTCATCCAGGAGCGTGAGTTTGACTTTGGGCAGGGCCACGGGGTAGCTGAAACTGTTTTTGATGCGAAGACTCAAGTGGTAGGCGAAGCGCTTGGCTGGGCTTGGCATGTTACTGGACGAGCCGCTTTGCGCAGGGGCTCGCCCCTCTTTGTCAGACAAGTCTTCTTTTTCAAGCGCGCTGCTCTCAATGCTCAAGGCTGAGAGGTCTCTTGGCCACTCGACCTCGCAATTGAGCGCTTGGCACATCTTCACCAAGGGCGGTTTTAAACTGGGATAAAGGGCCGCCACTTCATTCTTAAAGCGCAAGGTGAACCCAAGCGGCACAGCCCCCAAGACCATCAGCGCGGTCAACCACGCCCATCCCCAGGAACGCTTTCTTGGGTGGGCTTTGACTTCTTCCCGAGCCAAGGCCAAGGCCTTGGCGCCCAAGGGACTTTGCCGCACAGGGCCTTGCTGAACTTGAGACGCCGCGGGTTTGTTGTTTTGCAGTGTTCTTTGGTACAAAAACTCGTCCAGGCTCAGGGGCTTGGAGTGATCAGCGCTTTGATCAGCGCTTTGAGCACCGTCTCCCATCGCAGCGGCGTGGGTGCTGCCCTGTCCCCTGGCACTGGCATAAGGGGACGCGGTGAGTGGCGCGTCTCCCGCGTGTTGTTCTTCCTCCACCAAGCACGCCAGGCCCAAAAAAACTTGCTCACACCGCACACATCTCACCCAGCCCTCGGCCTGATCCAAATGATCCTCATGAAGTTCGAGCCACTGATCGCATTGGGGACAGGCGCAAATCATGCGTTGCTGCTCAAACTGTGGCTCCAAGGCTTGTTCCGTGTGATCCATGGGTGGGCCTTAAGAAGTCAAGCTTCGCGCGCCTTGAGGCGAGCGGTCATCAAAATCCAACCTTCGCTCACATTGCTGACGTCCAAATCACAATACGGCGCATAGGCGGCCTTGAGTTCTTCCTCTTGCCGCTCCAAGATACCCGCAAGCACCAAGTGTCCGCCTGGTTTGACCAAACCACACAGCAAAGGCGCAAGCACTTTCAAAGGCGTGGCCAAAATATTGGCAAACACCGTGTCATAGGGGCCCTGAGCCATGTCGGGCAGGCCCAAACGCATCTTCGCATCCACATGGTTGTCGCGTGCATTTTGTTCAGCGGCTTGGACGGCGGCTGGGTCGATGTCCACCCCATCGGCTTCTTGTGCACCATGAAGCACTGCCGCAATCGCCAAAATGCCTGATCCACAGCCATAGTCCATCACGCGTTCAGTGGCAAAGTCCCTTTGCGCAGCCCACCCCAAGCACATGCGCGTGGTCGGATGGGTACCGGTGCCAAACGCCAAACCCGGGTCCAGACGAATCACCTTCTTTGCCTGAGCGGGCACCTCGTGCCACGAGGGCACAATCCAAAAATCCTCGGTGATTGCCACCGGCTGAAACTGTGACTGCGTGATGCGCACCCAGTCTTCTTGGGGCACATCGACTTGCGCGAGTATTTGACAGGTCTCAAACGCTTCAAGGCCCAGCAAACAGGCCCGCGCCTCTTCTAGCACGTGTAGGTTGTCAAACAAGGCCATCACTTTGGAGCGCATCCAGGCGTTGGCGGGGGGCGGCATCCCGGGCTCGCCAAAGAGGGCTTGCTCGTGCTCGGTGTGCGCATCGGCATCCTCCACACTCACGCTGAGTGCAGACAATTCGAGCAACACATCGCTCAAACTCTCCACTTGATCTTGCGGGGCGAGGATGTGCAGTTCTATCATGGCGGGTGAATAAGTGGAGGGTTTAAAAATTCAAAGGCCCTTACCAAGAAGGGCCCTCTATTATGAATCGAACTTGTCAGGTCTTGGGCCTGGTGGTGAGCCAATGCTCCAAATAATGAATATTGGTCCCGCCCTCAATGAACTTGGGGTCTTGCATGATCTCTCGGTGCAAGGGGACGTTGGTTTGAATGCCCTCGACCACCATTTCAGCCAGGGCCGTTCTCATTCTGGCCAAAGCATGCTCTCGGGTGTCACCGTGTACGATGATTTTGCCGATCATGGAGTCGTAGTAAGGGGGCACATAGTAATTGGTGTACGCGTGCGAGTCGACCCGCACCCCTGGGCCCCCTGGTGGGTGCCACATGGTGATGCGCCCAGGACTGGGGGTGAACTTGAAGGGGTCCTCGGCATTGATCCTGCACTCAATGGCGTGGCCCGTGAAAGTGACTTGCTTTTGAGAGAAAGACAGCTTGAGGCCTGCGGCCACGCGGATTTGCTCCTTCACAATATCGACGTGCGTGATGTACTCGGTCACGGGGTGCTCGACTTGCACGCGCGTGTTCATCTCAATGAAGTAGAACTCGCCGTTTTCGTAGAGAAATTCAAACGTGCCCGCCCCTCTGTAATTGATGCGCTTGCACGCGGCCACACAGCGTTCACCAATTTTTTCGATGAGTTTTCTGGGGATGTGAGGTGCAGGGGCCTCCTCAATGACTTTTTGGTGCCGTCTTTGCATGGAGCAGTCGCGCTCACCCAAATACACGGCGTTCTTGTGCTGATCGGCCAAGATTTGAATTTCAATGTGGCGTGGGTTTTGGAGGTATTTCTCCATGTAAACGGCTGGGTTGCTGAACGCCGATTGCGCCTCTGCTTTGGTCGTTTGCACGGCAGCGATCAAGTGCTCTTCGTCGGTGACCACACGCATGCCGCGACCGCCCCCACCGCCTGCGGCCTTGATGATCACGGGGTAACCAATGCTTTTGGCAATTTTTTTCAACAACGCCGGGTCGCTGGACAACTCGCCTTCGGAGCCTGGCACACATGGCACGCCGGCTTTGATCATGGCTTGCTTGGCCGCGACTTTGTCGCCCATGATTCGGATGGACTCTGGGGTGGGTCCAATGAACTGAAAGCCGCTCTTCTCCACGCGTTCGGCAAAATCTGCGTTCTCGCTCAAAAAGCCATACCCTGGATGAATCGCCTCACAGTCGGTGACCTCGGCCGCCGAGATGATGGACGGCATGCTGAGGTAACTTTGCGCAGACGCCGCCGGCCCGATGCACACGGCCTCTTCCGCGAGTTTGACGTACTTGGCCTCGCGATCGGCCTCTGAATAGACGATGACGGCTTTGACGCCCAGCTCCTTGCACGCACGCTGAATGCGAAGTGCGATCTCGCCTCGGTTGGCAATTAATATTTTCTTGAACATCTCAATCCCATCACTCGATGTCAAATAGAGCACTGCCGTACTCGACCGCTTGAGCGTTTTGGGCATGTATTTTGGTGATGGTGCCGCTCTTGTCGGCTTCGATTTCGTTCAAAATCTTCATCGCTTCAATGATGCAGATGGTCTCGCCCTCTTTCACCACTTGACCCACCTCGACAAAGGGGGCGGACTCGGGACTGGCTGAACGGTAAAAGGTGCCCACCATGGGCGACTTGACCACATGGGCTGTGCTGGCTGCAGGCGCAGGCGGTGTCGGTGCGCTTGTGGCCTCTTGCGCCGAGGGTCCGCCGGGCTGCAAGACGCCCAAATCAATGGCGGAAATCGGCATCGGGCTCAAGCCTGAGCTGCCGGCGCTTGGGGTATACTGAACACCCACGCTTTTGACGATCCGGACCTTGCCCTCGGGCTCCGTGATTTCGAGTTCGGCCACATTGGACTCAGACACCAAATCAATCAGGGTTTTAAGCTTTCTCAAATCCATAAATATTGCGATCTTGCGTTAAAAGAGTGTAATTTACACCAATTCATCACAATATTCAAGCTTTTGACGTCAAAATCTAAACTTGACACCCCTTCTTTTAGGCGCCTCGCCACGCCAACAAAAGCATGCCACACAGCCAAGACGGGCAAAATTCGCCCTTTGGATTGCCTTAAGAAGCTTTTTATCCGCTTTTAGCCGACGTTAAGAACATTTGACCTCAAACGCTCAACCAAGCACGCAGGTCCTCTGGATGCAACTTGCCCATTTTCCTGAACGCAACCTGGCCCCACTCGTCGAGCACGAGCGTAAAAGGCAAGCCGCCCTCCACATCACCCAGCATGCGGGACAACTCCGTGCCTTCCAAACCCGCCAACAAAACAGGGTAAGACACCGGTCTTTGCGCCATGAATTTTTTGACCAAACTGGGCTGATCGATGGCCAAACCCAGAACTTGCCAGCCTTTTGATGTATTTTGCTGAAAGAAGGCGTCCAATAAAGGCATTTCCTCCACACAAGGCATGCACCATGTGGCCCAAAAGTTAATCACCAACTTGACGCCCTTGTACTGCGAGAGGGGCACTGTTTCATCTTGCAGAGACGTCAGTTGCGCCTGCCACAAAGCCGTGCTCGCCTCCAAACTCAGTGCCGCATCCCTCTTGGACTGGTCTCGCCACCAAGACACCCCCAGCCCCGCCAAGGCAAACCCAAGGCCCGCCGCGGTCAGCAAACTTCTTTTGGCAAGGAATGGATTTTGAGGGGTCATGGTTTTGATGGTCTTTTCTTAAAGGGGTGAACATTGTTCTCTGAAACCGTTAGGCCGCCCACCCAGCCAACCAAAGGGCGGGCCTCCCGTTAATCCGAGGCACTCAAAAGTCGCCCCAAGGCTTGGGCGTCTCCTCTTTGAATTTTACCCTTGGCATCGGGTTTGAGCGCACCGCGCAAATCATCAAAGTCATAAACCATGAGATGAAGGCCCACATACAAGCCAAGCTCCGGGTGCTTGATGTTCAGACTGAGCGCGTCCACCATCTCCCCCCGAAAACCCTTTTGCGTGCTCACTTGGTAATCCAAGCCCTGGTTGATCAATTCAATCTCGGCGCTTTTGGAGTCGTCACAAAAGAGCTGCAAATAGATGTCCGAACGCTCGGTCGCAAAACCTTTCCAGACCGCCCCCGTCAAGTGAGGCCGAAAAACCGCCAAGCGCCTCATCCATTTCAAGGCCAAATGCCGCAAAGCCTTGAGCACTTCCTCTTGCTCCTCCCCACCAAAAAGACGCAGGTGCTCAAAGACCGCCTCTTCAATGTCATCGTTGGAGGGCAGGGGTGCTTTGCCGCCCAAGCCCAAGGCCTTGATCGCTTGTCGCTTGGCAGGTCCAAACTCCATGCCATCGTCAACAATGTATCTCGCGGCAACAGCGGCAATTTCTTCTTCAATTCGGTTCATGCAACGCATTGTGCACCTTTTTTTACCAAGCGCACGACCGTCAAAAACAGCGAGAACAACACCCCTTCCAACTTGCACCTAAAATAACAGGCATGCACATACACATCTTAGGCATTTGCGGCACCTTCATGGGAGGCTTGGCCGCATTGGCCCGCCAAAGCGGGCACACGGTCACGGGTTGCGATGCCGGCGTCTACCCGCCCATGAGCGATCAACTGAGGTCGCTTGGCATCGAACTCATCGAAGGCTTTGGCACAGAGCAACTCGCCTTGAAGCCCGATCTCTTTGTCATTGGCAACGTGGTCTCTCGGCAAAGAAATGCTGCAGGCCTTGCAAAATACCCCTTGATGGAGGCCATCCTGGAGAGGGGGCTGCCTTATACGAGTGGGCCACAATGGTTGTCAGAATACATTTTGCACACGGCAAGCCAACCCTTTCATGTCTTGGCGGTCGCTGGCACGCACGGCAAAACCACCACCTCCTCCATGCTCGCCTGGATCTTGGAATTCAACAAACGCGCACCGGGCTATTTGATTGGCGGCGTGCCCCTGAACTTTGACACATCGGCAAGACTGCCAGGCAAACCCCTTGAACAGGCGCAAAGCGCTTCAAGCGCCAAGAGGGAACGCCCCCTCTTTGTGATCGAAGCCGATGAGTACGACACCGCTTTCTTTGACAAACGCAGCAAGTTTGTACATTACAGGCCCCGCACCTGCGTGCTCAACAATTTGGAATTTGATCACGCCGATATTTTTGACAACCTTCAAGCCATTGAGCGACAGTTCCACCACTTGGTGAGAACGGTGCCACCCAGTGGTCGAGTGATCTACAACGCTGAGGAGGACAGCCTCCAGCGCGTTCTCAAAATGGGTCTTTGGAGTCAGGCCGAGGGTTTTGCACTGAGCAAAACCACCTCAGGTGCCGACTGGGCGCTTCAAGGTCCCCCCGAGTCCTTTGATGTGATCTACAAAGGTGCTGTAGTGGGCCACCTCTCTTGGGGTGTTCAAGGCGTGCACAACCAAATGAATGCCCTCGCCTGCATCGCAGCCGCTCACCACGTGGGTGTTGAAGCAGATCAAAGCATTGAAGCACTGACACACTTTCAAAATGTCCGCCGTCGCATGGAGCTCAAAGGACAGGTGGCGATTGGGGGTCGCAGCCAAGAGAGCGCGGTCAGCGTTTTTGATGATTTTGCACACCATCCCACAGCCATCAAAACAACCCTTGAAGGACTCAGACGTCAAGTCGGCCCCAACGCCAGAATCCTGTGCGTCTTTGAGCCTCGCAGCAACACCATGAAACTTGGCAGCATGAAAGCCTTGCTGCCCGAGAGTTTGGCTGCAGCGAATTTAAGTTTTTGCTACACCTCAGGACTCGACTGGAACGCACAGGAAGCACTCGCCCCGTTGGGCGACAAAGCCTTTTGCAGCGCAGAGCTTGAAACTCTCGTGAAAGAGGTCGTCTCTCATGCACGGAGTGCTGACCACATCGTTTGCATGAGCAACGGCGGCTTTGGCGGCATCCATCAAAAGTTGCTGGATGCATTAAAGGCCAAACCATCAGCACAGGCCTCTTAGGCGTTGGTCTTTCTTCTTTGTTTGACCGCGTCTGAGAGCGTTTGCAAGCAAGCCACCGAATCGTCCCAACCCAGGCAAGGATCGGTGATGCTTTGTCCGTAAGTCAATTGCGACACGCTGTCTTTTCCGGGCGTGAACTTTTGTGCGCCATCGATCAAATGGCTCTCAATCATCACCCCAAAAATATGGTTAGAACCGGACGCCATTTGCGCACCAATGTCTTTGGCCACATCGAGCTGAAGCATGTGCTGCTTGTTGGCGTTGGCGTGACTGCAGTCGACCATGAGTCGAGCGGGTAACTTCGCTTTTTCCAACTCCGCACACGCCTCTTGAACGCTGGTCAAATCGTAATTGGGCTTTTTGCCCCCCCGCAAAATCACATGGCAGTCCTTGTTGCCCTGCGTTTGCACGATCGCGACTTGTCCATTTTTATGAACCGACAAGAAGTGGTGACCGCGAGCAGCCGCCTGGATCGCGTCGGTTGCAATTTTGATGTTCCCGTCGGTCCCGTTTTTGAATCCAATGGGGGCTGAAATCCCGGAGGCCAATTCCCTGTGCACTTGACTCTCCGTGGTCCTCGCACCAATCGCACCCCAAGAAATCAAGTCGCCAATGTACTGAGGCGAAATGACCTCCAGGAACTCGCTGCCCGCGGGCAGCCCCAAACGGTTGATCTCAATCAAGAGTTGACGGGCAATTCTCAAGCCCTCATCGATCTTGTAACTCTCATCCAAGTACGGGTCGTTGATGAGCCCCTTCCAACCCACGGTGGTGCGAGGCTTTTCAAAGTACACCCGCATGACAATCTCTAGGGTGTCCTTGAAGCGATGCCTCTCTTTGATCAAGCGTTTTGCGTATTCAATCGCCGCACCTGGATCGTGAATGGAACAAGGCCCCATGATGACCAACAAGCGGTCATCGTGGCTTGAGATGATGTTTTGAATGACGTGTCTGGTGTCGGCCACCAAGCCTTCAATCGGTGTGGACTGAATGGGAAAGAAGCGTATCAAATGCTCTGGAGGCGGCAAGACCGTGATGTCTTTGATGCGCTGATCGTCTGTCTCGCTGGTGCGATCCATTCTTTGAAGCCCTAGGTGCTCAATGTGTTGTTGCTTTGTCATCTTGTTGCCTCTTTGTCCCTTGCTGACCGTTGGTTGAAATTGACCTCTGGACGAAAAAAAACCGCCCTTTGAGGCGGTTGGTTTGAAAGCTTCGAACGTTTGGAATACGCTTAAATCTCTCGACCGCCTGTAAGGGCTGAGAAGAAAAAGAATCCAAATCGAAAGAATGTGCTTTGCATAAGGGTCAATATATCACAAATTTTTAAAAACATGAAAACTGACTCCTAAGAACAACATCCCGCCCAAAGACCTCAGGCGCCCAATTCACAAAAGATAGGCGGTGAGAACTTAGGCCGTGCCACCCACCGTCAAGCCCTCAATGCGAAGGGTCGGCTGGCCCACGCCCACGGGCACACTTTGACCCTCTTTGCCGCAAGTGCCCACACCACTGTCGAGCGACATGTCGGAGCCGATCAAGCTCACCCGCGTGAGCGCATCAGGCCCATTGCCCACCAAGGTGGCCCCTTTGACGGGGTAGAGCAACTTGCCGTTTTCCACCCACCAAGCCTGTGAGGTTGAGAACACGAACTTCCCCGAAGTGATGTCCACCTGCCCGCCCCCAAAGTTGCTGGCATAAATACCTTTTTTGAGGCTTGCAATGATCTCTGCCGGGTCTTTGTCACCCCCAAGCATGTAGGTGTTGGTCATTCTGGGCATGGGCAAATGCGCATAACTCTCGCGCCGACCGTTGCCCGTGGGTTTGACACCCATCAAACGCGCATTCATGCTGTCTTGGATATAGCCCTGCAAAATGCCGTCTTCGATCAAAACATTTCGCTGGCTCACATGGCCCTCATCATCGACGTTGAGAGAGCCACGCCTCTCAGACAAAGTGCCATCGTCCAAGACCGTGACGCCCTTGGCCGCCACTCGCTTGCCAATGCGACCCGCAAAGGCACTGGAGCCTTTGCGGTTGAAGTCGCCCTCTAGTCCGTGACCGATCGCTTCATGCAACAAAATTCCGGGCCAACCGGGGCCCAAAACCACGGGCATTTCGCCTGCTGGCGCCGGCCTCGCGTCCAAATTGATCAAGGCACTTTGAACCGCCTCTTGGGCATAAGTGGTCAAGAGTGCATCATCGAAATAAGCCAAGCCAAAGCGCCCTCCTCCTCCACTGGAACCCGTTTCACGTCGTCCCTTTTGCTCCACAATCACCGTCAAACTCAACCTCACCAAAGGCCTGATATCGGCCGCCAAGGTGCCATTGGCACGGGCCACCATCACCACATCGTGCTCCATCGACAAAGAGGCCATGACCTGTACGACACGAGGATCCTGCGCTCGGGCCAGTCCCTCAACGCGCTCGAGCAACTTGACTTTGGCCGTGCTGTCCATGCTGGCAATGGGGTCGGACACGCCATAAAGTCCCCGCGTGTTGGGCACACGCCGCTTGGGGATCTTTTGTTTGGCCGAACTCATGGCGCTGGTGATGGAGCGCACCGTCTTGGCCGCATCCAGCAAGGACGCCCAGGAGATGTCGTCCGAGTAGGCAAAGGCGGTTTTCTCACCACTGACCGCTCGAACACCCACACCTTGGTCAATGCTAAAGGAGCCCGTCTTCACAATGCCCTCCTCCAGACTCCAGCCTTCAGATCGTGTGGTCTGAAAATACAAATCTGCATCGTCCACTTTGTGCTCGGTGATGTGCGACAGGGCACGGGTCAAGTGCTGCTCGGTGAGCCCAAAAGGGGCCAAAAGCAAGCTTTGCGCTTCCTTGAGCCGAGAACTTGCGTCCACAGCGGTGGGTTTCTTCGTGGCGGCCTGACTTTTGAGGTGGAGATGCCCAGAAGTGGTGAGGCTTGGATGTGGGGGTGGGTTAAATGCGTGGTTCATCGCTTCATTGTAAATCGTCTTCCTAGAGCGCCCAGAAGTTTATTACTGAATGGGGCAACTGAACTGGCTCCCTAGAAACACTGAGATTCATTTCCAGTGACGACCATCCCGTCAAATTGGCCAGGCCCCAGGCCACCCTCAAAAGTCCAAATTCCTTTGCCATGACACCCCACCTGGTGCTTCCTACTCGGCGAACACGTAGGTGCTTAAGATATCTCGATTTGAGATAGGCTGACAAAATGAAACTCATCAGCAACACCGCAGCCCCCGCCTGCTGCAAACCCACCACCCGCACCTAGCCATGGATGCATAAAGTCTTTACTTTTAGTGCCTGTGCAAACTGCGCAAAAGGGGAGGATTACCGGCCCGTTGCTTTTAGCAAAGCGCTCAGTGTTCGGAAGTGGGATTGCCACGAGAAGACAGCGTGCGATACAGCGTCTCACGTGAAAGGTCTGTCTTTTGTGCAACAGTGGCCATGCCGCCACGGGATTCAACAACTTTTCTCAAAGCTGTGAGATAGGTCTTTGGATCATGGTCTTCAGTGGCAGCATTGAGGTACTCGGCTGCAAACTCTGCATCCTTCAGTTGCTCAAATAACCATTCGTTGTGTTGGATCGCGCTCATTTAAGGAGACGCTGCTTTACCCAGATCAGAGAAGTTACTGATCTTGACCGTTCCGTCAGGAAAGCGCGCAACAACATCCAACTCACCACCCATAGCTTCAATGTGGCTGCGTAGTGTGGACAGATACATGTCGGTTCGCTTTTCAATCTTTGCAATTGAGGGCTGCTGAACGTGCAGCACTTCGGCCAGCATCTTTTGAGACAAGCCACGAGCCTGACGCAATTCGTTTAAAGGCATCTCAGCCAGCAATGTTTGCGCCATTGCGTTCGCACGCTTTTGTGCCTCTGGAGTCATCTTGGCACGCAGATCAGAGAATTTCTTAGCCATCTATCTTTCCTTCCTTTCGGAGTTCTTCCAAGTGCTCGTCATACAAACGGTCACCAATTGGAACATTCACGTCATACCAGCGGTCATCACCCGTCTTGTCGCCACCTATGAGCAAGATGGCATTACGCATTGGATCAAACGCATACAGAGTTCGGTATGGTTTACCTTGGTGTTGGATTCTGAACTCACGCATGTGGCTGTGCTTTGAGACATTGAGCTCTAGGAGCTGGACGGATGCAGCCAAGCTTACCTGCTCCTCCTCAGTCAACCCAGACCACCATTGTTCAAACTCATCGGTGTATTCAACTTCCCAATTCATTGGGCCAATATAACCTCCACGGAATATTCCATCAAGGGAATGTCTGGATTTTTGTTGAGTAAATGCGCACCCAGTATGCAAATGGTTCTCGGCTTAGCCAGAGCTTTGTATTGAAGTGAATCTAGCATAAGGGGAGGGCATGTGATTTTGGGAATACTGACCGCGTAGTAAAAGAATTTAGATCGACTTGACCTTTTATATCTGTAACGTATAGTTCACAGACAATATGTTTGATATTCAAGTTTATTTGACGGCTGATGGTGATGACCATTATTCGAAATGGCTCGCATCGCTCTCGGATCGCAAGGCTCGTGCACTTGTAGTGGTTCGTATCGGCCGCATGGCTGGCGGAAATTTCGATGACATCAAGTCAGTAGGTGGTGGTGTATGGGAAGCTCGATTAGATTGGGGCCCCGGCTATAGGGTTTATTACGCAC
>CAIOTD010000085.1 GCA_903861115.1 uncultured Burkholderiales bacterium
ACTCGTGCAAGCACTCAAAATAAGCCATCTCAGGCGCGTAGCCAGCTTCAACCAAGGTCTCGTAGCCCATTTTGACCAACTCAACCGCGCCACCACACAGCACCGCTTGCTCACCAAAGAGATCGGTCTCGGTTTCTTCTTTGAAGTTGGTCTCAATGATGCCAGCACGCCCACCGCCATTGGCCATGGCATAACTCAGGGCCAAGTCGCGTGCTTTGCCGCTCTTGTCTTGATGCACAGCCACCAAATGGGGCACGCCCCCGCCTTGTGTGTATGTGGAACGAACAGTGTGACCAGGCGCTTTGGGCGCCACCATCCAGACATCCAAATCGGCACGTGGGACGACTTGGTTGTAATGCACGTTAAAGCCGTGTGCAAAAGCAAGGGATGCGCCTTGCTTGATGTTGGGCTCAATGTCGTTGCTGTAGACACTGGCAATTTGCTCATCGGGCAACAAAATCATGACCACGTCAGCGCTTTTGACAGCGACAGCAACTTCTTGAACGGTGAGACCGGCCATGCCAACTTTGTCCCAACTCGCGCCACCTTTTCTCAAACCCACCACCACTTTGACGCCTGAGTCGTTCAAGTTTTGGGCGTGAGCGTGGCCTTGCGAGCCGTAACCAATGATGGCCACGGTTTTGCCTTTGATCAAACTCAAATCACAATCTTTATCGTAATAGACCTTCATGTTTTCTCCTGTAGATTAGGGGTCAATTGTTCAACAAACTCTTTACTCAATCGTTCAAATCAACGATCAACTAAACTCTTAAAATCCGCTCGCCGCGTCCAATGCCACAGGCCCCCGTGCGCACGGTCTCCAAGATGGCAGAGTGATCAATCGCTTGCAAAAAAGCGTCGTTCTTGGCTTGGTCTCCGGTGAGCTCCAAGGTGTAACTTTTTTCGGTCACGTCAATGATGCGACCGCGAAAGATATCGGCCATTCGCTTCATCTCTTCGCGCTCTTTGCCCACTGCCCTCACTTTGACGAGCATCATCTCGCGCTCGGTGTAGGGCCCTTCGGTCAAATCCACCACTTTCACAACTTCAATCAAGCGATTGAGGTGTTTGGTGATTTGCTCAATCACATCGTCCGAACCACTGGTCTGAATGGTCATTCGAGAAAGCGATGCGTCCTCGGTGGGCGCCACAGAGAGGGACTCAATGTTGTAGCCCCTGGCCGAGAAAAGCCCCACCACCCTAGAGAGGGCGCCAGGCTCGTTTTCCAGTAAAACCGAAATGATGTGCTTCATAAAAATGTCCTCTTTTTGTGATCCTCCCCTGAAGGCGATAACCTCTAGGCTTGATCAGCAATAGATTGCTCAACCCCATAAAAAATCAAAGATTCGCCTCATCGACTAGGCTCTTGACGCCACAAAGGGTATGCGTGGTGCAAAGCCAGTTGATATCGGCCAATCCAAAAAGCGCAGGCGCGCACTGCGAGTGACGCACCCAAGCCATGCGTTACAAATCCTCGCTGCCCATGAGCATTTCAGTGATGCCCTTGCCCGCTTGAACCATGGGAAAGACGTTTTCTGTTTGATCGGTCCTGAAGTCCATGAAAACGGTGCGGTCCTTCAAACGGCGAGCTTCACGCAAAGCGGGCTCGACGTCTTCGTGTTTTTCAATGAGCATGCCCACATGCCCATAGGCCTCGGCCAATTTGACAAAGTCTGGCAATGCGTCCATGTAGCTGTGGCTGTAGCGTCCCGAGTATTCAATTTCTTGCCACTGACGCACCATGCCAAGGTAGCGGTTGTTCAGGGCCACGACTTTGATGGGTGTGTTGTACTGCAAACAAGTCGAGAGCTCTTGAATACACATCTGCACCGAGCCCTCACCGGTGATACAAAACACCTCAGACTCTGGCTTGGCCAATTTAACCCCCATGGCGTAGGGGATGCCCACGCCCATGGTTCCCAGCCCCCCGGAGTTGATCCAACGCCTGGGTTCATCAAAGCGGTAATACTGAGCGGCCCACATTTGGTGCTGCCCCACATCGGAGGTGATGTAGGTGTCTTGGTCTTTGGTCATGTTCCAAAGGGTCTCCACCACGTACTGCGGTTTGATCACAGAGGTGTTGGCTCGGTCATAGTCCAAACAATGCCGTCCACGCCACTGCTCAATGGTGCTCCACCATGCCGAGAGGGCGTGAGGGTCAACGCGTTGGGTGTTTTCATGCAACATGTGAAGCATCTCGGTGAGCACGGCTTTCACGTCGCCCACGATGGGCACGTCAACCTTGACGCGCTTGGAGATGCTGGATGGATCAATGTCGATGTGGATGATTTTGCGCTCGTTTTGGGCGAAATGTTTGGGGTTGCCAATCACTCGGTCATCAAAGCGCGCACCCACGGCCAAGAGGACATCGCAATGCTGCATCGCGTTGTTGGCCTCGATGGTGCCGTGCATGCCCAGCATGCCTAAAAATTTGGGGTCACTTGCTGGATAAGCCCCCAAGCCCATCAAGGTGTTGGTGCAAGGCACACCCAAAGCGTCCACCAAGGTTCTGAGTTCTTGAGAGGCGTTGGAGAGCAGCACTCCACCGCCGGTGTAAATATAGGGGCGCTTGGCATTCAATAGCATTTGAAGTGCTTTTCTGATTTGCCCGCCGTGGCCTTTTTTCACTGGGTTGTAGGAGCGCAACTCCACCGGGTGGTGGTCTGGCACATACATGGCTTTGTTGAACGACACATCTTTGGGGATGTCCACGACCACAGGTCCAGGGCGACCGGTTTTGGCGATGTGGAAGGCCTTCTTGATGGTTTGCGCCAAGTCATTGACGTCTTTGACCAAAAAGTTGTGTTTGACAATGGGCCGTGTGATGCCCACGGTATCGCATTCTTGAAAGGCATCCAGGCCAATCGCATGGGTCGGCACTTGGCCGGTGATGATCACCAAGGGGATGCTGTCCATGTAGGCCGTGGCAATGCCCGTCACCGCATTGGTGACACCTGGGCCGGAAGTGACCAAAGCCACGCCCACATCGCCCGTGGCTCGAGCGTAGCCGTCGGCCGCGTGCACCGCAGCTTGCTCATGGCGAACCAATACGTGTTGAATCGTGTCTTGTTTGTAGAGCGCGTCGTAGATGTAGAGGACGGCACCACCAGGGTAGCCCCACAGGTATTTGACGCCTTCGGCCTGCAAGGCCTTGACCATGATCTCGGAGCCCATGAGCTCGACAGGCGCAAAGGAGTGTGAGTGATTGGGCTCAGAAACGGCTTGTGCAGCGTGGAGCTGCGCTTTGTTGATTTCCATGATAAACCTTTGTGAATTTCAGTCAGAAAAACGCTGGGGTGCCTTTGGGCGAGTTCTCTTGAAACCGCTGCAAGACTTAAGACCACAGGCCATGAGCGAGTGAACTCGCTGTGCCCAGATCCGTTTGATTGTATTTTTCAATACCAAGCCCTCAATTATGACACCGTTTTAAATAAAACAAGATTGCTCGCCCAAAACTGTCGTTAAAAAACCTAGCCGTGAAACTCGCTTGCGTGCATGGCAGATCTCTCCTGCACACAACTCACTGAGCAAAATCTCAACGGGCCATGCTCGGGCTCTCCAGGGGTCGACATTGAAGACAGTCCATGGCAAGCGCTTGGCCCAAACGTCGGCAAAAAGCAGCGCCTATTTTTAGCCTGTGCAGTTGCGCACACGAGAAGGCCTCTACAATGCAGCATCTGTCATTGAACACCGCCTCACTTTGGCCACCGAACAAGAACTCTCTGACTTTTTG
>CAIOTD010000086.1 GCA_903861115.1 uncultured Burkholderiales bacterium
GGGTCTTTGAGCTCAAAGTTGGTTCTTGCGTAAAGCATGGCCGTGACTTGATCCAAGTTTTGCTGCAAACGCAAGTGTTCTTCAGCTTGGCCCATCGCAAAATCAGCACCCGCTTGATAAATGGTCGCCAAATGGTGCAAAGGCAACCAAGACTCGACCGAGCCTCTGGGGGTTGGAATTTGTCGATTGTTGGGCGGCACGCCCGCTCGCTGGGCTTGTCCGTCCCTGAAACCTTCCATGAAGGTTTGCTCAATGTGCTGGCGCAAAATGGGCTCGTAATGGGGTTTGAGGTTCTCCACCAACTGCGGATCAATACCTTGAACGGGCAAGCCACTCATCGCATCCCACAAATTCTTGCCCACCAACTCGCCAAAAAGACCATCGGAATAGGTTTTTGGAATTTCTGCAGGCACAGAGAAGCGGTACATGGTGTTGACTTTGTCAATCAGATAAAAGCTCAGCACGACCACGAGCAAAATGCCCCAAGCCAGAAACATTTGATAAAAACTGCTCATGACTAACCTCGCTCTTCAAGCGCCATGGGCTCAATCGCACCTTTTAAATTGCCTCTGAGCTTTTTGACCACGACAGACAAAATCTGACTGACCCGGGACTCGCTCACGCCCAGCACTTCGCCAATCTCTTTTAAGTTGAGCTCTTCAACGTAGTAAAGTTGCATGACCAACTGCTCGCGCTCGGGCAAATCCTCAATGGCGGCGGTGACCGCATCCATGATTTGAGCGTGCTCGACGATGGCCTCGGGTTGCTGATCGCGCGTATCCGCAATGTTCATCACCTCTTCAGTGACCACCTCCATCGAATAGGTCTCAAATTGCCAGGCCTTGCCTCGGTCTTTGTGAAACTCTTCAATGTCTTTGCCCATGTAATCGGCAATTTCCACCTGGGTGGGCGCACGGCCCAACTCGGAGGCCAAGGTGTGCACCGTCTCGTTGTGTGACTTGTTAAAGGCCACGGCTGAACGGGGTAAAAATGACAAGCGCCTGACCTCATCGAGCATGGCCCCACGCACACGGCTGTGGGCGTAGTTTTCAAATTCGACGCCTTTGCTCAAATCAAAGGACCTGGCCGCCTCCAAGAGTCCGATCATGCCCACTTGAATGAGTTCATCGAGCTCCATGAAAGCAGGAACCCGCGCTCGCAAATGAATCGCCACGCGTTTGACCAACCCCAGGTGCGCCATGACCAGCTCCTCGCCGGGCGCACTTTGTTGTTGGTACTGTTTGACAGGGGAAAGTGCTCTCATAGTGTTTGATGACTGGGGTTGACCAGCCTCTCCATAAAAAACTGCAATCCGCCAGACGCGTGATCAATGGGTCTGAGTTCTTGGCAAATTTGTGCCAAGCGCCTAAAGTCTCTTGTCGCCGCAGCACCGGGTGCAAAATCGAGCACCGACTGGTATTTGCGAAGCGCACGCAAGACAAATTCATCGTTCTCAATGGCCGTCAAGTAGTGCAAGTTCAGTCCGAGGAACTTCACACACACATCGTTGAGCCTTTGGTACAGCTTCCATCCTTCGGCTTGAGAGTGAACCATGTTGGGCAACAAATAGATCTCATCCAAGTTCATCTCTTTTGAGAGCACTTTGATCGTGCCGTAGGCATCTGCAATGGAGGACGGGTCGTCCTTGACCACAATGAAGCGGCGTTGACAGGCACTCAAGAACGCAAGCACTGAGGGCGAAATACCAGCGGCCACGTCCACGATCAAATAATCGATCTCATCGGACAAACTGCTAAAGGATTGCACGATGCTGGCGGCTTGAATTTGGTTCAAGCCGGCCAACTCTTGCACGCCCGAAGCGCCTGGAATGAGCTTGATGCCTTGCTTGGTGGTCATCACGATGTCGGCCAAGGTTTTTTCCCCCGACAACACATGACTTAAATTGTAGGTCGAACGTGCGCCCAGCGCAATTTGCGCATTGGCCAACCCTAAATCGGCATCAAAGAGCATGACTTGGTGGCCTTGCATGACCAAGGCGGCAGCCAAGTTGATGGAGCAGGTGGTCTTGCCAACCCCGCCCTTTCCACTGGCGACTCCGATGATTTGTGTTTGTTTCTTGCTCATGAATTGATACCTGCTGGTTGTCTAGCGCTCATCGCGCCATGTATTGAGCCTTCTGTGGCCAATTGTGCAATCTTTTGTGTGGCTCTGGCAACGGCTGAATGCAGTTGCGAGGCGCCTTCTGGAGCGGCGGTCAAACTCAACTGAGCGAGCCCCAAATCCACGTATTCGCTGGGATCGACCTTGGCACTCCAGTCCACCATGCGCTCGCCTCGACTGGCCATGCTGATCCCCAAGGGCTGCTCGATCAAAAACTGCAACAGCGCCCAAGGCTGAGTGGACTCGTCCAACTTGCTCACCACCAAACTGGTCCACGAGATGTTGGACATTTGGCTCAATTTGGCAATGGTGGCCTGTGAGGCATCGGCGGGTAAAACAGCGTGCATGCTCATTTGCATTTGCAACTGTTGAGAAACCGCTTGAATTTCTTGCAAGCGCTCGCCAATTTGAACCCCAGAGGTGTCGATCAAAATGAGTCGCCTGGATTGCAATTCTTCAAGCAAGAGTTGCAAGGCAGCGGCATTGGTGGCTCTGAAGCAATCTGCACCCGACTGGGCGCACAAGAGTTGTGTCTGGTTCCAAGCACCTGGCTTGATGTCTTGGTAGCTGATCACGGCCACTTGCTCAGCACCGAACATGGAGCTTGCGTGTTGCGCCAAGCGCGCAACGGCCATGGATTTGCCTGAACCCGAGAAGCCAGAAAACACATGGATGCCACTGTCTGGCAAAGCACGCTGAGTGTCGCCAATCGAGTGAAGCAACTGTGTTCTGATTTCTTGCAAGGCACTGTCTGGGGTCTCTTTTTGATGAATGCTGTCGACCAGCAAGGCTTTCAAAGCTGCGGGAATGGGGGCCTCTTGAAGCGACTGTCTCAAGGGCGCCAAAGCGGGATGAATTTGTGTACCCATTTGCCACAGATTCATTTGCTGGGTCATTCTGAATTCTTTTCTGAGTTGAGCGAGCTCACCACGCACCAACTCCACGATATCGCGCCCGCGCATGAGCTCGTGCTCATCGACGCCAGTGCTGCGCTCTACTGGAGCGGCAACGGTGTTGATCTCTTTTTCAGCTTCAACGTGGGTCTTGTGATCCATGGCCGCTTGTGCTTTTTTTCCGCGGTGACCGAGCATCTTTTCCTCAAAGGCTTGCACGTCATCCGTTGCAAGGACTGGCCCCGCACTCACCTTGTTCTTTTTAGAAGATTTGACAGGCGTGATGTTGCTGTTTTTGGCGATGTCTGTTTTGAGGTTGGTGTTTTGATTCAACTCATCGCTCAAAATATCTTCAAATCTTTTGGAGTGGTCCTTGAAGTCTTTGCCAGAGGTCTCTAGGCCCTTGTTTTTTTCGCTGGCCAATTGTAAATCTGCACCCAACTGCACGACGGGCAAATGGTTGGTGCCTGACGCATCATGAACGGCTTCCTCCAACTCAAGGGGCGCCACATCGACGGCGACGATCAGCTCGGTCTGCCCCCGAACTTGGCAGCTTGATATCACCAACACGTCTTGGCCATAAAGCGCCACGGCTTTCTCGTTGGCTTGTCGTGCATCTTTGGCTAATATTCTTTTGAGTTCCATGGCTGATCTCGTTTTAAATGTCAATTGAATGTCTGATTACGCTTGAAGTCTGTTGCTCACTGGTCTTTGATTTTGGCATCCACCGTGTGAACCACTTTGACCGATTGGTCATCTGGAATTTCACTGTAGGAGAGGACGGTCAAATCATTGACGCGGTGTCTAACGGCTTTTGAGAGCCATGTTCTGATCAATGGCGAGACCACCAAGACGGCAGGATTTCCATCGTCTTCCATGGTTCTGGCGCCATCTCTTAAGGCTGCAAATAAGTTTTCTGAAAGCCCTGGCTCCATCACCACGGGTTGTCCGGGCTGAGTTTGTCCCAGCACATTGTGCAAGAGTTGTTCAAAGCTTGGCTCCAGTGTCATGACAGAGAGTGTGTTTTTCTCATCGACCAAGCTTTGCATGATCATGCGACCTAGTTTAGGTCTGACCATCGCGGCCAATTGATCGGGATCGTTGGTTTTACCAGCGACTTCTGTGAGCGTCTCCGCGATGCTTCTCATGTCTCTGATCGACACCGATTCGATCAACAAGCACTGGAGGACACGGGTCAAAACACCCAAAGACATCTTCGCTGGCACCAAGTCTTCCACCAATTTAGGCGACCTGGCTGCCAATTTATCCAACAGCTGTTGTGTTTCGTCATGGCTGATCAAGTCGGATGCATTCTCTCGCAGCACTTTGTTCAAATGCGTAGAAATCGCTGTGCTGGCATCCACCACGGTGTAGCCCAATGCACGAGCTTGGTCTCGGTCAGAGGGCTCAATCCAAATGGCTTTCAATCCAAATGCGGGCTCCAAGGTTTCAATGCCTTTGAGTTCACCAAAGACTTGCCCTGGATTGATCGCGAGTTCGCGACCGACTTTGATTTCACCTTTGCCACGCACGACGCCTTTGAGCACGATGCGGTAGGAATCGGGATCGATATTCAAATCGTCGCGAATTCTGACAGGCTGCACAAGAAAGCCCAGCTCTGCCGACAATTTCTTTCTCACACCCTTCACACGGGTCATGAGCTCCCCACCCATCTCAGGGTTCACCAAGGGAATGAGTCCGTAGCCAATGTCCAGTCCAATCAAATCCACTTGATCAATGTCATCCCAGTCGAGCTCTTTGGGTGCTTGCACTTTGGGCGCGTCTTGCGCGGCTTGCACCTCAGCTTCAACCTGTACTTCTTGACGGATCACCATCAACCCTAAGCCTGCTGTGGCAGAGGCCAAGGCCACAAAGATCATGTGCGGCATGCCAGGCACCAAACCAAGCACCACCAAAATACCGGATGCAATGAACAGGGCCGAGGGGTTAGAGAGTTGGCTCTTGGCCTGCTCGGTCATGGACTCGGAGGTCGTCACACGGGTCACAATGATGGCCGTTGAGAGCGACAACAAGAGAGAAGGAATTTGAGCGACCAAGCCGTCACCAATGGTCAAGAGCACATACAGTTTGCCTGCATCGGCGACCGACATATTGTGTTGCGCCACACCAATGGCCAAACCGCCAATCACGTTGATGAGCAAAATCAAGAGACCCGCAATCGCGTCTCCACTGACAAATTTTGAGGCACCGTCCATGGAGCCAAAGAAGTCAGACTCTTGTGACAACTCTTCGCGTCTTTTCTTGGCCGTTTCTTGATCAATCACGCCCGCATTCAAATCCGCATCGATGGACATTTGTTTACCTGGCATGGCATCCAAGGTAAAACGCGCGTTCACTTCAGACACACGACCCGCACCTTTTGTCACCACAATGAAGTTGATGATCATCAAAATCGAGAAGATGATGAATCCAACCACATAGTTGCCACTGATCACGAATTCGCCAAAGGCTGAAATCACCTTGCCCGCCGAATCATGACCCTCGTGGCCGTGAACCAAAATCACACGTGTCGACGCCACGTTCAACGCCAAACGGAGCATGGTTGCAAAAAGCAGCACCGATGGGAAGGATGAAAAGTCCAAAGGCGAGCGCGTGCCAATGGCGATCATGATGATCACCAAGCTTGCCACAATGTTGAAAGTGAACAAGAAGTCCAACAACAGGGGTGGCAAAGGCAAAACCAACATGCCCATGATCATCAACACCAGCGCAGGGATACCCAGACCGGAATAGTCAAATTTGATCAAATTCTGTCGAATGGTTGACAGTGTTAAGGTGGTCATGATGATTTTTAAATCAGTTTTTAATGTTTAAGTTCTCTTTTTCGAATATTTTCATTCGATCTTCCATTACTCTAAGCAATCGATGTGCCAGTTAATGCGTCCCGGGCCCAACAGCCAACTTTGGCAGCTTGGGTGGACGAAATTCGTCCAAAAAGGGCTTGGCGTTTTGACAGTCATGGGAACCCATAAGCATGCAACGGGCCAAGTCAAATCCTGAACAAGAATTCATATATGAATTTACAAACAATGCCAGAACTTTTCAATCCTTTGAGAATCTTTGTCCTGTCCAAAGTCCAAAGCTCAAAATTTCACCCAATGCCAACTTGGCATGCTTTTGGTATGCCAGCGCTTAGACGTTTCAATGCAGCTTGAAACTGGCAACTTTTAACCAGTCACGATTTTTGCTTAACAAGAAGACACCGACACAACTTGAACAAGGTTTGCCGGTCAAAAACCCTACAAAAGATCACTAAAGTACACATAATGAGCATAAACTCTTTCAATTCGCTGCCTTCCATCACGCCAAACGGTGCGAGCGACGCATTGGGCGGCACAAAAGCGGCAACGGCCAACACAAGCCCCGCGCCCAATGGGCAAGAGTTTTCTGTTTATTTTGAAAGAATGATGCATCCCGCGTTTTCTTCGGCCTCTAGCGCATCAGGCACCCACAACGCCGCCACCCTGCCCAGCGCCTTAAAAGCTTTGGACGCCCCGTCGAGTACCCTGTCCAGCAGTCTTTTGGACCCCCATTCAAGCACGCTGGCTTTTAGCCATGATTATTTGAAGGCCAAAGCCAGTGTGAGCGATTTGCAGTTGAGCACACCCAAGTCAAGCGCGAGCCCCATTCGGCAAAGCGGGCCCAACACCTCCAGGGCACGGGACACGCAAAGCAATTCAACGTCAAAAGATCGCACCAACCGCACCGCTACTGCTGCGAGCGACAACACGGCACACGCACACCGTGCGCACAGCACACTTGAGCGTTTACAAAAGCGAGTGGATTCGTCCCCAACGCAAGATGAACAACAACATCACAGCAGCCAAGACGACAACAGCCCTGCGGCCAGCAGCGCCCAAGACAACAAGGCCACAGACACCCAGAGTTCTAATGCAAGCAGTCCGTCCAGTGATGCGCAAAAATTGTCCCTGGCGTCCCTTGCCTTGGATGGGCAGCGGCTTCCCGCTGCCTCAGAGGTGAATGCGGTGGATGACACAACGCCAACCATCAACTCGGACGCGGCCAACATGGATGCGGCGAGCGCGTTAAAAACCGTCGCCTTGAGCGATCAAACGCAAATCATCACCACCACGCAAGCGCCCAATGAAAAAAGTCTTGCAGACTTTGCCAGGGCCATGGGCTTTGATGAGGCGCAAGTGGCCACGCTGTTTGGTCCACACGCCGCACAAACCATGATCTCAAGCACCAAGGACAATTCAGGCGTCTCTTTGAACGCGGCAAGCGCGACCTTGGGCGGCACGGGTTCTACCCTGACTTCGGCGGCGGGCAACGCATCCCTCTTGTCCGTGTTGACCCATGCGGATCCTTCATCGGGTACGCAAGCCAACCCCTTGTCCAAATTGCCAAGCGTCACGATCAACAGTGCCATGGGCACACGCGACTTCTTCACCACACCCACGCCCATCGATGCGAGCCTTCAGGCCGCCGTTTCTGCCCTCCCCAGCCAAGTGGCCATGGGCAACATGAGCGCCCAAACACTCACCGCCAAGGGCAGCGCAGGCACGATGAGCAGCGCAGAAAACTTGGCTCAGCTCTTGTCCGGTGAAGGCGTGGATCCGCAAAGCGTTCAAATGAACATCACGTCCTCACTCAAAATGGGCAACGCCGCTCTTAACCCCAGTGGGAATGCCAGCTTGGCACCGACCAGCACTTTGGCCGTTCTTAATATGACGGGCTCTCAACTCTCAGAAGACGCCATTGCGGCGCTTCAAAAGGAGTTCAATCAATTGAAGGGGATTGATAAGAGCGACTCAAGCTCGAGCGCCTTTGGCGTCTCAACGGGCTTAGATTCTGCACTCGCTTCCAGCGCTCAGTTGAGTGCGAGCGATTCGGGCAACTTGTCGGGTGGCTCAGGCAGTGGCACCGGCTCAGGCGACTCGAGTGCTCAAAACGCACAGGCCACAGGCACCCCCGTGAACATGGCAGAAACCTATGAAAAGCTGAGCGACCAATTGACCGCCGAATTGTCAAAAAGAATGCACGAACAAATCAGCCAGGGTCAATGGAAGATGAAATTTGCACTTAAACCGTCTACACTTGGCGCTGTTGACGTGCAGTTGGAGATGAAGGACGGCAAATTGGCCGCCGTGTTCCAAGCGGACAACGCTTTGACGCAAAATCTCTTGCAACACGCCAGCCAACAACTCAAGGACAGCTTGAAAGACTTGGGGCTCAACCAGACCTATGTTCAAGTTGACCAACAAAACGGTGGACAAGCCCAACAAAATGGACAAGAAAACAATGCCCGCAACCCCTTTGAGCCAAGCAATGCTGCTGAATCCAGTGCAAAAGCTCAAGATTCCAACCCCGTTGTCGATGCCTCGATGAAGGTCAAAAACAATGATTCATTGCTGGATTTGATGGCATAAAACCAAGTCCATTCAAATTTTGAACCCACCACCCAACATGTTTTTTAGGAGTTAATCATGGCAACAGCAGCCCCAGCCCCAGAAGCCGAAGAAGGCGCAGAAGAGCCGAAAAAGAAAAAACCGATCGTCAAGATCATCATTTTTGCTGTTTTGGCCATCGTGCTCCTCGTGGGCGTCGTCTTTGCAACCCTCTTTTTCTCAGGCTTTTATGAAAAGAAAGCTGAATTAGAAGCCGAAGACAAGCTCGAAGAGCTTGAAGCCGCCGCCAGCAAAGCCAAGGTCGAGGCCCCCTCAAAGATCAAGAAAGAGGCGCCTGAGGCCACACGCTTTGAGAAAAACTACATGCAAATGGAAAAAGAGCTGATGACCAACATCACCGGCTCCAAAAAAGTGATGGTCGTTCAAATTGCGCTCATGACGCATTATGATTCAAGGGTTTTTGACAATGTCAAAAAGCATGAATTTGCTCTGCGCTCTGCGATGCTTGACGTCATGCGCCAGTCCACAGAAGCCGACATTGCCAAGCCTGATTTTAGAAAAGATCTGGCCGCCAAGTTGAAAGACGTGATGAACGAACTTTTAGAGAATTACGAAGATTTTGGTGGCATTGAAGACGTTTTCTTCACCTCCTTTGTGA
>CAIOTD010000087.1 GCA_903861115.1 uncultured Burkholderiales bacterium
ATTGAACCTTGCGTCAGAAGCATTTTAAAGAAAAGCCTTTACACGCATTTTGAAATCCTCATCTTGGACAATGCAAGCACCGAGCCAGAGACCTTGCGTTTCTTTGCAGACATTCAAGCCGAGGATGCGCGCGTGAGGGTGATTCGCGATGAGCGGCCTTTCAATTTTTCAGCCATCAACAACCGAGGTGTTCAACACGCCCGTGGCAGCATCGTGGGCCTCATCAACAACGACATCGAAGTCATCAACCCTGAGTGGCTCACCGAGATGGTCTCTTTGTGCATTCAACCCGGTGTGGGCTGCGTGGGCGCCAAGCTCTTTTACCCCAACGACACCCTGCAACACGCGGGCGTCATCCTTGGCATCAAGGGCGTGGCCAACCACTCTCACAACAAGCACTCCATTCACCACGACGGCTATTTTGGTCGTTTAAGAGTGCCTCAAGCCCTCAGTGCCGTGACCGCGGCATGTCTGTTGGTCAAAAAAGAGATCTACCAAACCGTCGGCGGCATGAATGAAGAGGATCTCAAGGTGGCCTTCAATGACATCGATTTTTGTCTTCGTGTTCGCGAGATGGGCTACAGAAATGTGTGGACGCCCTATGCACAGCTTTACCACTACGAGTCCTTGAGTCGAGGCACGGAGGACACGCCTGAGAAGAAAGCGCGCTTTGCGAGCGAGGTCAATTACATGAAAAATAATTGGGGACGCGCCTTGCTTGAAGACCCCTACTACAACCCCAACTTGACCTTGGACGATGAAGACTTCAGCTTGGCATGGGGACCTCGGCCCCATCGGTTTTTAGGCAATTGATCGCCTAGCCTTCACCCCTAAGTTGCGCCAACTGCGGGTCATTGAACCCATGGATGCAGCACCCCAGTGGGACGCGTTTTTTACAGCTCTCTTTGTTTACTTTTGTCCCTTGAGCGACGGCCTGAGCGCTGCTGCAACTTTGGGCGCGTGTGACAAGGCATCGTCCAAGTTTTCGCTCAAATCCGTGGGCTTTAGATCCAAGACCAAAACGCTAGGGCTCTCAAAATAATCGACCACACTGGACGCCGCAGCTTTCAACCGCTCGTTGGACAAGTGCGCATAGCGCTGCGTGGTTTTGATGTTGCTGTGTCCAAGGATTTGCTTCACGTCGTAAAGGGTCATGCCCGAGTTGACCATGGCGGAGGCAAAACTGTGTCTCAAGTCATGCATGCGAAAGTGCTCCAAGTTGGCCGCCTTTCTGGCTTTGTCCCATGAGAAAAATATTTGCACAAAAGCACGCCCCGTTTGTGGATTGGCAAAGAGGTATTCACTCTCTCGCACACTTTGGGACTGCTCAGACTTGAAGGACAAGGCTGCCCAGACGGTCTCCAACGCCAAGGGACTCAAAGGGATGTGCCGCCTTTGCCCACTTTTGGGCACAGGCACCACCCAGTCACCTCGGACCAAATCAAGGTCCTGCGTTTTAGCGCGCAGGACTTCACCCCGCCTGCAACCGGTCAAGATCATCAATTGAACGACATAGGGCAGGGTTGGATTTCTTGATTTGGCCAACTCCTTTTGCAACGTTTTGAGCTGCGCTGCGGTCAAAAAATTCTCTTGCTGATTGTTCACCCTCAACTCCTTGATGTGCACGCAAGGATTGAGACCCGAGGACAACAACTCCCACTTGAGCGCACAGTTGAAGATGAAGCGCAACAAAATCAAGACACGGTTGCAACTCGAAGGCTTCATGCCCGCATTGAGCATCGCTTTGAGCATGTCTTGAACCATAAAAGGTCGAATGGCCTGCATGGGAAGCGTCCCAAATCGCGGCAACAAATGGTTTTTGAGGAGGGAGACATCCGTGCGCCAAGAACGCTTCACACTTTGAATATAGGGCAAGTAATGCGCATCCACGAAACTCACAAATAGCAAACCGCAGGGGTCCTCTCTCTGCGACATGGCGCGCACAAGGTCTTGCGCGCTGGTGACCGAATCGACCGATGCGTTGGACGTGCTTTTGGCGCCAGGGCGCGACAAGGCTTGCTGGGTTTGTGCATGCTGTGGGACTTGCAAGGACTGCACCTGCAAGAACTCAAAGGCCAAGGCCCTTGCTTGCACGAGGGTGAGGGACTTGAAGGACCCCATTTTGTAGCTTTGCCAAGAAAGCGTCTTCAAACAACTGTATTTCAAGACCCAGGTGGCTTGGGCGTTTTTTCGTCGTTGTACACGAAGTCCTGCCACACTGCCCTCGCCCGCGTCCATCCATTGCTTTTGATCGCTTGAAGGCAGCGCCAAAAGCGCCTCGATTTCAGTTTGGGTGTTGAAGGATGGTGTCACAGTGCGCTGTCCATCGATGTGATTTTCACTTCACCGCTGAAGCGTTCCATCTGAAAAAAACGCCCTGAATCGATTTCTTTTACTTAAAAATTCGTGGCGCTCATCCTCGCGAGCGCATCCATTCGCGCGCAAAGAGCGTCTGTTGACAAGCCAAGCCCTTGGAGCGACACCACCCACACGACCCACACCGAGCCATCGACCGCGATCAGATCTCGATCGCCGTCCAAATCGGAAGGCACCCCTTAAACGAATCCAAGCACCAAGCCCACATACAAAAAGACTTGAAAGAACCTATTTTGCCGCCTGATGGACAAACGTCTCGCTTTCAAGAAACGCGCCCAAGCACTGCGCTCCAAGCGGATGCTTTCATAAAGTCGAAGGACTTGCCTCGCATCTGAACCCAAGGTCTGGTTGATGTCTTGAAGTCCGTTTAAATTGGCTTGCGTCCAAGATTTGTATCGACCTCCCATCACGCTGCGCAGTCTGCTCCACTGCTCGATCCAACCTGTGCGCACGCCAATCACATTTTTGTCGTGCTGGCGGTAAAGCACACAAGGCTCCTCGTCATAAAACAGGCGACCCTCACAACCTGCGCCCACCATGTAAGCGCTCCAATCGTGCCAGACGGCGTTGGAGACTTGTATGCACTTTAAGATCTGAATCAAAGCCTTGTTCATCACCATGGTGTTGCCACTCAACACATTCTCAACCAACGCAGCATTGAAACTCAAGGGACCTTTGGGCGTTTTAGACCGCCCCAAGGGACGAAGGGCCTCATCCACCCAATACGTCTTGGCCGCATAGAGCATGGGGCGCTCGTTGAGCGTTGCATCGGCGCGTCTTTCTTGCACATGCCAAGCCACCGCGTGTTCCAATTTTTTGGGCAACCACACGTCGTCTTGATCGGCAAAGGCGAACAAATCATCTGAACCGATGCAAGCGTCCTTGCCCAGCAAGCGCACCAAGTGCATGAAGTTTTCTGTTGAACCCTTTTGCGGGCCTTGGTACATGTGAATTCGAACCCGCTGCGCGTGTGTGCCCTCGGTCAAGCTCTTTTGATCAACCGCCCCTTGCTCCATGCGGGCCTTGAAAGCCTCGATGATGCACATCGTTTTGTCACTGGATCCATCATCGCTCACATGAAGCACCCAATCGGGGTGGCTTTGCTTCTCGATCGACTCGAGCTGTTGCGCGAGATACGCCTCTCCTTGGCAAGTGGCCATCAAGATGTGCACGGTCGGCAAAGTGGGTGTACTCACTGGATCAATTGCCTTTGGCCTGTGCACCCGGCTCTTCGTTGTTTTGAAGGGGGTACGCGTTCAACACATCCATGGCCCACCATTGCCCCAAGTCGCGCTCAATTTGCTGGGAGAGGAACACATAAGGATCCTCACCAGGCGACGAGAACTTCACGCAATGTTGGCCTTGTTCGAACTGACACACAAAGGACATCAGGGGCGCATCGAGCATATCGGACAGCCTTTGCGCGCCCGACGCAAAGCCTCGAATCTTTCCCAAAAAGTTGGCCCATCTTGGCGTCTCATTGGGCTCCGGTGGGAGGTCCCCAACGATCACGACAGCGCCTCCCTTTTTCAAGAACCGAACAAACTTAGGGGTGTTGCCCTCGCGGTCCAAGATCTCACCCCCGTTCAAAGTACGCCCCATGGCCTTGTATTTACGGCGATAGGTGCGAGAGACACTGGGAGGCACCTCGACGCGGTCCACCACGTTGGAGCTCATGCCTAAGACGGGGACGCCCAATGTGCCCAAGAAGGCCGTTCCCAGTATGCTGCTGGAAAAGTGCGAGGTCACAAACACCACGCGACCCTTTTTAGCCAGCACATTCATCACGCCTTCAAGTCCCAGGTATTGAACGGGCCAACGGCTTGTTTGCCCCGTGTGAAGACAAGCGGCCTCGTACTCTTCTATCGACTGGTATTCAAAACGCTCTTGGTACAAGCGTTGCTTGCTCGCTGGACGCAAGTCGGCGCTCAGTTGCTCAATGACTTGCTGGGTGCGCAGATGCACCGTGTCACCAAAGGAGAAGCGTCTCCAGTCTCGCCCCCACTTTGCATTCAAGCGCCCACGCGCTCGCGCCAAAGAGCGGCCCCAGCGCACAGGCAACTTGGCCAGGAGTGGCAACAAGAGCGCATAGTCCAAAAAGATCAAGCCCTTTGAGAGACGATGCGCCAGTCGTGTGCCAAGCGTTGCGAGCGTCTTTTGCTGGGACATCAAACACTCCAGTGTCGATTCAGTGCGACCACACCCAACTCCAAGCCCAATTGCGAGAGGTCCATCTCGGCCACATTGGCAGAATCGTAAATGTGAATGGCCCGCTCGCAGAGCAAGAACACACTGATGCCATAACGCCCGCGCAGCAGCGCCACCTTTGGAAAACGAACACTTACACGCGTTTGGCCCATGGGATCGCGACGCAAGGCCACGTGATCATAAAAGTTGCTGCAACTCGACACGTTTCGACCTGCTTTGTCGGTGAAGATGACCGCCACATTGGGCGTGGGCACATCCAGCGAGGACATGAATTGAACGCTCACCTCCAAGTCGGACTGCTCGCTCACAAGCGCCAATGGGGCGCTTGTTTTTTCGACGGCTTGTCCATTGATTTTGAAACTCACACGTTCAATGCGTGCCATGCCTTTGGATGCGTTGGGACCTTGCGTTCGCGCGTCCTTGGCCAAAACCGCTTGAGTGGGGTCCAAGGTTTCATGGTTTTCGTGCGATTCATGCGATTCGTGCGTTTGGTCCCATTCAGACATGATCCTTTGCAGCCCTGCCTCGTTGCTAGACTGGCCCTCAAACAGAGCAGACGCAGGACTTTGTGAGGCACTCGCATCGTCCAAAAAATCGTTGTAGGCTTGACAAACAGCTCTTGCAGGCCCACTGGCTTGAACCCGTCCTTGGTGCAACCAAATGGCACTTTGACACAGGGCCTCGACTTGGTAAATGTTGTGCGAGCAAAAGAGAATCGTTACCCCTTTTGCTTTGAGCTCCATGATGCGATCAAAGGACTTTCTAGCAAATCCACCATCTCCGACGGAGAGGGCTTCATCGATCACCAAAATATCGGGCTCCACACTGGTCGCAATGGCAAAAGCCAATCGGACATACATCCCACTTGAATACGTCTTGACCGGTTGATCGATGAACGCCTCGATGCCAGAAAAAGCAATGATGTCGGGCGTCTTTTGAGCAATCTCCTCGCGGGTCAAGCCCAGCAAGGTGGCATTCAAATTGATGTTTTCTCGCCCGGTGAACTCAGGGTTAAAACCCGCACCGAGCTCCAAGAGCGCGGCAACCCGGCCCTTGACCATGACCTGCCCTTGCGTGCTGCCCAAAACGCCACAAATCAACTGAAGCAGCGAAGACTTGCCTGCACCGTTCACGCCAACGATGCCCATCACTTCGCCTCGCTTGAGGCTCAATGACACCTCTCGCAATGACCAAAACTCTTGGTAGTACTGTGCACGCCCAAGCCATGGCAAATGATGGTGAAGCCTTGGCATAAAAAACTGTTTCAAACGGTCTTTGGGATCGGCATACATTTGGTAGCATTTGCTGACGCCCTGCACATCAACCGCCAAAGGGACTTGGGAAGCATCAAAGGACATCGGCAAACCCCTTTTTCATTTTGCCAAACACCGTGTAGCCCAGCATCGCAAAAGCCAGTGCGCACAAGAAATAAACGCTCCATTGGTCCCAATGCGGCCAAGTCCCGGCGTAGATGACATGTCGCCACTCTTCAACCATGTAGGTCAAAGGGTTCAAATACAACCAAGCCCCCATGTTTTGAGAGACCGTTTTTAAGGGGTAGAGCACAGGGGCTGAAAACAAAAGTGCCGTGACCAACCAGCCCATCAGTTGGTTCAAGTCCCGCAGGAAAACACCCAACGCACCAAGCAACCAAGCCACACCGAGCCCAAGGATCACCAAGGGCAGCACCAAAAGCGGTAAAACGATCCATGACAGGTGCACGCTTTGGCCGCTGATCATCAAGGCGAGCAAGAGCACGGCCAAACTCACCAAAATCTGAAACACGCCTGCAAAGACCACGACAGCAGGCAACACATGCAGAGGAAAAACAACCTTCTTGACCAAATTGGCCTGTTGCGTCACGACCCAACCCGCACGCTGCATGATGTCGGCCAAAAACGTGTGCAGCATCAAGCCCGTAAAGAGAATCATGGCGTATTGCCCGTGTGAGGCAGACGCCTCTGCAGGCTTTGAATTGCCAAAATCTTCCCCCCATTGCGCATGAAAAACCCCGGAGAACAAAAAGGTGTACAAAGCCACGGTCAATATCGGCGTGATCAAGGACCACAAAAGCCCGAGGACCGAGCCCTTGTAACGCGTTTGTATGTCACGACACCCCAACTGCCACAGCAAGCGCCAAAATGCTTTTAATTCGATCAAGGTTGAGGTTTTTCGCATGTGACCTGGTCAAGGGGTTTGAAAGGGGAACAACCCCAGATGATACCCAGATATTGCTGTCCTGGAGTCCTCGCTCGCCATGAATGTGACGCCAACAAAGGCTCGAGGCCCCGGTACCGATCCCACCCGCTGCGCCCTGCGCCCTGCGCCCTGCGCCCTGCGCCCTGTGCCCTGCGCCCTGTGCCCTGCGCCGTTGCGCCACAATGCCGTTGCGCCACGCTTGCCCCTTTCCTCAAAGCCAAGACCCGATGCGTTCAAATGCATTGTTCGACACGAAGCGGCCGCCCCTGCGTTTTAACGCAAGCCTTAAAATAGAGTTTGCTCTCTATTTGTAAGCACCCCATCTCCTTACATTAGGGACATGGACTGATCGTTGGCTGACCCATGAACACCCCATCCATCAGCCCCTTGCATCCCAGCATTTCTTTCTTAGGAAAACACCATGTCAGACAAAAAATTCAATTTTGACCCCAACCACTTGAGCGACCAAATGAAGGAGTCGGCCCAACAAATTTGGCTCGCTGGACTGGGTGCCTTTGCTAAAAATCAGCAAGAAGGCAAAAAGGTCTTTGACAAGTTGGTCGAGGACGGCATGAACCTGCAAAAGAAGACGCAATCCACACTGAACACCAAAGTGCACGAAGCCACGGAAAAGATATCAGAAATGGCGTCCAGTCTTTCTAAGCAAGCCCCCAACACCTGGGCGCCTCTTGAAGACATCTTTCAAAACCGTGTGGCCAAAGCCAATGAAAAACTGGGCATCCCAAGCCAAGAGGCTTTTGAAGCCTTGTTGGCAAGAGTGGCTCAATTGGAGAAACACCTCTCCACCGCTGTCAGCACCCCAGCAAAAAAAACGGCGCCCAAAGTCGCCAAAACCACACGCCCCAAAGCTTAAGGATCTGATCATCAAGGACCCCATGTGCCTTTCATTTGATGGCATCGCTAAGCCTGATGCGTTAAAAGACCCCTTTTCTTGCTGTTGGTCAAGACGTGTTGATGGTGTGAACCATTGGATCTGCGCCCTAGAATATGAGCGTTGGTCCCTCATGGCTTGCCGCTTTCATGACGAACCTTGAAAACCAACATCCTCATAGCGACTCAAGGCACTCTTTATTCAGAAAGGGGCAAACCCTAGGTGTTGATCGACACTTGCCACCGCAAAATGTCTTTTTGGATTCAACACCTCTGAGCATTTATTTGGATGGCAAAATGCAGATGGGTTGAACGCCCGTTTAAATGTCCGATGTTGTGCAACTTTTTGAAGTGACGTCTCCTTGATTCATGGTTAAAAAAGCGCCTCGAAGAACAGCACAAAGAATCCTTGAAACGACCCTTGGGCTTTTCAATCGCTTTGGCGAGCCCAACGTATCGACCACGCTCATCTCTTCTGAGCTCTCCATCAGCCCAGGCAATCTCTACTACCACTTTCCCGCCAAAGACGAGCTCGTCAATGCGCTCTTTGACGCTTTTCAGCAAAAGCTTCACCCGCTTTTGGGCGCCGCACCCCATGTGAGCGACATTGAAGAGGCCTGGTTTTTCATGCACTCTTTGTTCGAGTTGATTTGGGAATACCGCTTCTTGTACCGAGATCTTGGTGACTTGCTCAGCAGAAACCGCCGCCTAGGGCAAGAAACCAAAGACATCCTGTTGCACAAAACCAGCGCCTTTCGCTCGCTGCTTCAAGGCCTCTCACACGCGGGACACCTGCACATCCAAAGCGAAAGTCGCGAGATGTGCGCCACTCAAATGGTGGTGATGCTCACTTGGTGGCTCAGTTTTGAATTCGCCAAAGACCCCAGACACGCCCTTGAAGATCAAAACGCACAAGCGGCCTTGCTGCGCGGTGCGCAGCATGTGCTCGGTCTTTTGATCCCCTATTTAGAGCGCGCGTCACAAAACCATTTGCTCGGGCTCATGCAAGCGTACGAGCAGCCTTGACCCAAAAAATCCTTTCGCCTTGCGCATTGACCCTCATGCACCCTCACCTCCATTCAACCC
>CAIOTD010000088.1 GCA_903861115.1 uncultured Burkholderiales bacterium
GACAAGTGCACATGCTACATGCATTTGAGCGTGTAGCGTGTGCAATGTGTGTGTAATGGAGGCGCGGCCCAGAGTCGAACTGGGCTAAACGGATTTGCAATCCGGTGCATAACCGCTTTGCTACCGCGCCATTTTCCCTGGCAAAAAAAAGGAAGCGCAGAGCTTCCCTTTTTAATTCTAATGGAGCGGGAAACGAGACTCGAACTCGCGACCTCAACCTTGGCAAGGTTGCGCTCTACCAACTGAGCTATTCCCGCGTGGATACAAATTATAACTTACTTTTCTACAAATTGTCCAGCGTCTAAAATTAATATCAATAAACTTTCACGTCGTTGTTTTTGATGCAAGGGTGCCACCCCATTTGCATCAATGCTTCACAGCGACCACAGGTGTGGCCGGCTCAACGGGTGCTGCCGCGACGACGACTTCCTCATCAGGCAAAGCTTCAGGTAAACGCGTTAAAGCGAATTCAAGGACTTTATCGATCCAACGCACAGGCACGATCTCTAAGCCGTTCTTCACGTTTTCAGGAATTTCTTGCAAATCCTTCACATTCTCTTCTGGAATTAAAACGGTTTTGATCCCACCTCTTAAAGCGGCCAACAGCTTCTCCTTCAAGCCGCCAATTTCCGTGACCTCTCCTCTGAGCGTGATTTCACCTGTCATGGCCACATCCCCTCTGATGGGAATGCCGGTCAAGGCAGAGACCAAGGCCGTCGTCATGGCAGCTCCGGCACTCGGGCCGTCTTTGGGTGTTGCGCCGTCTGGCACGTGGATATGAATGTCCTTTTTCTCAAACATCTCATCCTTGATGCCCAATCTCTTGGAGCGCGACCTGACAACAGTTCTTGCGGCCTCTACGGACTCTTTCATCACATCGCCCAAAGAACCGGTTCTGGTGATGTTGCCTTTTCCTGGCATGATCGCCGCCTCAATGGTGAGCAAATCTCCACCGACCTCTGTCCAAGCCAAGCCCATGACTTGGCCCACCTGGTCTTGTGTCTCTGCGCGTCCATAGTTGAATTTTTTGACACCCAAGAACTTGTCCAAGTTATCGGCGGTGACCACAACCTGGGGCTCCATTTGTTTGAGCTGGAGTGCTTTGACCACTTTACGGCAAATCTTAGACAACTCGCGCTCAAGGGATCTCACACCCGCTTCGCGGGTGAAGTAACGCACAACGTCCCGAATTGCAGACTCCTGAACCTCTAGTTCTGAGTCTTTCACCCCATTGTTCTTCATTTGCTTGGGGAGCAAATATTTCATGGCGATGTGTGTTTTTTCATCTTCCGTGTAACCCGACAAACGAATCACTTCCATGCGGTCGAGCAAAGCTGGCGGGATGTTCATCGAGTTGGACGTTGCAACAAACATCACGTCACTCAAATCAAAGTCCACCTCAACATAGTGATCATTGAAGGTGTGATTTTGCTCAGGATCTAAAACCTCAAGCAAAGCACTTGAAGGGTCCCCCCTGAAGTCACTGCCCAGCTTGTCGATTTCATCGAGCAAAAACAATGGATTGCGCGTGTTGACCTTGCTTAAATTTTGCAACAATTTGCCAGGCAAAGCGCCAATATAAGTTCTTCGGTGACCGCGAATTTCCGCTTCGTCGCGCATGCCACCCAAGGCCATTCGGACATACTTGCGCCCCGTGGCTTTAGCAATCGATTGCCCAAGTGAAGTTTTACCAACTCCTGGAGGGCCTACCAAACAAAGAATGGGGGCCTTGACCTTTTCTACACGCTGCTGAACCGCCAAATATTCCAAAATACGGTCTTTGACTTTCTCTAAGCCGTAGTGATCTTCATTGAGAACACCTTCAGCAAACGCCAAATCGTGTTTAATTTTGGTTTTTTTGCTCCAGGGTAAATTCACCAAAACGTCGATGTAATTCCTCACCACCGTGGCCTCGGCCGACATGGGCGACATCAGCTTTAACTTCTTGAGTTCAGCGTCGGCCTTTTTCTTGGCTTCAACAGGCATTTTGGCCGCTTTGATTTTCTTCTCAATCTCCTCAATGTCCGCGCCTTCCTCGCCCTCACCCAATTCTTTTTGGATGGCTTTGACTTGTTCATTGAGGTAAAAATCGCGCTGATTTTTTTCCATTTGGCGCTTCACACGCCCACGAATGCGTTTGTCCACATTGAGAATATCAACCTCGCGCTCGAGTTGCTCAAAGAGGTTCTCAAGTCTTGGTTTGATTTGCGCCAAATCAAGGACGAGTTGCTTGTTTTCAAGCTTCAAGGGCAAGTGGGCTGCGATCGTATCGGCCAGACGACCGGGGTCGTCGATGCTGGAGATCGAGGTGAGGATTTCTGGTGGAATTTTTTTATTGAGTTTGACGTACTGGTCAAACTGCTGCATCACTGCACGCCTTAGGGCCTCAATTTCCGTCTCCATGTCTGCGACTTCTGACGCTTCAATGGGCGTGACATTGGCGTTGAAGTGCGCCTCGCCATCTTCAATCAAATTGACCTTGGCTCGCTGCTGCCCCTCGACCAACACCTTCACGGTGCCATCGGGCAATTTGAGCATTTGCAAAATGGTGGCGATGCAACCGACTTCAAACATATCGCCCACAGAAGGTTCATCTTTGGCCGCGGCTTTTTGCGCAACCAACATGATCCTTCTTTCCTGAGACATGGCGGTCTCTAAGGCTTTGATGCTTTTTGGGCGCCCCACGAAAAGTGGAATCACCATGTGAGGAAAGACCACCACATCGCGCAAGGGCAACAGGGGCAAATCCAAAGGGGTAGCAGGCAGGGGAACTTGTCCGGACATGGTCAAACTTCCATCAGTGTATGGGGCAGCAGTTGCGGGAAATCCGAGCTCTGCCCCATGAGTTATTCATCAAGCTTTCTTGGCTTCCTCGCGGTAGACCAATAAAGGGGGTTTGTTTTCGTCAATGGTGGACTCATCCACAACGACTTTTTCAACATTGTTCAAGTTAGGCAACTCGTACATGGTGTCAATTAAAGAATTTTCAAGGATGGAGCGCAAACCCCTGGCCCCGGTTTTTCTTGCCAAGGCTTTCTTGGCAATGGCTTTGAGTGCAGCGGGGCGAATCTCCAAGTCGACGCCCTCCATGGCAAGCAGCATGGCATATTGTTTGACCAAGGCGTTTTTGGGCTCGGTCAAAATTTGCACCATGGCATCCTCACTCAACTCGCTGAGCGTGGCCACCACGGGCATGCGTCCAACAAGCTCAGGAATCAAACCAAATTTGATCAAATCCTCTGGCTCAACATCGCTGAAAACCTGCGTCAAACTTCTCTCTTGTTTGCTCTTGACGGTTGCGCCAAAACCAATGCCTGAGGCTTCCGTGCGACCTTCAATGACTTTTTCGAGCCCAGCAAACGCACCGCCGCAAATGAACAAGATGTTGGTGGTGTCGACCTGAACGAAGTCTTGATTGGGGTGTTTGCGACCGCCTTGAGGGGGCACCGAGGCCATGGTGCCTTCAATCAACTTGAGCAAAGCTTGTTGCACACCCTCGCCAGAGACGTCTCGGGTGATGGAGGGGTTGTCAGACTTGCGAGTGATCTTGTCAATCTCATCGATGTAGACAATCCCTCTTTGCGCGCGCTCGACTTCGTAGTTGCAGGTCTGCAAGAGCTTTTGGATGATGTTTTCAACATCTTCCCCCACATAACCCGCCTCCGTGAGCGTCGTCGCATCTGCCATGACAAAGGGCACATCCAACATTCTGGCCAAAGTCTGAGCGAGCAATGTTTTACCAGAGCCCGTTGGGCCAATCAGCAAAATGTTGCTCTTGCTGAGCTCCACGTCGTCTTTTTTGGCCTTCTCTTTGTGCTTTAAACGCTTGTAGTGGTTGTAAACAGCCACGGACAAAGAGCGTTTGGCGGTCTCTTGACCAATGACGTACTGGTCCAAATTATTTTTGATTTCCTGAGGGGTGGGCAACTCGCCCTTTTCGCCCTTCAGTGCGACCGCAGCGTTGGGCAACTCATCACGAATGATTTCATTGCACAGATCAATACATTCATCACAAATAAAAACAGAAGGTCCAGCGATGAGCTTTTTAACCTCATGTTGACTCTTGCCGCAAAATGAGCAGAAGAGCGTTTTTTCGGATGAAGCGCCTTTTTTCTCGGCCATGGATGATTCTTTAAATAAAGGTTTGGCTAATGATAACTAAAAAGTTGGGGCCCTATTGACCCAAAGCCATGAAAACAAGGAAAGAAACAACAATTTTGCAGCTTTGCGTTCTCGCCGAGAACGCAAAGTCACTTGAGGCTGGCTTTTTAAGGCCTTTTTGCTATGACTTGATCGACCAAACCGTACTCTTTGGACTCATCGGCAGAGAGGTAATAATCGCGCTCGGTGTCACGCTCAATTTTCTCAAGAGGTTGACCCGTGCGCTCGGCCAAAATCTTGTTCAATTGCTCACGGGTTTTCAATATTTCCCGAGCATGGATCTCAATCTCAGTCGCCTGACCTTGGGTGCCACCCAAAGGCTGATGAATCATCACCTTTGAATTGGGCAAGGAAAATCTCTTGCCTTTGGCGCCCGCGGCCAAGAGGAATGCGCCCATGCTGGCGGCCATGCCAATGCACAAGGTGGACACATCAGGCTTGATGAAATTCATGGTGTCAAAAATCGCCATGCCAGCACTCACCGAGCCGCCGGGTGAATTGATGTAGAAAGAGATGTCCTTGTCAGGGTTCTCGCTCTCTAAAAAGAGCAACTGAGCCACCACCAAATTGGCGGTTTGGTCATTCACAGGCCCGACCAAGAAGATCACGCGCTCCTTGAGTAAGCGAGAGTAAATGTCATACGACCTTTCTCCTCGACCCGATTGCTCGATCACCATGGGGATCATCCCCAAGGCTTGAATGTCTAAGTTGCTCATGTGTTGACTCTTTCCTACTGTGTTTGCAGATATTGCTTTAAGCCTGACCCATCAACTCTTCAAAAGTGACGAGTTTTTCTTTGACTTTGACCTTGGAGAGCACGTACTGGGTCACATTCTCCTCAACCACCATGGCTTCAACTTCGGCCAAATTTTGTTGATTGCTGTAGTACCAACGGCTCACCTCTTCGGGCTTCTCGTAGCTGGAGGCCAAATGCTCAATGTGCTCTTTGATTTGCTCAGGCTTGGCATACAAATCGTTTGTACTCACAAGCTCAGAGACCACCAACCCTAAACGCACACGGCTCTCGGCTTGGGGCCTAAAGAGATCCTCAGGAATGGGCGCTTTGTCAGCGTCTTTGATCCCGCGTTGTTTTAAATCGGCCCGTGCGCGCTCAACCATGCGATCGAGTTCAGATTGAACGATCGATTTAGGCAGATCCAACTCCGACTTGGACACGAGCGCGTCCAAAACGACTTGTTTATTTTTACTCAACAAACGAGATTTGACTTCGCGTTGCAAATTCTTTTCGATGTCGGCCTTCAAACCGTCAACCGTGGGCGTTGCGACGCCCAAGGATTTGACAAATGTTTCGTTGAGTTCAGGCAAATGTGAGGATTCGATTTTCTTCAAGGAGACCATGAAGTCCGCTGTTTTACCAGCCACGTCCTTGCCATGGTAATCGGCTGGGAAACTCAAAGGAAATGTTTTGCTTTCGCCTGTTTTCATGCCCTTGACGGCCTCTTCAAACTCTTTGAGCATTTGACCTTCGCCAACCACAAACTGAAAGTCACTGGCCTGTCCACCTTGGAAGGGTTCGCCATCGACCTTGCCCTCAAAGTCCACGCTCACTCGGTCATCGACTTCAACTTGTGCGTCTTTGGCTTTTTGATTGAACGTGCGTCGTTGCTTTAAAAGAATATCAATGGTTTTATCAATGGCTTCTTGGTTCACCTCGGCATGGAATTTTTCAACCTCCACAGCGGACAAGTCCCCGAGCTTGACCTCAGGATAGACCTCAAAGACGGCGTCAAAGGCGAGCTGACCTTCTGGGGACTCTTCTTTTTCACTGATTCGAGGCGCGCCAGCCACACGGATCTTGGCTTCATTGGCTAGACTGGAGAAGGCTTCGCCCACTTTGTCATTCATGACTTCGTACTGAACTGAGTAACCATAGCGTTGGGCCACAATGTTCATCGGCACTTTACCCGGTCTAAAGCCGTCAATCTTGACTTGCCTGGACAATTTCTTCAAACGCTGATCCACTTCATTTTGAATGGTTTCGATCGGCAGCGTTAGGGTGACTTTTCTCTCCAACTTTTCAAGCGTTTCTATATTGACTGACATTTTATTTTTACTCCAAAAAGACTTTTAAGAGCCCCCCGTGGGCCCCATGGGCATGCGAGCCCTTAGATGCACAATTTAAAGAACCCAAGCCCAGCGCTTGTTGCCCAGATTCACTCCAGGCAACACCGCTCAGCTCAAATCCCAAGAACATTCATTCCATTGAACGACCGACTTTGACCCAAAAAATGAGTGCTCAATTGGGTCGAATCAAGAAAAAGCAGCAATTTGAGCCCGCCATGGACAAGTTCAAATCCCACACCTTTTACGCCAACACCCCATGCACTGAGGGTCGGGTTCCGAATCCCATGATTCTATCCTAGCCAATGTGGCTTTTTAGGAACGGATGGGCCACCCCTGTGGCAGACCTGAAATTGAGGTCTAGGGGCTTAAATTGGGGCTTATTAGAAAAACCCAAGGTCTTTTTGAGAAAAGTTTTTCAAATTGGGCAAAATACTCAGCTGATCCAGTGCAGAAACACCAAACCACGTGGCCAAAGTGCCCGCCACCTGGTCGACCGACAAACTGGGCAGCAAACGCCCTTGCCCCACATCATCGGGGCCTGAATTGGCAATCACCGGAGGGGTTCCAATAAATTTTTGCCCTTTGACGGCCCCGCCCACGACGAAATGCATGCTGCCCCAACCATGGTCTGAACCGTCGCTGTTGCTGAGCAAGGTGCGCCCAAAATCGGAAGCCGTGAAGGTGGTGACTTGTTGGGCCACGCCCAGCTCGACCGTGGTCTTGTAAAAGGAAGACATCGCGTCACCCACGAGCTGCATCAAACCGGGATGGTATTTGGTCAGACCCGTGTGGTTATCAAACCCACCCAAGGACACAAAAAACACTTGGCGCTTGACCCCCAAAGAGCTTCGAGCGGCAATCAACTTGGCCACCACTTGCAGCTGATCAGACAAACTGTTGTTGATTGGATAAGGCGTGGTGATCGGACCGATTGAGGCCAAGGCAGCGCTGATTTGATCGTGCGCATCAATCGAGCGAGCGGTGGTCTTGATGTACTCCTGCTCGAGCATGTGATTTGAGGGCGAGACGATCATTTTATTGAGTGCCGCTTGACAAGCGCTCGAGCCAAACAAGGCGCTTTTGATGCCATTGATTTGCACCGAGCCCGAGGTACTCAACTGGTACTGAGAGGTGTATTTTCCTGTCAAGTAGACCGCATTGCCGCCCAGACCGATGCAGGTAAAGGCCGCCTTGGAATTAGCGGACTGAAAGAGATCTCCCATGCGCCCACCCCATCCCGAGGTCGCCCCTTCTGGATAACTCGACTGCCAATACGACTGCTGATCGTTGTGCGAAAAGAGCTTCGGGGGCAATGGCACCGAGGCGCTGGTGTACTGCGCTTTTGTTGTGGGCTGCACCAAGGTGCCAACATTCAAGATCACACTCATTTGAGCCGCATCGAAGATGGGGATCAAAGAGAACAGCTCAGGCGCCAACGCATACTGTCTTCCATTCGCCAAAGGCGATGCAGGCTTTAAAAGGGTATCGCTCAAAAATGGAAGATCGATGGCCAAATTTGACCGAAAACTGGTGTACGCGGCGTGGCTGGGTGCATCATAAGGAACCAAGGTGTTGGCATAGTCATTGCCGCCGTACATAAAGAGGCAAACAATGGCCTTGTAATCATCGCTGGAGGTCAATGCACTTGAGGCCGCTGCCGCCTCTGCCATGGCCGCCAAATTCAGCGCCAAGGGCGCTGCAACGCCGGCCACACTGAAACCCAAGCCCGTCTTTAAAAAACTTCTTCTGGACTGATTTTTTTCAAGGACTTGTACTTTTGGATGCATCGCGTGTCCTTACTTCAAAACAATGTACTGCGGGCAAGCCATGACCAGCGTCAAGGCGGCGTAGATTCGGTTCAACACACCGCTCGCGGTGGTCACCGAGATCGTGTCCAAAGCACTCTTCATGGCGGCCAACACATCTGCGCTCAACTCCTGCGCGCAAAGCAAGGTGTTGAGCTCAGCGAGCAAAGCGCTCGAGTCTTTTGCAATGGCAACGAGCGCCGTGTAGTCTGCTTTGACGTCCCCAACACCAGAGCCGGACACGACTTTTTGCATGAAGTTGATGTAAGCGGCCACAGAGGTTTCATCGACAATTTGCAACTCTGGGGCCGTGAGACCGGCGCCAGCGAGCGCTGAATTGGGGGGCACATAGCCCGGACGGAAAAAGTTAAAAACGGTGGCCGCACGCAAAGGGGACTGCCCCAAGGCCGTGCTTGAGCTAGACAAATCCCCCACGGCCCAGACATTGGAGGCGGAATTGGCTTGAAAGGCGCGGGCCCAATTTAAAAAGCGCACCACAGGTTCGCGTATTTTTCCCACAAAGGGACTTTGGCTGATCAAGCTCATGTCTCTGGCCTCCGGGTCCATCAAAATGGCTTTGATCACCGCCTTCAAATCACCGCGCACCGACGCCCCATTGTTGATGAACGCGTTGGCGACCCGGTTGACATAGCTTGGGCTGGGGTTGCTGCACACCAAGCGTTGAATCATTTGTTTGGCCAAAAAGGGCGGCAAATTGGGGTGATTGAACACCGTATCGAGTGCGATTTTCAAGGACTGGGCGGCCGAGGTCCCCGCGGGAATGGTGACCCCAAGAAAACTCTTGGCGCCCGTCTCGTAGCGAGCGCTCACTTGCACCATGGGGCGCTGCATGAGTAAGGGGGGGTAAGGCGTGGTGAGCCCACTCGTGTCCAAGTCCCAACCCGTAAAAACACGCGCCAAACCACTCACATCGGCCTGGGTATAGGTCTCCAGGGGCACACCTGCTGCGGTTTGAGGGGTGCCGTCGTTGTTGAGCTTGATCAAACCAATGGTAAAGAGCTGCATGAGTTCTCGTGCATAGTTTTCATCCGGCTGACTGCCTGTGACGGTATTGGCTTTGATGTTGCCTTTGTACGTCAAGTAATAACCCATGGCGGGCGACAAGGTGATTTGTTCAAGCAAGGTGCGGTAGTTGCCAAATGCATTTTGCTCCAAGACGTCCAAATAATGCGCCACGCCAAATTGTCTCCACTGGCTGGGCACCCCCAGGACCGACAAAACGCACAACTCCGAGAGCATCAAGACAACACGCTGCCTGAGCGAGTCGCTGGAGGTGATGAGCTTGCGCCAAATGACATTGTCCATGCCCGCGGTCGAATTGATGTTCGCTGCATTGTCAAAGCCCATGGCCCCCATCATCTCCGTGTAGGACTGAGAGATGGGCAAAGACATTTGAGCATCCAACCAAGCCGACACGTTGGATGAGGCAAACCCATTCAACTCATTTCTTGTAAAACCAAGGGTGGCTTGGTGCAAGAAGCGTGATGCCGCATCGACCGAACTCAATGCGCATAAACCGCCATGGACCAAGCAAGCAAAGCCCTGCAAGGATCCCACACGCGTGAGCACATTGGCACTGATGGGGCCCAAAACAAACACATCTCCGCTGGCGTCGCCTTGAGCGCTCACGCCCAAATAGGTTTGTGTGCTTGCGTAGTACCGGTACAGGTAACTGGCGTACACCAAATTGCTGGCTCCGCTTGGAAACAGAGAAGGGTACTGTGCTTCGGCCCAATTGAACAAAGAGGTCGCATCGCTGGTTGCCGAAATGCTCGTGGGAGAGGCCGTCAGCAAGCTTCGCCGGGTGGGCTCATCGGCCACGGCCCCCAAAAGAGAAAAGTTATTCTGCGCCAAGGAGGGGTCGATCAAAGCGCGGCCCGAACTTGGATCCACACCAGCCCCACCGCAACCGGACAAAAGAGCCAAAGCGCTTGCACCCAAGCCCAACGCTTGCCAAGTCACAAAGTGCAAAGGCGCTGGGGTTTCGCACAAAGCGGGCGCGTGCCCCTCTAGAACGCTTGGGGCACCTGTACTTGCTGCGTGCAGCGATTCATCAGAATTTTTCAACAAAGCTCTCTTCTCCCGTCAAAAGTCGCTTAAAGCGAGCCCCAAAATACAGACGCCATGGCGCACTTGAGCGAACGCCGTGAGCCCTCTCACTCCTAGTGTGACCTCTGTTGAGGAAAGACCCCGTACATCAATCACGCCATTTAACAAGAGTCGGATTGAATGATCAAGAGCAATAGTACGAATGACGTTAAAAAATAATGGCGTGCAAGCGCACTTTTGACACAACCCCGTCACATTGCATTCAGCAAGAACGATGACAAGCGACTGCAGTGGAGCCCATGAAGGGAGAGAGGGAGAGAGGGATTGACGCAAGTGCATTGAACAAGGTCCAGCGACTTATCGTAGCGCATCGGTTGACCTCTAGCTAATGATCGATGCGCAAGGCTAGCTCCGATTGTGCAAAAGGAGCGCGCGTTTTTTTAAATCAAGGATGGTGCGACTGACTGGACTCGAACC
>CAIOTD010000089.1 GCA_903861115.1 uncultured Burkholderiales bacterium
AACTAGGGCTTTACCAATTCGCTTTGCCAATTCGCTTTGGCAATTCGCTTGACCCATGCGTTGATCGATGTGCGACAAGCGCCTTCAAACCAAGCCCATGCCATGACGTCCAAAGGCGGCATCGTCTTGATGTGATCAGCTAGAGGTCGATGAAAGAACCACAATCCCGTCTGCAGCCAAAACGCCCTGACCTTTTGGTAAAACAAACAGTGGATTGATTTCAGCCTCTAAGAGATGCGCGTTCAACTGCTGTGCCATTTCAGAAAAGGCCACAATGGCTTTGACCAAGGCCTCCACATCGCACAAAGGTCTTCCCCGGTAACCATTGAGCAAAGGCCAAGTTTTAAGCGCCATGACCATCTCCAGGGCTTCCCTTGAAGACAAGCCGCCACTCACGGGCAGCATGCGCATGCTGGTGTCTTTGAGCAACTCAGACGCCACGCCGCCCATCCCCAGCAAAATGGCTGAACCCAAAGGATCTTTGTGCAGACCCAAAATCAATTCTGTTCCACCTTGAACCATTTGCTGAACAAGAAATTGTTCTACTCGAACACCCGCCTTCTTTTCCACCTCCGTGCACATTTGCGTCAAACGATCGCCAACCGTCTGGGCATTCAAGCCAACAGCGACACCGCCGACATCGCTTTTGTGGAGAATTTTCTCGGACAAAATTTTTAACACCACGGGTCGATTGATTTTCAAAGCCGCAGTCGTGGCTTCTTGTGCACTCTTGACAACGACTTCTTCTGCAGAAGGAATTCCAAATTGTGCGAACAAACGTTTAGACGCGTATTCATTCAAGTTGCCTGAGGCTTCAAACTCGATCGCTTGTCGTGCCTTGTTTTGCTCAGTCACAGGCGCTATCCAAGAAGCGACTTTGTGCATGGCCAACAAACAAGCCGAGATGCTTTCAGCGGCTGGAAAGGACGGCACACCGTAGCTGGTGAGCAATTGGGCGGCCTGTGGGGCATGGGGACTGATGTAGGCAAGAACAGGCTTGTGCGACAAGTGCAAACAATCCTTGATGGCCCCGGCCATCAACTCGGGCATCGCAATGCTTGATGAACCAACAACAATCACAAGGGCGTCATAGCTTGAACTTTGAAGCAAAATTTTGATGGCGGCTCTGAGCAAATCGGGTTGAAGACCGGCCAGCGTCACATCGATGGGGTTTCGGTCGAGCACCGCTTCGTCGCCACTTTGCAAAGCCCGCAAAGCACTGGCCGTTTGCGCGTCGGGCGCCGGTGTCTCAAACCCCACGACACCCAGCGCATCGGACACCAAGGTCCCAGCGCCCCCAGTGGAAGTCAAAATGGCCACCCGCTTGCCATGCAAGGTCTTTCGACTGGCAAGCGTCATGGAGATATCAAGCAAGTCAGCAAAGTTTTCTGCTCTGATCACGCCCGTGTGGTTGAACAAAGCATCGTACATGCGGTCTGAGCCCGCCAAGGCCCCCGTGTGAGACACCGCCGCCTTGACGCCCGCCTCAGACTTGCCTATTTTGAAGGCCACAATGGGTTTGCCAACACCCGCGGCGCGAAGCGCAGCGACTCGAAATTTCTCCGGAAATCGGATCGCTTCAATATAGAGGGCGATGACTTGCGTGGCAGGATCGTCGACCAAATAATCAATGAAGTCCGACAACTCCAAATCCACCTCGTTGCTCGTGGAGATGAGTTTTGACAAACCGATCCCTTTTGCTGTCGCTCTAGAGAGCAAGGCGCCCAAGATGCCGCCACTTTGAGACACCACGCCAATTTGACCGGTTTTGAAGTCATCCATTTCCAGCGCACCCGAGGCCGACAGCACGATGCCTTCTGACAGATTGACCAAGCCAATGGTATTGGGGCCCAAGAGTCTCATCTTTCCCGCCGCCGCTTTTAACTGCTCTTGGCGGCGAGCGCCCTGCTCGCCTGTCTCAGCGTAGCCGCTTGCCAAGACGATGGCTGCAAAAGTCCCAAGATCTGCCAATTCTTTCACGGCCACATGGGCTCGCTCAGCGCCCAGCAAGACGATGGCAAGATCGGGAACCTCTGGTAAATCGGAAATGCTTTTAAAGCATTGGAGCCCATTGATTTCTGAGATCTTGGGGTTGACCGGGAAAATCTTTCCAGAAAAGCCGTGTTTTTGCAAATAGGCGATGGGGCGACCTGCTGTTTTTTTCGGGTCGCTTGAAGCACCAATGACCGCCACACTGGCGGGACTTAAAAGCGGATGAAGGGAAGAAAACATGTTCACTTGGGTGTCGATTTAGAGAGGAAGGCCATGACAGACTCTCTGTGCTCTGTGCTGGAATAGCAAATGCCCTGCGCTTGACTGCCTTGCTCAAAGATTTGGTGGGACGAGAGCTCAAAGGATTGATTCAAAATGGTTTTGGTCAGCGCCAAAGCGGTTGAAGACCCTGTGCTCATTTGCGCGGCCCATGCTTGCGCGTCGGAGAGAAGATTTTCTGCACTCGTGAGGCGGTCCACAATCCCGAGAGCCAAGGCCTCGGTCACATCGACCTTGCGTCCTGAAAAAATCAGCTCTTTGGCTTTGACCAGGCCCACGCGACGGGGCAAGAAGTACATGCCGCCACCATCTGGCACGATTGCTCGGTTGATGTAAGACCAGGTGAAATTGGCGTGTTGACTCGCAATGACAAAATCACAGGCCAGTGCCGTGTCGGCCCCAAGGCCCGAGGCTGCGCCATTGACGGCGGCAATCACAGGTTTTGGCAACGTGTGAAGGAGGGACTGCGTGTAATGCACGCGTTGCTGGCGGTGCCAGCCATTGAAAGCGATTTCGCCGGTCGGCGAATTCATTCGCCTCTCCATCCCAGCGACATCTCCTCCGGCACAAAAGCCTTTGCCGTTGCCGGTCAAGACCATGGCGCGAATTTTTTTGTCTGAGGCGACGTGCTCCAACACAGAAATCAATTCCAGCCTCATGCTGTCGCTGATGGCATTTCGCTTATCGGGGCGGTTGAGGGTGACGGTTGCGATGTGCTCGTTCAATGAAAATTCAATGAGTTCAAAATTTTGCATGATGGATTCCTTATTCTGCTTTGATGTTGGCTGATTTGACGACGTTTTTCCAACGCACCTCTTCGGCTTTGACATATCGATCAAAGGCCTCGGGTGTGCCTGCGCTCACCATCAAGCCCTCTTTTTCAATTTTTTGTTTGAAGGTGTCGGACTGGGCTGCTTTTTTGGCCGATGCGTTCAACCGCTGAACAATGGCCTCAGGGGTGCCAGCCGGCACGTAAAAGCCATACCAACTCTCGGCCACATAACCAGGTAGGCCAGATTCAGCAACGGTTGGCACCTTGGCCAAGAGGGCTGTGGGCGAGCGCTCTGAGGTGGTGACCGCAAGGGCACGCAGTTTTCCGGCTGTGATGAAGCCGCCCACCGCTGAAGCGGTGGCGAACATCATGTCGACTTGCCCACCGAGAAGATCCGTCAATGCAGGACCTGCGCCTTTGTAGGGGATGTGCGTGATGTCCGTTTTGGCCATGTAATTGAACAACTCGCCGGCAAGATGAGCTGATGTGCCCGCGCCCTGTGAGGCATAGGACAACTTGCCAGGATTGGACTTGGCTGCATTCATCACCTCTTGAAGGGACTTGTAGGGGCTGCTTTCAACGACGACCAAGACGTTGGGTGAACGACCAATCAAGATCACAGGGGCAAATGCCGTCTCTTGGGAATAGGGCAATTTTGCTTGGATGCTGGGGTTCACCGCATGCGCAATGGTGGCGATCACCATGGTATATCCGTCCGGCGCGCTTTTAGCGAGCGCATCCGTGCCAATGATCGTGCTGGCACCAGGCTTGTTCTCAACCAGCACCGCTTGGCCCAAATCGACAGCCATCAAATTGCCCAAGGTTCTGGCAATCAAATCGGTTCCACCCCCCGGAGAGAAAGGAACAATGATGCGAATGGGTTTTTCTGGAAAAACCGCCGACTGGGCCAGCGCTTGAAAAGCCACCAAGACGCACCAAAAAATGGGCTTCAAAACAGATACTTGTTTGTTCATAAGAGCACTCCAATGCTCAGGAGTCTAAACACTTTAGTCTCTTAGAGACAGCCTATAATTCCACCAGGTGGAATTGAGAGTGGTTCAAATTAAAGTGCAGGAGGTTGACATGGGCGAGCAAAATCGATCCCTTCTTCGGGGCATAGAGATTCTAAAAACCTTCAAACCTGGGATCGACTTGCTGGGCAATGGAGAAATTGCCGAGCGCACACAACTCTCCAAAGCCACGGTGAGTCGATTGACCCAAACCTTGGTGAGCGCTGGCATGCTTGAGCACGACACCCAACACCGCGCCTATCGCCTCGCCGCCCCAGTGCTCAGCCTGGCCTTTGCCATGAAAACAAGTTCACCGGTGCTCAGCACGGTCGCACCGAAAATGAGGCTGTGTGCTGAAAAACACAAGGTCAACATAGGTTTGGCGGTGGCCGATGGGGATGAGATGGTCTACTTGGAGTCCATCCGCTACAACCACAAGGCAGCGTTTCGAAATGTGGTGACTGGATTGCGAGTGCCCATGGAGCTGACCAGTCTTGGACATGCATGGCTTTCTTTGCTGAATGAACACCAAAGGAAAGCGCTGTTCATTGCCTTTAAAAAAAGGCGACCCAATGACTGGGACAAGGTCAAAAGGGACATCGAAGCATCGCTGGAGGATGTCCATCAATTGGGCTTTTGTCACGCTTGTTGGCAACCTGGTGTGTTGGCTTTGTCAACCCCCGTCCAACACACCGAACATTCGACTTCTATTTTGAACATCAGTGTTGCCAATTACGACAACAAGGAAGAGCAAATTTTAAAATTGTCAAACGTCTTGCTTCAATTGAAGAGCGACCTTTGGCGTTGAACGATGCTCAAGCCGCAACGATTTCCTTGACGGGGACTTGCACGGGGGTGCGAATCAAATAATCAAAGGCACTCAAGGCGGCCTTTGCGCCCTCGCCAGCCGCAATGACAATTTGTTTGTAGGGCACAGTGGTCACGTCACCGGCGGCCAATACACCAGCGATGTTGGTGTGGCATTGATCGTCAATGACAATCTCACCAAATTTGCTCAGCTCAAGCGTCCCTTTCAAGAACTCGGTGTTCGGGACAAGTCCAATCTGCACAAAAACGCCTTGAAGATCAAGATGGTGCTCCTGACCACTTGAGCGGTCCTTGTAATTCAAGCCATTGACCTTTTGCCCGTCACCTGTGATGGAGAGGGTTTGTGCATTGACGTGAATTTCAACGTTGTTCAAGCTTTTGAGCTTGGTCACCAGAACAGCATCTGCTTTCAAGGCGTCAGCAAACTCTATGAGCGTCACGTGATCGACCACACCCGCGAGGTCAATGGCCGCTTCAACACCAGAGTTGCCGCCACCAATGACCGCGACACGTTTGCCTTTGAATAGAGGACCGTCACAGTGAGGACAATAGGCAACGCCCTTGTTTTTGTACTCTTGCTCCCCGGGGACATTCACATTTCTCCATCGAGCACCCGTTGACAAAATCACACTTCGAGCCTTTAGGCTCGCGCCGTGGGCCAATTCAACTTCAATCAGGCCCCCCGCTTGTTCGGCAGGGATGAGTTTTTGAGCCTTTTGTAGGTTCATGATGTCAACTTCGTAGTGAAGGACTTGTTCTTCAAGGGCCGCAGCAAACTTGGGTCCATCCGTCTCCAAAACAGAAATGTAATTTTCAATCGCCAGCGTATCGTTCACTTGGCCCCCAAAACGCTCGGCCACCACGCCCACACGGATGCCTTTGCGAGCGGCGTACACGGCCGCAGCAGAACCCGCAGGACCTCCCCCAACAATCAACACGTCAAAGGGATCTTTGGCATTCAACTTGGCAGCGTCTTTCTCGGCCGACTTTTTATCAAGCTTGCCCACGATCTCCTCCAGGCTCATGCGCCCGGAACCAAACACGTGATCGTTCATATAAACCATGGGCACCGCCATGACTTGTCTGGCCTCGACCTCAGCTTGGTTCAAGGAGCCATCGATCACAGTGGTCTGGATCTTGGGGTTGAAGATGGCCATCAAGGTGGCCGCTTGCACAACGTCGGGACAGTTATGGCAGGACAAGGACATGTAGACCTCGAATTTCATCTCTTCATCCAAGGCTTTGATTTGATCGAGCACCTCGGCATCCACTTTGGGCGGGTGTCCGCCCGTCCACAGCAATGCCAAGACAAGCGAGGTGAACTCATGCCCCAGAGGAATGGCGGCGAACCGCACGCCGTTTGTTTGGCCCTCTTTGGCGATCACAAAGGAGGGCGTTCTGGCGTCCGTTCCAGAATCGTCAAAGCTCACCTTGTCTGACAAGTCTTTGATCTCGAGCAAAAGTTCGCGCAACTCGGCACTCTTTTCACTGGTGTCCAGCGTCGCAATCAAACGAATGGGGGTGCGCAGGTTTTGCAAATAAGCTTGCAATTGGGTTTTTAATTGCGTATCGAGCATGGCAACTCCTTGGGTGACTCAAATATGGGAACGGATAATGGATCGAGCATCGAAACAAACTTCCGAGCAAAGAGGCGCATCGAAGTACACCTCTTTGAGCAGAAGGACTGCTTAGATCTTGCCTACCAAGTCAAGTGATGGTGTCAATGTCTTGGCGCCTTCGTTCCATTTCGCTGGGCAAACTTGACCAGGGTTGTTGGCAACGTATTGAGCGGCCTTCAATTTACGCAGCGTCTCTTTGACGTCACGAGCAATGGCGTTGTCATGGACTTCAAGTGTTTTGATAACGCCTTGGGGATTGATAATGAATGTTCCGCGCAAGGCCAAACCTTCTTCTTCAATGTGAACACCAAAGGCTCTGGTCAATTGGTGTGTTGGGTCACCAACCAAGGGAAACTTGGCTTTACCAACGGCAGGTGAAGTCTCGTGCCAGACTTTGTGTGAAAAATGCGTGTCTGTTGTCACGATATAAACTTCGGCGCCAGCTTTCTGGAATTCGGCATAGTTATCAGCTGCATCTTCAACTTCTGTTGGGCAATTGAATGTGAAAGCAGCTGGCATGAAAATCAAAACTGACCATTTGCCTTTTAAAGCCGCGTCTGAAACTTCGATGAATTTACCGTTGTGAAAAGCTTGAGCTTTGAAGGGTTGTACGTGTGTATTGATCAGGGACATGTTGTTTCCTTTAGGTTGATTAAAAATAACTATGGAATGAGACGATCTCATTGAGGTGAATTATAAAGAGATATTCAATTTGCACCGATTAATTCTCTCAATGACGCTCATTGGAATAAGCTAAAGTCCACCGCTTGATATCCCATCCTCATTTCAACCCAAAGAACCACGCATCAACTTTAACAACTGGCGACAAAACAATAGGTGCCAGATCAGAAAAAGGCATGTGTCTAAAGCATGCCATGCACAAAATGAGCACCACACAAGCAGCAACCTAGGGTTAACCCTAGTGCGCATCCCATCCAAGCAATGAAAAGGACAAAAGCCTCAAGACGGCCCAGGCCTTCCTCGGGCCAAAAAAGCAAGCAAGCCTTGACGCAAGCCAAGACACTTTGCTTATTTTTTCATGGACGACAAACTTTGATTGGCCAATTCAACGGTTTTTGCAGCTGCAAGCTTTGCACTGTCAATCAAAGATCGACTTGCTTCCAAAGACTGCTTGACCACCGCAATCGCCATCGTTGACATGGGATTGCCAGCCAAAGCGTGTGAGCTCAACACTGAGCTTGTTAAAGAACTGCTGTCCTCAATTTGCTTTTGAAAGATCTCCGCGACTTGAGAGTGTGCGTCAAAGCCCAATTGATAGGCTTTGGTGGTCAAGGCCATGAGATCATTGACTTGCCCCATTAAATTTAAAGAGATCAACTGCGGCACATGAGAGGCCTCTTTGGCTTGCATCAAATCTG
>CAIOTD010000090.1 GCA_903861115.1 uncultured Burkholderiales bacterium
ACCCCAAAGGCTGTCGCCCCCGGGGAACCTCATTTTTTAAAACTTTGACTAATGTGTCACAAGCTGCACGGCTAGCGTTAAAGGGTTTTTCCTGATGTGTGCATACCTTAGAATATTCCATTGAGCTTAAAGATCAGGCCAACCGGTTTGCGGTTCGGTCTCTTGAGATGTCCCATTTTTTTGAAGGTCATATGTTATGCGTCTAGGTTACTTCACCATGCCTCTTCACCCCTTGGATCGAAATCTGACGCAGACGCTCCAAGAAGACAGGCAAACGATCATCTTTGCCGATCAATTGGGCTTTTATGATGCCTTTGTGGGCGAGCATTTGACCGACAAAGCAGAGAATGTGACCAACAGCTTGATGTTTTTGGCCACCCTGATCTCAGAGACCCAACATATTCTTCTGGGCTCTGGCACATCCAACTTGTCTCACTCTCACCCCACATTGCTTGCTTCACAAGCGGCGATGTTCGACCACTTGGCCAAAGGGCGTTTTATTTTTGGCATCAGCCCGGGTGCCTTGTCCTCCGATGCGGAGGCTCTTGGTATTTTGGATCAAGACAGAAACAAACTCTTTGCCGAAGCCATTGATGTGATTTTGGCGATTTGGGAGCGCGAGCCCCCCTACAACATTGATTTTGAAAACAACCGCTTCAAAGTCTCCACTCAAAACACCATGGTGGCCGAGATTGGTCGCGGTATTTTGATGAAGCCCTATCAGTCGCCTCGCCCTGAGATCGTGGGCACGGTGGTGGCCCCCTTCTCAAAAGGTGTCATTGCCATGGGACAACGCGATTTCCACCCCATGTCGGCCAACTTCCTTTTGGCCCATTGGTTGCCCAGCCATTGGAGTCATTACCAAGAGGGGAAAGCCAAAGTGGGCCATGTGGCACAAGCCCATGAATGGCGTGTGGCCAGGACCATTTTTGTGAGCGACGACGCCTCCACTGCCAAAGCGTATGGGGGCGATGACGCCAACAGTCCTTACCGTTACTACTACCGTCAAATGCTCACAAAAATGAAGATGTCCAATCGCCATGTGATCTTCAAAAAGCACGACGGCGAGGACGACAGTTTGGTCACCTTGGATCGCTTGCTCGATGAGTTGGTGATCAAAGGCACGGTCAATGAGGTGGTCGACCAAATTTTGGCTTTGAAAGAGCAAGCCGGTGACTTTGGTGAAATTGTTTACGCTGGCATGGACTTGGTGGATGCGAAGTTGGGGCGACGCTCCATGGAGCTCATGGCCCATGAGGTGATGCCCAGAGTCAATGCGGCATTGGGACTGGGCCGAGAAACCAATCAATTGGCCAAACCCGTCGCGGCTTGAGTGCCCTGGCCCCGACTCAGCACAAGTCGCGTCACAGGTGCGCATGATGGGTGCCTCGTTCACCCGTAGGCGCACGCCTGCGGTTGGATGCCCTCTCCTTCAACAGAGAACGTGGTTTTCTTGTGCCTTCGACTGAGGGCACAAGGGTCTGGCGTGTGCTGAAAAGGTCTTTAAAAGAACTGTTTTTTTAGTTCAAAAGCGCCAAACAGTGGGCTCATCATGGAGCCATGTCCAAGGTTGCGCCACTTCACACCAAGCCACAGTCCTCCTC
>CAIOTD010000091.1 GCA_903861115.1 uncultured Burkholderiales bacterium
ATGAGACCCGAGGCGAAAAATATTGAAAAGAAATCGAAAGTCGAAGATGCCAATTGCGTGCTGCGCAACGTCAACTCTTGTACCGCGATCACCGACGCCAGCGAGGAGTTTTTAAGCGTACTGACCGCCTCATTCCCCATGGCCGGAATCATCGATCGCAAAGCCTGCGGCGCAATAATCCGGTGCATCAGCACTCGCGGGGTCATACCCAATGCCTGGCCCGCGACAACTTGACCACGTTCTACACCCACCACACCAGATCGAAACATCTCGGCGATGAAAGTGGCTTCGTTAGCTGCGAGGGCGACACCTGCAGCCAAGAGTCCAGGCAGCTTGATGCCCACATAAGGCAGTGCGTCATAAACAAAAACCAATTGCAGCACCAGCGGCGTGCCACGAAAAATCACCGCATAGCCCCGGGCGATCATAGCCATGGGCTTGAAGCGGCTCAATTGCATTGCGGCCAAAAGAAGTCCCAACACCACCCCTCCTGCCAGGCCGATACCGGTGCCCGCGAGGGTGAACCAGATGCCTTGGATCAAATAAGGCAGGCTGAGGTAGTGAAGGAACAGTTCCATCTTATTTCGCCAACAAGAGTTTGGGAGCCTCAAGATTTTCCAACGGCAAACCATTCTTCTTCAAGAGTGCAGCGTGCGTGCCAGACTTTTGCAGTTCAATCAATGCAGCCATGACCGCATCACGGAAGTCTGTTTTGTCTTTAGGAACTGCAATACCCACTGAGTAAGGGATGGAAACGGCAAGGGCTTTTTCTAGCTTGTCCGGGTAAGCCTTCACTGCGCTGTCCACAGTATTCACGTCGTTGACATACGTGTCTGCACGACCAGCCAAAATAGCTTGAATACAGTTTTGGTTGTTATCGTAGAGCTGGATTTCAGGCACAGGCTTGCCCATGGACTTGCATTGCGCATCCAGTGCTTGAATCAAGGGCACTTCCACGTAACCCGTATTTTCAGCTGCGATAGCACCGCACATGGAAGTATTGATGCCCGTAATTTTCTTTGGATTACCCTTGGCGACGAGGACACCATCAAATACTTTCGAGTAAGTGATGAAGTCGGCGGCCTTGGCGCGCTCTTCTGTTGCGTAGATGTCTGAAATGACTATATCAGCTTGCCCTGATTGCAAAGTGGTCAGCAATGCGGCAAATGTGACAGGCTTGTAAGTGAGTTTGAACCCCAGGCAAGCACCGATGGTTTCACCCAAGTCAATGTCAAATCCAATGTATTTGGAAGGGTCTTTGGGATCGATGGTCTCGTACCCGGGTGTATGCGGATTGATGGCGTTAACCAGTGTTTTACCCTTGAATTGCGGATACTTTGCTTGCAGCGCAGCGCAAGTTGCAGGGGTTGGGGCCACCTCGGCATGGGCTGCAGAAGTCATGGTCGCCATTCCACACAGGCTCATCGCCAAAAAGGCAATGCTCAGAGTAGAAGAACGAATGGACGCAAAAGGCCGAAATTTCTTTTCGGCAAGTGTGAAATGGAGTTGCATAGTCGGAGGCTCCTGTGGAAGCGTCGCGAGCCGATGAGCACCATGCACACCTTGCTGCAACGCTGATTCAATTCTAAGGATGTGCACACAAAAAACTTGTTTGAAAGCGCAGGACTTCTTGTTCAAAGACTTTGAAAGCCCATATTTATCGCGTCTTGTTTGGTGAAAAAAATCAGTGATGACTCAAAATAGTCGAGGCCAAAATTCCCAAGCCCCCCTTAGTCAGTGTGCGTATTCCAGCACACTTGGTTCAAGTGTTGGTGGAATATGAATGCTACGCACAAAAGCCTATTGGAGCATCCCCCAATAGACGCCAACACACCGCAATCCAGAATCACACCACGCTGATAATGCCGCCCTCGCCAATGCGCGACCAGAGCAAACCCAGCACCAAGGCATCCAATTGGGCACGGCTCAAACTCACGCGATTGACGCCACCGGGCGCACTTGGCGAACTGGCCTGAGGCCAGACGAAGTGGCCTTGGTGCAGTCGCCTGGCTGCCAGCCAGATGCCGATGC
>CAIOTD010000092.1 GCA_903861115.1 uncultured Burkholderiales bacterium
ATACCTAAGCCCCAAAGAGGTTCAAGCTTTGGGTGCAGCAATGGTTCAAGCAGCCGAACTCTCGCAAGATGCGGTCAACGTGGTCTTGGATGAGTTTGTGGATTTGCTGAAAAAGCAAACATCCCTGAGTTTGGGCAACTCCGATTACGTTGAAAACGTGATGAAAAAAGCACTGGGAGAGAGCAAGGCTGCATCTGTTTTGGGCCGCATCATGCCCAACCAAGCAACCAAAGGTTTGGACATTCTTAGCTGGATGGATGCCAGAGGCATTGCGGACATGATTCGCACCGAACACCCCCAGGTGGTGGCCATTATTTTGTCGCTTCTTGAGCCCAATGTCGCCGCCGATGTGATGATATATTTGCCCCCAGAAATTCGCTCTGAAGTGATTCAGCGCGTGGCGAGCTTGGACACGGTCCAGCCCTCTGCGATGGTCGAACTTGAGAACATCATGCTTGCACAATTTGCAAAGACCGCGACATCAAAGTCGTCGAGTTTTGGCGGTGTGGTGGCGGCGGCCAAAATCATGAACCAAACCAAGACCGGTTTGGAGGCAGAAATCATGAACGGTCTGGCCGATCTCGATCCTGACATCATGCTCAAGATCCAAGACAATATGTTCACCTTTGAGAATTTGGTGGGTGTGGACAACAAGGGCATTCAGGTGCTCATGCGCAACGTGGAGCCCGATCAGTTGATGACGGCTTTGAAGGGTGCGAGTCCCGATGTCAAGCAGCGCTTTTTGGACAACATGTCCGAGCGCGCACGCGGGATGTTCGTGGACGACATGGAAGCCAAAGGCCCTGTTCGCATGGCCGATGTGGAAGACACACAAAAGAAAATCATGCGTTTGGCCAGGAAGCTCTCCGATGCTGGCGAGTTGATGTTGGGCGGAGCAGACTTTGTTTAATTTAAGTCACCCCAAAGCTCAGAACGATCAATGGGCCCAAGATCCCATGTTGTTCACTGAAAAGGTTGAGCACACCGGGTTCAATGGCCAAGATTGGGACAATGTACCCAAGGTAGCCTACGAGACGGCTCTCTTTAGAAAGTTGGCCCCTCCTCGCATGGCCAAGGTGGTCACCAACCCCAGTTCTTTTGTTTTGGAAACCTATGGTGCACCCAGGGTTGAATCAAAAGCCCCAAGCCGTCAAAGTCCTCAAAGTTCTTTGCCGTCGGGTATTGATCTGACCCAAGCGATCAAAGAAAAAGAGGCTCTCGACCAAAATTCTCCAACGGGGCAGCAGTCTGATGAAGATGGGGAATCCCTTCAAGAGGACAACGACACCCTTCTTAAGTCGCTCTCAAGCGCCGGCGTGCCTTTGCCCGAAGAAACCCTTGAAGATCAATCCGCTCCGTTGTCAGCAGGTGAGCCACGAGACATGGAGCGGGACGCTGAACTGAACGAGGGGGATGAACCCGCAGCGTTGTCTGCAAAAGTTCAAAGCAGCCCAGACGAACTTCACGATGCATCTTCAAGCAGTTTTGATGAAGGTTTTCAACTGGGTCTTTTAAAAGGCATTGAGAAAGCGCACCAAGAGGCCAGTGAAGAGTTTGAATCTGAGAAAACTCAGCTCAACGAACACATCAGTGCATTGCAAGCGCAGTGTGCAAGTTTAGAGGCCCAAGCGCTTGAGCTCCAAACCAAGATGGATGAAATGGCGCAAGCCTTGTCCTCTCAAAACGAAAACTTGGAGAGTGAGCGAGAAAGCATGAAAGCGCAAAATGCGATTTCACTTGAAACACAAGTCAAGCTCTTGGAAGAGGTCACGTCAAAGATCGATGATTTTGTGAACCATCCCCAGCGCCTCTTTGAGCCATTGAAAAGGCTCTCGCTCCATATTGCAGAACAATTGGTGTTGGCCGAGCTTAATTTATCAGGGGCCTCTATTGAGCGCCTCATACAAAGGTGCTTGGACGAGTTGTCCAGTCACAGCAACCAAACGGTCACGGTCGAGTTGAACTCGCAAGACAAGGCCCGCTTGCAAGAGATGACGGGTGAGATGTTCAACCACATTCAGTTGCATGCCGTCTCCAGCATGCAGCCTGGCAGCGTCAGAGTCATCACCGATGACACCCAAGTCGATGACTTGATCGGACACCGCTTGGAGGCCCTTGCCAATAACTTGCTCGCACAACCAGAACTTTGGCGCGAGCAGTCGCCCTTTTTTAAACAGCCCTTGGCGCAAAGGGATACAGACATTGAAGACGTTCGCCAGCGTCTCGCACCTGTTACGCAGGTGCACGAGGAGGATCACGATGATTGATTGGGTCAATGCGGTTTTAAGAACCGTGATGTGCATGGGCTTTTTGCTTTTGGTGGTGCGACCGATGTTGCTGGCTTTTAGCAGAAAGGAAGTCAACCGCATGGAGATAGAGGATGCGGCGGAGAGCTCTGTGAACTCGGCCTTCAATGCCTGGCGCACTCACCATGGGCGTCACTATTACGACAACCCAGAGTATGCGGAGATGATGGCGTCGAACCCCAATTTGGAATTGCCTGACTTAAGTCAACCCCAGTCCTTGCCAGCGCCACTACCCACACCTGAGCCCGAAAAGATTGAAGAAGCGACTTTGGCTCAAGCGCCGATTGAGCCGCCCATTGAGCCGCCCAAGGAAGAGGTGGTCGCTCTTGCAACAGTTGAAGAAGGTGCGCAAACGCAGCCTGAGGCCACGCCAACAGAGACAGTGCCCGCAGAGGAAGAAAATCCCGATGAGGATGATCCCGTGAAGGCCATGAAAGCCAAGATGGAGGCCGAGAAAAAGAAAGCCAAGCCGCCCACCATTCCGCCTGAGCTCATGAACAATGCGAATTCCTTTGATGACAAATTGATGCTTGTACAAATGATTGTTCAAAACGAACAAGGCCGTGTGGCGGGCGTTCTCAAGAAGATGATTCAAGGCGGATAACTTCAAGGCCACCATGATGCAAACCAGTGTTTTAGATTTTGCGCAAGAAGTAGATGCCAACATCTCTCGCTTAAGAGCGCCACAACCTCACAGAACGGGCACGCTTGTGCGTTTGGTGGGCATGACCCTGGAGACGCGTGGTTTGATGGCCCCCTTGGGCGCTTGTTGCGAAGTGATCGGTCAACACGGTCACCGCATCGAGGCCGAGGTCGTGGGCTTCAATGACAAGACCCTCTTTTTGATGCCCTTCAACGATCCGGTGGGCGTGGGCCCTGGCGACATGGTCCGCGTCATGAGTCTGTCCTCCCAAGTTTCCTTGGGACCCGAGTTGCTCGGTCGGGTGATCGATGGCAGAGGTTTTCCTCTGGACGGCAAGGCGCCTCCCAAATGCAAAGACACCTTGGCCTTGATGGGCAAGCCCTTGAACCCCATGGAGCGCGGGCCCATCCATGAAGTCTTGGATGTGGGGGTCAAAGCGATCAATGGGGTCTTGACCATCGGGCGCGGTCAGCGCATTGGATTGGTGGCGGGCTCAGGTGTTGGCAAAAGTGTGCTTTTGGGGATGCTCACCCGTTTCACCAAAGCCGATGTGGTGGTGATTGGTTTGATTGGCGAGCGCGGTCGCGAGGTGCAAGCCTTCATCAGTGAGTCCTTGGGGCCTGAGGGCTTGGCCAAATCGGTGGTGGTGGCTGCACCTGCCAACGTCTCCCCCGTTTTGCGATTGAAAGCCACGCACATGACCCATGTGATTGCGGAGTATTTCAGAGACCAAGGTTTGAATGTGTTGATGCTGTGTGACAGTTTGACACGTGTGGCCCATGCCCAACGGGAAATTGGTTTGGCCATTGGTGAACCGCCGACCGCAAAAGGCTATCCGCCTTCGGTTTTTGCACTTTTGCCCAATTTGATTGAGCGCGGTGGTGTGGGGCGCCATGGCGTGGGTTCCATCACGGCCATTTACACCGTGCTGGCTGAAGGCGATGATGCATCGGATCCGATTGTGGACATTGCCCGAGCCTCATTGGATGGACAGGTGATGCTCTCCAGAAAGTTGGCCGATTCGGCCCATTACCCAGCGATTGAACTCAATGGATCGATCTCAAGACTGATGCAGTCCTTGCTCAGCACGGACGACTTAAAGCAGGCCAACAAACTCAGACGTTTGTGGTCTTTGTACCAGCAAAACATTGACTTGGTCCAGGTGGGCGCTTATCAAATGGGATCGAATTTGGAGTTGGATGAGGCCATTCGCCTCCATGAACGACTGGTGAATTTTTTGCGACAAGACATGCACATTTCCCAAGACTATGAGAGCACGCGTCAAGAGATGCGTCAATTGATGTCTCAAGAGGGTTGAAGATGTGTCGATTTTTCCATTGAGGTGTTCAAATGAAACCACGTGAATGTTGGACGGTGCTCGCCACCAAAGCTGAGGACCTGGTTGCCTTGAATCAACAAAAGGTGAAGGCTGCACGCGAAAATTTGGAAAAACTTCAAGCGAGCAAGGACCGATTGCTCACCATGTCGAATGAGTACTCGGAAAAAATTCGTGAGAAAGAACTGACCACGCAGTCTTTGATTGAGAGCAACAATGCCAGACAGTTTGTGCTGCAATTGCTTCAATTGAGCGAACGACTCGATCGCGATATCTCACAGGCGCAAGCCCAACTGGACTTGGCCCTTCAAGCCTTGAGGAAAGCCGAACAAGAGCGTCTAAAGATGCAAACCTTGGTGGAGCAAGACTTGCAAGCGGTCAAAAATTACCACCGCAAGTTGGAGCAAAAGCAAATGGATGCGCTGGGTCTCACGCTGTTCAATACCAAGTCTGCCGCCATGCACAGCAGTGCTTGAGCAGCCATAAAAATCTCAGTCAAATGGGTAATACCACCCGCTGAGTTTGGCGTCATAGATGAAGCCGTTTTTTGTCAACCAATCATCGAGCTTTTGATTGTCTTCGCTCCTTTTGGAGCCCGAATACACCCACAAGAATCCATTTTTTTCATCCCTGCGGTCATCGATTTTTGCCCCAGCATAGGTGTTGACCAAGGCTGTGAGGATCTTAAACGTGAAGGTTTTTTGTAAAGGGTCTTCTCCGCGTCCAGGCCGGTAGTTGGATTTTTTGGCTTGGCCCTCGTCGGCGGGGGCTGGTGCATTCAAGGCTTTGACGGCAGGCGAGCTGGGTGTTTTTGCAGGGCTGTTGGCTTGGACCGCGATTTGTTGTTCAACATTCACCGCCATCTTTTTAGCAGCAATCAAAAATTTATCAAGAATTTTCCGGTCATAGGCGCCGTCGCCTTGCGCATACAAAGCCTTGATGGCTTGCATGGAGGTCATGGCGCTGCCCGTGAGCTCGCCCTCCATCAACTCAAAGTAGGTCTCGACAATGCCCAGAATTTGAGCGCCCAAGGGGATTTGATCACCTTTGAGACCCTCGGGGAAGCCTTCTCCGTCGAGTTGTTCGTGGTGAGCTTTGATGTTGGCTGCAATGCTTTGCATCCGGTCTAAATTTCTTAAACAGGAAAAGCCAAACATGGCGTGTTTTCGGTACAGATCAAAATCACTGTGCGGTAAATCGTGGCTCAAGGTGCGCAGAAGTCGGTCACTGAAGCCAATTTTGCCAATGTCGTGCAACAGGCCGGAGATGTAAATTTCTTGAACTTGGCCCTCACTCAACTCCATTAACTTGGCGACTTGGCTTGAGAGGTAAGCCACATTTTTGGAGTGGATCAACAACTTGGGTGCTCGAAGCTCCATCAAGTTGGAAAATATTTTGATCGTGGTGATGAAATAGTCGTGGATCCGGCTCTCTAGGGTGGCCACAGTTTCACTCAAGAGGTCTTGAGCTCTTTTTTTTTGCGCCATCACCACGGCCTCTTGGATGACCGCAAAGGTTTCGCTTTCATCCCAAGGTTTGCTCAAATATTTGTAAACCTGGCCCTCGTTGATGGCCTGCTTGGCACTCTCCAAATCGGCGTTTCCTGTCAGCATCACGCGGGTCATGCTGGGGTAGAGGTCCTTGATCTCCTTCAATAGCACAATACCGTCCATCTCAGGCATTCGAAGGTCGGTGATGATCAGGTCGTAGGTGTGCGCCATTAAGAGCTCAATGGCTTCGCGAGCGCTCTCGGTGGTGGTCACCGAGTAGCCCTCTAGGCTAAGCATTCGTTTGAGGGCAGACAAAATATTCGCATCGTCATCCACGCACAAAATGGTGTGTTCTGAAGCGCTGAATGGGGACGCATCGGTTTGGAGTTCGTCTGTCATGGTTGAAGGGGCGTGCCCGAAGAAAAAAGAGTTGTGAAAGAGTTTAATGTTTAAACTGAGAAAAAGATGACCTTTGAAATCCTAGGGGATTAAGTGCGCACCATGGCCGCTTGGAGCCAATGGCAGTAATCGGACTTAAAAAACCAAGGAATCATGACGCTGGGTGTGTCGGGGGCAAACACCTCTACGCTCAAGTGATCTTGCCATTCGCCAGTGGCATTGACCGCTTGCAACAAGGTTTGAGCACCTTCGTCAAAACTGGTCTTTTTGCCATCAAGGACCATGTAGCTTGGTTGGATCTCCAGCTCTGGTGCGGGCATTGAGCTCGGCGTCTTTGCGTTTTGTTCAGGCTGCCTGCTGGCGGTGTTCATTTCACCCAATTGACACTGGAAGCTCAAAATGTGCTCGGGTCGGATGAGGGGCATTTTGCCAAGGGGTGAGGCCAAATCAATGGGGCCAGAGTACACATCGTGAATGCTGCCCCAATGTCGGCCTTGGAGTGTTTTTTTGATCTGTCCAAGCAGCCGCTCAACCCGTTCTTCATCTTTGAGGCGAAAGCATTGTTGACCCAAGACATTGTCAAAAAAAACCAAGGCGTTGGGGTGCTCTTTCAAAAGCTGAGGCAGCTCCTTCAAGGCGTCTCGTCGCTCAAAATGCCACGCCGTACCGCTCCTCTTGAGCGCCTTGCCATGGATCAACGCAAAGAAAAGACGCGCCAAAGGGTCGATGTCAATGATGGTGATGGTTTTGAAGCGACTGAGCCACTTGGACGTCATCATCCAACCAGCGCTCCCGCCAATGAGAAGCAAGTCGCTCTCGCGGGGCTCGTGTGAGAGCAAAAAGCCCTCGATGGCCGCAATGCTTGGCTGCCAAGCATTGCGTGCACGAAAAGCGCTCCAGTGCCAAGACAAGCCACCCGTTTCCTGCGCATGAAAGGCGTCGGTCAACCACGACAGCACATGGCGTCTCAGTGAGTTCAGCGGTGCAATTTCTTGGGGTTGAAGGCTCATGGGTTCAGGTGTCAAAAACGAGAGTGTGGAAGGCCCCCTGTGCAAAGGGCGAGGGGATCAAGGGCAAATGGATTTTTTGATGTGAACCAAGGGGGTCTCAGGCGGGATGGGCTGCCATGGGCCGATGACGCCTTCGCTGGACAAGACCTCACCCGTTAACCTAGCGCCCGAATGAAAGGACAAGGAGACGGTTTTGGTGCGGTTGTTTTCGCAATCAATTTCAATCAAAGAGCGTGTCGAGCGATAGGTTTTACCCAAGGCATTCTTTTGCGGATCCCTGTAGTCGAGCATGCTCCAAACTTGACGGATGTGTTTGTTGCCACTCTCGGGGCTCGTGATGGAGTCTCGGTCAATGTAGAACACCCCCAAATCCATCAGACCCATGGATTGCCAATCGAGCGCTTGCGCTTGAAAACAGACAATTAGGCCTGTCATGGCCAAAAAGTGCCTGCAAACCAGGCTTTTGGGCAGAATTTGCTTGCTCAAATGTGTAAAAATTTTCATCTTCTAGGTCTCGTGCGCGATAATGCCGTTTAATCCAAATGTCGAAAAATGGTGCTCCAACAAACTCACTTTTTAAGGCGCGCTCTTGTGCGTGGGGCCTTTGTGCCTGTTAAGCACCTATTTTTACTCAACTATGGCCTTTTTTTAGGATTTGGTTTGATTTGTTTTCATGCATGTTTTATTCAAGGACACCGTGACGCTTGCGTCTTTGGGCGTCATTTAGGGGGCTCCATTGCTTGAGTCGCACGAATTGGCCCGTTATGCGGTCAGTGCCTTGTGGGTTTTTGGCCTGCTTGGCGCTTTTTTATGGTGGTTCAATAAAAAACGGGGCACGCCGTTTTCAAAACATTTGGATAAAAAGATACAGATTTTAGAAGTTTATCCAATGGGGCTCAAAAACAAAATGATGTTGGTTCAAGTCGATGACCAAAGAATGTTGTTGAGCATGAACACCCAAGACATTCGAACCCTTCACGCTTGGCAACTGCCCGCTCAAGTTCAAGCGGCCATGGGTACCAACGAGGCGCCAGAACCTGACATTTCAAGCACGCCAGACACTTTGGCCCAAGTCGGCCAACCGCAGACATCTGTTGGGGTGGGCGCGGCCCCTTTTACACTTCATCACGAAAGCACATCCCAGTCATGAGCTCATTTTTTTCTCAGCTTGCGCAAAGAGCACATCAAGGCTTTGATCAAAGACGCTTGGTGAAGGAAACCCCCCAGAAATTTCACGCGGCTCAAATCGAAAAAGACCGCAATTGGTCGCGTGGCGTGATGCACATGGTGTTGGGCTTGGCCGTGGTGGCTTTGCTGGTGGGTGCGACGCAAACGGCGCTGGCTCAAGGCATCCCCATGGTGAACGTGACGGGGGGAAAGAACGGTCAGCAGTACAGTTTGAGTTTGCAACTCCTGGCCTTGATGACGACGCTCACGCTGTTGCCCTCGATGCTTTTGATGATGACCTCCTTTGTGCGCATCATCATTGTCTTGTCACTTCTCAGGCAAGCCCTTGGAACGGGCCAAACCCCCCCCAACACCGTTTTGGTGGGGTTGGCCCTGTTTTTGACCTTCTTCATCATGTCGCCTGTGTTTGATGATATTTATCAAAATGCACTCTCACCCTACATGAATGAGAAGTTGTCCTTTGAAAAGGCGCTGGCCAAAGCCGAGGCGCCCGTGCGCCAATTCATGATGCTTCAAACGCGCGAGGATGACATCACCATGTTCATGCAAATCGCTCAAAAGCGAGACGTGGTGAGTGCCGACGACGTGCCCTTCACGACCTTGATGCCCGCCTTCATCACCTCTGAACTCAAGAGTGCTTTCATGATCGGCTTCATGATCTACATCCCTTTTGTGGTCATCGACTTGGTGGTGGCCAGTGTGTTGATGTCCATGGGCATGATGATGCTCTCGCCCATGATCATCTCCATGCCCTTTAAGTTGATGCTTTTTGTGCTCGTGGATGGTTGGACGCTTTTGATGGGGTCCTTGGCGTCGAGTTTTATTTTTAAGTAGGTCGTTGGATCTTGTTCAGTCAACAAGTCTAAATTATTCAAGAGGTCTTTATGGATACAGCCATGGTGGTGGATTTGGGTCGACAAGCGCTTTGGATGACCATGATCATTTGTGCGCCTTTGCTGGGCATTGCCTTGGTGGTCGGTCTTTTGGTGGGTATCTTTCAAGCCGCAACGTCGATCAATGAGCAAACGTTGAGCTTCATCCCTAAATTGGTGGCGCTTGGGATCACGCTCAGTGTCTTTGGGGGCTGGATGATCAACACCTTGGTGGATTACACCAAGGTGCTCTTTGGTCGCATCCCGACACTTTTTGGCTAAGCCCCGCAGGCCATGAATTTACTAGCAGCCAATTTGGTCGATCAGTTTTATTCGCTGATTTGGCCTTTGCTGCGCATTTCAGCCTTCTTGACCTTTGCGTCCATTTATTCCATTCGAGCCGTCAATTTACGCGTGAGAATCACTTTGGCCTTGGTGCTGACGATTTTCTTGGTCTTGCAGTTGAGACTGGATTTGCCAAAGATCGATCCTTTGACGGTGGAGGGTTTGAGAGAGATTTTCAATCAACTCTTCATTGGCTTTACCATGGCCCTCATCATGCAATTGGCCACAGCCTCCGTCGTGGTCGCAGGCCAAGCGGTGTCGAACTCCATGGGCCTGTCCATTGCCAACATGATCGACCCCACGCTTGGCAGTGTGCCCTTGACCTCACAATTCTTTACGATTTTGGGCACCTTGATTTTCGTCACCACGGGTGGGGACTTGATTGTGTTTGGTATTTTGCTCGATTCGTTCCAATATTTCCCCATTGGTAAAACCATGTTCAGTCAAGATTTGATGGGCAAGATCATTTCATGGAGTTCCATAGTCTATGTGGGCTCGGTGTTGGTGTCCTTGCCGGTCATGATCACGCTCCTTTTTGTGAACGTGGGTTTGGGGTTTGTGACACGCGCTGCGCCGAGTCTGAATATTTTCTCGGTCGGTTTTCCGGCGATGATGTTCACAGGCTTTTTGGTGTTGTGGCTGGCCATCCCGAGTATCTTGTCCAGAATTGACTGGTTATGGGTGCAGACCTTCAATGAAATGCGGGTTTTGATGCATCCATGAAAAAAATGGCATTACAGTTTGAATTCACCTTAAGAGGAGTTGAGGCGAACCATGTCTGAAGAAAGTTCATCAGAACGAACGGAAGAGCCGACGGCCAGGCGCCTGGAGAAGGCGCGCGAAGAGGGACAGATCGCAAGATCGGTCGAGCTCAACACGGCCGTCTTGCTCGTGACCGCCACGATGTTTTTTACATTCTCTGGGCAGTGGATGTTTGACAAACTCGGACAACTCTTTGTCTATCAACTTCAATTTGATCGCAAAGTCATGGACAAAGCAGAGTTACTGCCCGCCATTTTTGCCCAAAGTGTGTTCGATGGGTATGTGATCATCTTCCCCATCATGATCACGTTGGCTGTTCTAGCGGTGTTGTCCACAGGATTGACCGGTGGTTTTATTTTCTCAGCCAAGCTCTTGATGCCCAACTTCGGCAAGCTCAACCCCATGAGTGGATTGGCCAGAATCTTTGGCATCAAGGCCATCATTGAACTTGGAAAATCCATTCTCAAGTTCTCCATTGTGACCGTCATTTTGTTCTTGACGGTGATGCACAACATGGAGGCGCTGCTCAATTTGAACCGCATGGATTTGAATGTGGCCGTCAAGCAAGCTGGCAGCATGATTGTGGATGCGTGTTTTTGGATGAGCATGGGGCTGGTTTTCATCGCGCTCTTGGATGTGCCGCTTCAGATCTATCAGGTCAATAAAAAATTAAAGATGACCAAGCAAGAGGTCAAAGACGAGATGAAGGACTCGGAAGGTCGACCCGAGATCAAGGCGCAAATTCGCCGTCGCCAACGAGAGATGGCGAACAACAAAATGATGAGCAAGGTCAAAGATGCCGATGTGGTGATCACCAACCCACAACATTTTGCGGTGGCCTTGCAGTACGATCCGACTTCAGATGGTGCGCCTATTTTGATCGCCAAAGGGGCGGACGAATTGGCCAGAAAGATCAGGGAAATCGCAAAGGAGGAGGGGGTTGAGATTTTTGAAGCCCCTGAGTTGGCCCGCGCCTTGTATTTCACGACCAAACTTGAGACGATCATCCCTGAGGAGTTGTACCATGCCGTCGCCCAGGTCATTGCCTACGTGTTCAGTTTGAACGATGCCTATTCAAAGTCCTCCAGATTTGTAAAGCCCAAGCCCAAAATACCGGAGAATATGCGTTTTGATGAAAACGGCTACTTGATGGACAATGCAGTGGCATGAACCCGTTATTGAATTCCTTGATTTACTTTTTGAAGGCCCTGAATTGACCGATTTTTTCCAAAGCCCCAGTGACAAGCTTCGTTTGGAGATGATGCTCAAGTCCCTGAGCGCGGGGGACTTGAATTTGGCCATTTTGGGCGACGATGAGGTGGCCTTGGCTTTTTACGCCAGGAAAATCTACGAGCACCTCAAGACCGACCCCCATGCGCAGGTGGATCTCTGTTTATCGGCCGATGCAGAAAAACTGGTGCAGCGCTTCAATCAAATTTTGTCTGAATTGACTTTGGACGAGGCGCTGGACAAAACCATCAAAACACCGCAAAAGCGTTTTTTGATTTTTCCAGACACGCAGTTCATTCAAGACTTTGAATTGCAACTCTTGGCCCGTTTGATCAATGGATTGCCAGCCAGCAACCTCTTTGTGGTGCTGATTTTTAACAAGCGTGAGCCTTATGAGAAAAAACTGCAATCTTTTGGTAAGAACTTGGTTCAATGGGTGCTTGAAAGCGAGCACCCTTCACAAGGATCGAATTTTTCCCACGCCCAAGGGTGGAACAAGCCCGCAGAAGATGACGTGATGAGTGCCAAAGATTTCAAAGCCCGTCAAAAGTCACTTTTGGGCGCCAGTCAGAGCGATGATTTTCTTGCTCAAAGTCCTCTGGGCGATAAGTCTGGCCCCTATGAAGTGCCCAGCGAGAAGCTTGATTTGGGCAAGTCGGACCCCGTTTTGTCGGAAGAGGAGTTGATGGCTGCTGTGCGCTCGGTGCAAGAACAATTGGACAAAGAAGATTTGGCGTCAAAAGAGGCCCCGCCGAATGAGCCGCCTCTTCGTCCCAAGTCAAACTTTCTGGGCTGGGGTCTGCTGGTTGGGTTGTTGATTTCAATGGGCGTCTTGGGTGCTGTTTACAAGGACCGCATCATTGAGGAAATGGACAGCATGAAAGACTACTTGGAGGGACCCAAGTGGGAGAAAAAATCTCAAGAGAAGTCTCCAGTAGACGCGTCCGCAGGGTCAGATCAAGACCCGTTGTCAAAAGATCAGGAAGCAGCCCCGAAGGACCCGCAAGGCAAACAAGAGGAGCTTGCGCGCGAAAAGCAGCCCTCCGTTGGCATGTCCAGCAGCACCAAGAGTGCAATTAAATTGGATGACTCTTTGATTCCTGAAAAAGAGGCGGTGTTAAGTGCTCAAGACATCAAGGACAAAGACAAAGCCAAGTCAAAAGAGGACATCAAGACGGCTTTGAAACTTGAAGCCCAAAAGCCCGAGGTTGCACAGGCCCCAAGCAGCGCCCCCGAGTCGCCCTCAAAGCCAGAGATCAAGGTGGTCCCACTTCCCGCTGGCAAATCTGTTGTCAAGGAAGAGCCCCTGAAGATCCCGATCTTGAAGGACACCACACCCGTTGTGCCTTCAAAGGGCGCGAGCAAGGAGCCTAAAGAGCCTAAGGAGTTGGTGAAGGAGCCCCTCAAAGAAAAGGTGCGCTCGTCTGAAAAGTCGCCCCCGCAAAGTGCATTGCCCGACGCCTCAAGCGCCCCTGGCGCGATTCCGAAGTCCGATGTGCAATGGGTCAATGCCTTGCCCGAGAAATCCTGGGTTCTTCAATTGGCCGCCATGCCCAACAAGGCCGATCTCCAAGCGCTGAAGTCCTCGCAAGCCGCTTTTCAGGACGCCAAGCTCTTGTTCACCAAGAACCCCACCTCTGGCAAAACTTACTATATTTTGATCAAAGGTCCGATCGATTCAAAAGAAGAGGCGCAGTCCATGATGGGCAGCACGCCAGGCTTGTCCAGTGCGTGGTTGAGGTCTTCCAAGTCTTTGAAGGCACAATTCAAAGGCAACTGA
>CAIOTD010000093.1 GCA_903861115.1 uncultured Burkholderiales bacterium
CCCGTGCTCTTCTTTCTTGGCGCCGTGCTCTTCCTTGGGAGCGCCGTGTTCCTCTTTCTTGGCGCCGTGCTCTTCCTTGGGAGCGCCGTGCTCTTCTTTTTTCGGCTCCTCGTGACCCGAGTTGGCCAAAGCTGCAAGAGGCAGGGTCAAAAGGTTTGCACACACCAAGCTCAGACCCAAGAGCCACAGGCTCGGGTTCATTGGGCGCTTTAGCTTTCGAAGGTGGGTTGAGGTTTGAGCGTTCATAATGCGATGTGATTCAAGATGATTCGACCGCTTGGCCAAAGTCTTGAATGCGCCAAGTAAAAGGAGGGGGTGCGCTCTTAAGGCGAGACATCAAGACGCCTTTGGATGTGTGCCCTGACAAGTGTGAGAAGTCGCTCAATCCACGGTGTAGCACGTGGTGTCTGGATAAAGTTTGCCTTTGGAGGTGACGCATTGTTGGGAAATGAGTTTTCGGTTCAAATCTGATAGAAAGTAGCTGCGGTAGACATTGTCCTCTCTTGGCAGCAAACTCACACTGCGAAAAATCGTGCACCGATCATCCCGAACACAGTCGTTCATTTGCCGAGTGCTTGCATAGAGTTGAACGTTGATGCGCCCAGCGGTCAAACTTTTTGGCGTTCCGATGCTCACCACGCACGCTTGTCCATTGACCATGGGCAGCTCGACGAGTTCATTGAAATAGTTCATCTCTGCCGTCAAGAGTTCTTGAAACCATGCGCCAAGCACGCCTTGGCAATCGTAGAACGTGAAGCGGTCGTTTTCATAAACGGGCTCGGTCAAGGGCTTGAGCTTGGAGTCCAACCTGAGCATGGGCTCTTTGCCCGACCTGGGGGGCTTGTGCTTGAGTGACAAGGTGGGCTCGACACCAAAGGGCTTGTTTGAAAGCATGGAGCCCGTGCTCGAAGAGCTCCCAGGCGTCGACTGTTTGCTGCCAGAGGATTTGGCCGCGGTGTCCTCGTCCTTGCCCTCAGCGCTCTTTTTGACGGGGTAGGGCTTGTATTTGGGCTCGGGTTTTTCCTCCGACCAACAAAGACCGGTTTGAATGAGCCCTAAAAAGGCCAATAGAAAAATAAAGGTTCTCATGCGCTAAGGATTAGGGTCTTTGGAGTCGATACAATGGAAATGCAAAGCGGTTTGTGCATGGCGAAGGTTTCAGTCTCGTACTTTATCAGTAAGGCGTGACAGAGGTCAAAGTATTTTGCGCTTTGCACAACAGTTCAAGGCTCTCAACTGGTGCTCTTGTCACCTTCATTGTAATGATTAAGCAACTCTTGGCTCAACGAAACTTCTTTAACCCCTGGTCTTGGGTCCTTGGCGCTAGCTTGAGCGTGCTTGTCGTGGCCTGTGGCTCAGGCAAAGGCACGCCAGAGTCCAATGTTGTGGTGCCCGCGCCCACCGATCCAAACGTCATTTTGCCTGTGGTGGTCAATGCGCCGCCCTCATCGGTGTTTTCAACGTCCTACGAGTACAAGCAAGACGCCAGAAAACTCTTGGTGCCTTCTTTGAATGTGGCCAGCATTTTGGGCGTGCCAGTGAGCGATCTGGACACGAGAAATGCCATCACCTTTGGGGACTTCTTTAGGGAAGGGGTGGGGCAATTCTCAGCATTTGTGATGGTCAACTCCTCCGCTGGCTTGGCCAGTGCGCACTTCTTTCATCTGGAGTCGGGTCAGTGGGTGGACAGAACGGCGCTGGTCTTGAAGGACACCGTGGGATGCCAAGAGGCCACCTTTGCCATCACGGCCGATTTCAATGGTGACCAACGCCACGACGTGATGGTCACGTGCAAGGGCAGTGTAGCGAGCGGCAAAGAGAGTCAATTGCTCTACTTGAGCGATGCAAAAACGGGGGCCTATCAGAAAATCACCTTGCACGACAAATCCATGACCCCCTATCAATTCAAGGCCTATCAGGCCTCCGCTGCAGATTTGAATGGCGACGGCTTGATGGATTTGGTTGTGGTCGACCCCACGCAACCCCCGATCGTGCTGTTGGCCAACAAGAGCTTACTCACCAATGAGCGCTCTTTTGATTTGGCACCCACACGCATCATCGACAGCGCACAAAATGCGATGATTCCCACGCAACTCCATGGCGTACAGATCATTCCCTCTGCCACCAAGCGCTTGGATTTGTTTTTGATGGGCAGTTTAAGCAATGGGCGACCCTCGGTCTGGATCAAGGGCTCACCCGACACGGTCATCTCCAACCCGCAAGCGGGCACCTTCTTTTATGCCAACAGCAGCTATGCGTTGTTGTTTCCCATCACCTCGATGGAGAGTTATGACGTGTTTTATGAGGCGGGTTTTTTCTACCTCAATTTGCAAGACCCCACGCAGACCATGATGCGTGTGGCCAAAATCTCAGAAGCCACTTGGGGCGAGGTGATCCCTTCCATGATGGTGGCGGTCAAAAACAGCGACGGCGTGAGCGCACAGTTCTTAAGAAACAGTGCTGGGAGCATTGTGGTCATGGACGCCAACTGTGATCCACAAAGCGTTGCGGTGCTCAAGAACATCTACAGCCGTTGTGCACTCTTGGTGAAGTAGCAAGCCTTGTAGGGCATGATAAAGATGTGTTGATTTGAATAACAACAAGCCATCACCATTGAATCAACAGGCTCTAAACATGAGGCTCACTGGACTTCTCGAGCCCTCAAGCCTTGGCGCACACGCTCTAAAACTTGTCTTTGGCCATTCAACACAAACCGTTCAACGCTTTTGGTACTGCGCTTGCCCAAAGAGCATTTCTTTTGATTTGTCATCGTGCACGGGTTTTCTAAGACTGGCCAATACGCCAACCCCTCTTTGAACCGCAGGGCGTTGGTCGATCAAATCAAACCAGGCTTTGAGGGTGGGGAAGTCCGCCCAGTCAATGCCTTGATTTTGCCAACTTCTTAGCCAAGGGTAGACGGCCATGTCGGCGATGGAGTATTTGGCGCCTCCAAGGAAAGCGCTCGTTTGCAGTCGCTTGTCCATCACGTTGTAAATGCGCTTGGCCTCTTGGGTGTAGCGTTGGATGGCGTAATCAATTTTTTCAGGTGCATAGATCCTGAAATGATGCGCTTGACCTAGCATGGGGCCGACGCCGCCCATTTGAAACATCAACCATTGCAGCACTTCAAATTTGGCGCGGTCTGATTTGGGGAGAAACTTGCCGTACTTGGCGGCCAAGTAAAGCAAAATGGCACCCGACTCAAAGAGGTGAATGGGTTTGCCATCCGGCCCATGGGGATCCACCAAAGCGGGAATCTTGTTGTTGGGGCTGATTTTTAGGAACTCGGGGGTGAATTGATCCCCCGTGCCAATGTTGATGGGAATGGCTTGCCAGTCTCGTCCAAGTTTCAAGCCGCATTCTTCGAGCATGATGTGAACTTTGTGACCGTTTGGGGTGGGCCATGTATAGACGTCGATCATTTTGAAGAACCTTTAAAAAAACAATTGAACCGTTGAAAAAATCTGTCGAGGCTCAACACATTTGCGCGTACTTCCAGGCCAGTTCGGCCATGGGCCTGGCGCGCTCGCCAGCGGTTTGTGCTTGCACACTGGAGGCGGTCCCGATTTGAGCGCGCTTGGCAATGCCTTGCAAGATGGCGGCCATTCGAAACATATTGTAGGACAGAAAAAATGCCCAGTCGGCCTGGAGCTGCAAGGGGCTTTGGCTGCCTGTTTGATCGCAATACCACTGGATGTACTCACCTTCTAGCGGGATGCCCAGGGCCTTCAAATCAAAGCCCAAGATGCCTCTGAAGCGCTCGGGCGTGACGTGCCAAGACATGCAGTGATAACTGAAGTCGGCCAAGGGGTGGCCCAAGGTGGAGAGCTCCCAGTCCAAAACGGCCAAGATGCGTTCGCCTGGCTCATCAAAGATCAAGTTATCAAGCCGGTAGTCGCCGTGCACCAGGCACATCTTGCCATCTTGCGCCGAGGCGGGCATGTTCTTGGGGAGCCACTCAATGAGGCGTTGCATCTCAGGGATGGGCTCGGTCTCGGAGGCCACATATTGCTGACTCCAACGTGAAATTTGACGCTCAAAATAATTGCCCGCCCGGCCAAAATCGCCCAAGCCCGTGGCGTGCACATCGACTTTGTGCAGGGCCGCGATCACTTCGTTCATGCGTTGGTAGACACGGCGACGCTTGGGCGCTTGCAGCTGGGGCAAAGACTGGTCCCAAAACACTCGGCCTTGGACCATCTCCATGATAAAGAAGGCGCGACCGGTGATGCTCTCGTCACTGCACAAGGCCAGCATGCGTGCCACGGGAACGGCGCTGCCTTGCAAGGCCTTCATGACCCGAAACTCACGCTCGATGGCATGTGCCGAGGGCAGCAGTTGGGCCACAGGGGCCGGTTTTGATCGCATCACATATTGATGCGTTGGGGTGTGCAGGAGATAGGTCGGGTTGGATTGGCCGCCTTTGAACATGCGTGCGCTCAAGGGCCCCTTAAAGCCCTCAAGGTGAACCTCTAGCCATTGGCTCAAGGCGTGCACATTGAATTGATGCTGTGCGGGGATGTCTTGAGTGCCTGAGAAATTTTGCTCAATTTGACGCATGGTGTGTGGGCTTGTTTGAAGGCAAAAACGTGCGCAGAGGGTGCTCTAGGGGTAATGGGCCTCTTTTTTTTGTACAAAGGCGTCCAAGCCGATTTGGGCATTGGGGTGATAGAGGTTGTCGACAAAGGCCGTTTTCTCCATGGCCATGTGCTGTGCAAGCGTTTGATCGGGGGCTTGGTTCAAGAGCTGTTTGATGCTCAGCAAGGCATTGGGGGCTTTTTGGTTGAGTTTTTCACACAGCGCCAAGCTCTGTTTGAAACTTTGCCCACTCGCCGCCAGCTCATTGATGAGGCCCAATTGGTGAAGTCTGGGGGCATCGATTTTGCCACCGAGCATGAGGATTTCTGAGCACAAGGCTTTGGGCAACTGTTTGGCCAAGTGCCAGCTGCCGCCCCCATCGGGCGACAGGGCGATGTTCACATAGGCCATCACGAACACACTGTTGTGTGCGCTGATCAAAAAATCACAGGCCAACGCAATGGAGAAGCCTGCCCCAGCTGCCGCACCTTCCACACAGGCCACGACGGGCTTGGAGCACGTGCGAATGCTCTCCACCCAAGACGCCAAGACATCCAAGTGGGCCTCTTGGGTGTGAGGTGGCAAAGAGCGCTGCTCGAGCAAGCGGTTGATGTTGCCCCCAGCACAAAAGTGTTCCCCTTCACCTTGAAGGATCACGCTTCGAATGCGATCATTGGCATCGGCTTGTGTGATGGCTTCAACCCCTGCCGCGTAGATTTCGGGCGTCATGGCGTTTCTTGCCAAGGGGTTGGACAAGGTGAGGACCATGGTTTGACCCACGGTGGTGCTTTTGAGTTGTGCGCTGCTCATGGTCTTAGGCCTCGACGTGCAGGAGACTCAAACCCAAGGCGCCTCTGCGCCTGAGCCAAGGGCTGGGCCGGTATCTCGGATCGGCGTAAACCGTTTGAAGATTAAAGAGCACTTCAAGGATGTTCTCAGCCCCCAAGTGGTTGCCCAGGCCCAAGGGCCCTTTGGGATAGCCCAATCCCAATTTCACGGCCAAGTCCAAGTCTTGAGGCGTGCATATTTGTTGCTGACAAATGTCGCTTGCAATGTTGACAATGCAGGCCACGACCCGTTGCGTGACAAATCCGCCCGAGTCACGAATGACACTCAGCGCTTTGCCGTCCAGGGTAAAAATCACTTGCGCGGCTTTTTTGATGTCTTGTCTCAAAGCTGGGTTGGTGGCAATCACGCGCCGTTTGGTTTCTTGGTCATCAAAGAGCATATCGATGCCAATGGTTCTGGCCGGGTCGAGCCTCTCCAAGATACAGGCCGTGGTGACATCAAAGCCCAAGGGGGCCACCAAACAAAGCGCATTGGGGCTGGGTTGGGAGGCCGTTTCAATGTTGACCCCCAAGTCTTTGAGCATTTGGAACAAAGGCGCGCGCCTAGCGGCTCTGGCAGAGATCCAAACTGGGGGCAAGCTCTCTAAGGGGATGTCTTGCAGGCTCGGGTGTACGTCCTCATCGGGGATCACGCACACACCCTCTTTGTATTTGTAAAACCCCTCGCCCACTTTTTTGCCCACGACGCCCGCGGCCAATCTTTGTGCCGTGATGTAGTTGGGTCGGTATCTGGGTTCTTGGTAGTACTGGTTATAGATCGACTCCATCACGGGGTGTGAGACATCCAAGGCGGTCAGGTCAAAGAGTTCAAAGGGGCCCAGTTTAAAACCCACTTGATCTTTCAAAATGCGGTCAATGGTGGCAAAGTCACTGACCCCTTCTGAGACCACGCGCAAGGCCTCTGTGCCATAGGCTCGCCCCGCATGGTTGACCACAAAACCGGGTGTGTCTTCGGCAATGATCGGTGTGTGGCCAAAGGCTTTGGTGAACGCGCACAACTTCTCCAGCACCACGGCGTCACTCTTTAAGGCACGCACGACTTCCACCACCTTCATGAGCGGCACGGGGTTGAAGAAGTGAAAGCCCGCAAAACGCTCGGGGTGTTTGAGCACTTTGGCAATCGAGGTGATGCTCAACGAGGAGGTGTTGCTGGTCAAGACACAGTCCACACTCACCAAGGCCTCCAGTTGAGCAAAGAGTTCTTGTTTGACATTCAAGAGCTCGACAACGGCTTCAACGATCAACTCACAGTGTTGAAGTTCACTGAGTTGAGTGACGGGTTGAAGGCATGCAGAGTATGCATTGAATTGCGAGAGGTTGATCTTTTCTTTGGAGAGCAATTTTTGCCATTGCGCCTCGATGCTCTTTTTGGCTTCCAAGGCGGCTTGCGCGTTCACATCGAAGAGGAGGACTTGAGCGCCCGTTTGGGCGGCAAGCTGCGCAATGCCTCGACCCATGGCGCCAGTGCCCACGATGCCGACTGTGTTGAATAGGGTGGTCATGTCTTGTGAATGGTCATCAAATAGACGATCATTCTAAGCGCCTTATTGGCGCTCACCGAGACAAGCCGCAGTGGCTGGGGGGCCGTTGTGTCAAGTCCAGGACCTCAAAGCGGTTGGATGCCCGCCGATTTAACCGCCTCTTTGGTTCTCAAGTACTCCGCTTGCAAGAGGGTCTTGGCCTCTTCGGAGCTGGTGCCCTTGATTTCTACACCCAGCTCTTTGAGCGTGGAGAGAACGTTTGGACTTTTTAAGATGGATTTGATTTCTAGAGAGATTTTGTTGATGATGTCGCTAGGGGTATTGGCCGGTGCGAACAAAGAAAACTGTGGGCCAGAGACAATGCCAGACAGACCCGCTTCGGCAAAGGTGGGGACCTCTGGCAAGACGTCCAGTCGTTTCTCGGACGCCACTGCAATGGCCATCAACTCTTTTGATTTGATGCGGGGAATGGCGTTGATCGAGTCCGCAAACATCATGTCCACGCGGCCCGTTTCTACATCGGTGAGCATGGGTGGAAAGCCCTTGTAAGGAACATGAAGCAGTTTGGTGCCGGCCATCATGTCAATCATGGCGCCGGTGATGTGCCCTGTGGTGCCTTGGCCCTGAGAGGCAAAGCTTACTTTGTTGGGGGCAGATTTGGCCAGCGCCAACAACTCCGTCACGGTTTTAAACGGCACGCCTGGGTAGGCGATCAGCACATTGGGTGCAATGGTCACCAAAGAAATGGGGATGAGTGCGGTGAGGGGGTCGTAGGGCAGTTGTTTGCTGAGAAAGGGGGCGGCGGTGATGGGGGCTTGAACGCTAAAGAGCAAGGTGTAACCATCGGGGATCGATTTGGCCACAAAGTCTGTGCCAATCACCCCACCGGCGCCAGCGCGGGCTTCGACGACAAAGGCTTGTTTGAAGCGAAGGCTTAAATTGTCGGCGACGATTCTGGCCATTTGATCGAGTGCGCCACCGCTTAAAAAGGGAATGACCACTCTCACTGGCCGGTTGGGATAGGGGCTTTGAGCCCAAGTGTTCAGCGCCAACAATGAAAAAAAGAACAGCAAGCCAAGCAGAGACATTCTGGGTTTGTGAAAACATGGATGAGTCATTGGGAGGGAGACCTTTATGCGCTTGAATCAAAGAGGGAAGTTTTACAAGTGGTGCAACCATATTGGTTTTGACCGCATTGTTCAAGCAGGGTTTTCCTGTTTTTGGGGCGCATCTAGGGCACAACCCTGAGCTGGCCATGGTCTTGGGGCTCTCGCAAGCGTGCGCGCTCGCCTGCGTCTTTCGCGCTGTTTGGGCCTCGAAGGTGCGGGAACCCTTTAAGCCACTGGCACGGGGCTCAAGGGGGACATGTCCAGGCGAGGAGTTCGCGCGGTGTTTGAGGTTTGTATCAAGGCCCGGGTGGGCTTTTCTTGATACAGCCTAACGTTTGTGGTTCAACGCCTCGGGGTTTGCAAGCGCACTGGGCGTGCCCTTGATAAAGTTCACGACATTGTCAAAGGCCGTTCCAAAGTACAGCTCATAGGTCTCTTGTTCTACATAACCAATGTGGGGCGTACAAATGCAGTTCTCTAATTTCAAAAGGGTGTGGCCTTGAAGGATGGGTTCGCTCTCAAACACATCAATGGCCCCCAAGCCTGGACGACCTTTGGAGAGGGCTTGCGCCAATGCATCCGTCTCAACCAGTTCAGCTCTTGAGGTGTTGACAAACAGGGCCGTTTTTTTCATGCGTGCCAAATCGCTGGCCGTGACGATGCCTCGGGTGTCATCGTTCAAGCGCAGGTGCACGGTCAAGACGTCAACGCTTTCAAAAAAAGCCTCTTTGCTGTCTGCAACAAGGAAGCCGTCCTCGATGGCCTTCTTTCTAGAACCCTCGCGGCCCCAGATCATCACCTGCATGCCAAACACCTTGGCATACTGAGCCACCATTTGGCCGATTTTGCCGTATCCCCAAATGCCCATCGTTTTGCCGTGCAGCACGGTGCCCAAGCCAAAGTTATTGGGTAGGCTGGCGGACTTCAGGCCCGATTGTTGCCAAACACCGTGCTTTAAATTGCTGATGTATTGGGGCAGCCTTCTGCTGGCGGCCAGGATCAGGGCCCAAGTCATCTCGGCTGGCGCAATGGGCGAGCCATAGCCTTCGCTGACCACGATGCCTCGATCGGTGCAGGCTTGAAGGTCAATGTGTGAGCTGATTTTGCCCGTTTGGGAGATCATTTTTAACTTTGGGAGCTTGTCCAAAAGCGCTTTGGTGATGTGTGTGCGCTCACGAATCAGCACCAAAATTTCGGCCTCTTTCAGTCGAACGCTGAGTTGGCCAAGCCCTTTGACGGTGTTGGTATAGACCTTGGTGGGATAGTTTTCGAGTTTTTTTGCGCACTCGAGTTTGCGAACCACATCTTGGTAATCATCGATGACAACGATATTCATTTTCCACCTTTGGACACGTGAAGCTTGTGCGAACAAAAGCGTGTCCTGGCGTTTCATCTCTCGATGGCAGGTCACGCTGAAGTTCGTTTTAAGGGTTGCCCATTGATCGAATTTCAGCGTGAAGGGCCGCAAAATGAGGCCAAATAGGGTTCACACCAAGATCCAAGCCTCAATGGGCAGGTCTGAGTGGTCTATTTTGCACGCATTTTGCGCTTGCGATTTAAAAAGAGGCTTTATTTTCCAGCATCACGAGCCTGTCAAGCTCGGCACACACGTCCTTCATCGTGCCTGAGATGACCATGCGACCGCTGGACAACTTGGTGTTGGGGTGGTCCATGACGCGGGAGACACGCAAGGGCTTTTTGTGTGCAAGCCTTGGGTAGAGCAAAATCGGGTCGCTGGTTTGGTGGATGAATTCGCTGGCTTGGGTGGGCTCGGACCATGAAAACTCAGGGTCTTTGACGCGCGTGATCTTGGTGTCCACGGGTGAGCTGGTGAACAAGCGAAAGAGGCTCAATAGGGCAATCGACATGATGTACTCCTTACATTAACATGGTGTTTCTGATCAATCCAACAGCCAAGCCTTCGATTTCAAAGGGTTCGCCGGGTTCGACAACAATGGTCTGAAAATCCGCATTTTCAGGATGCAACTCAATCAAGCCATCGACCTTTTTGAATCTCTTGACGGTGACCTCTTCGCCGATGCGCGCGACAACAATCTGTCCATTTTTCGCATCTTTGGTGGCTTTGACGGCGAGCAAATCTCCATCCATGATGCCCACATCTCTCATGGACATGCCACGCACTTTGAGCAAATAGTCGGGTTTCTTGTTGAACAAACTTTGCTCGACGTAATACGTCTGATCCACATGTTCTTGGGCCAAAATGGGCGACCCAGCAGCCACTCGGCCAATCAAGGGCAAGCACAACTGAGCCAAACTCTCCAAGGGCAACATGGCTTGTTCAAAATGATTGGTTTGTAGGTTTTTGAGCGTGGAGGATTTCAAACGAATGCCCCTGGAGGTTCCACTCACCAACTCGATCACGCCCTTTTTGGCCAAGGCTTTGAGGTGGTCCTCGGCTGCATTGGCCGATTTGAATCCCAATTGATCCGCGATTTCGGCCCGTGTCGGGGGGGAGCCCGTGGTGGCGATTTTGTTCTTAATCAGATCTAAAATCTCTTGTTGACGGTCGGTCAGCTTGTAAGTGTGGTCCATGGAGATCTCCAAGAAAATGTCAAATAAAAAACCAGTTAAAAATCTGTTTTTCTGTACAGTAACTGTATTTTTAATCAGTTAAATTAAAAAATCAAGCAATGTCTGCATCTTTTTCAAAAAATGTTGTTGTTTTGGGCACAGGTGGCACGATTGCAGGCCTCTTGCCTGATGCAAAAGGTCCCAACGCTTCGAGTGGCTACGACGCGGCTCAGCTGAGTGTGAGCGCCATCACGGACCAAGCCGATTTGGCCAGTGTTTTAAAGCCATTGGCTTGGGGCCTTCGATCGCAGCAGGTGGCGCAAGTCGATAGCAAAGACATGGACAGATCCATTTGGCAAGCCTTGTGTTCGAGCTGTTTGGCGCACATCAATGATCCTTTGGTCACGGCCGTGGTCATCACCCATGGGACCGATACCATGGCAGAAACCGCTTATTTGTTGCAACGGCTCTTTGAGCACGCTCAAAAGCCGTTGGTGATCACAGGTGCCATGAGAGCGCACAACGATCCTCAAGCGGATGGCCCTCAAAACTTAAGGGATGCGGTCGACTTTGCCACGCGATTGGCATTGGCCGGGCTTGCTGGGGTCTGGTTGGTCTTTGATGGCGTTGTGCATGAGCCTTCAAGAGTTAAAAAAGTCAGTGCGCAGTCCAAACATGCATTTCATTCTTATGAGGGGGACTTGATCAAAGAACGAATTGATCCCACCCGTTTGATCGGCATGCACCGAGAACCCGCTCAATTTGATCCCTTGCAAGACCCCATGGCATGGAAAACTTGGGTCTTTGATCCCCAATCAGATCCCAGCAGTTGGCCGGTCATTGAGTTGCTGACCTGTCATGCGGATATGCTGAGCAGTCGCTATTTGGAATATTTGGTTGATCTAAAAACCAATATAAATCATAAAGATAAAAGAGAATCTTTAAGTGGTTTGGTCATATCGGGTCTAGGGAGCGGAACTTGGCCCAAGGTGCTAGAGGTGCCGCTGAGGCAACTGCTGGAGCAGGGGGTTTGGTTGGTCTTGTGTTCACAAGTGCCTTGGGGGCGGGCTCAGCCGGCCAAGGGTGCATTGATCGAGCATGAGCATTTTGTCTTCAGCACACTCGATCCCGCCAAGGCCAAAATAGCTTTGATGTTGCACTTGATGGCGAGCGCGTGAGACAGCCCCCATCCGCGTCAACAAAAAATCAAGAGCTCAACGCTTTCAATGCTCGGTCTTTGATTTCTTCAACAGAACCCAATCCACTGATGGCTCTGTATTTGGGGGCTTGCTCGGCACTCTGATTGGCCCAATTGGAGTAATACTCCACCAGGGGCTTGGTTTGAGCAGAGTAAACATCCAAGCGGTTTTTAACCGTTTCTTCCTTGTCGTCCACCCTTTGAATGAGGGGCTCACCCGTCACGTCGTCCATGCCTGCAACTTTTGGGGGATTAAAGCTCAAGTGATAGGTTCTGCCGCTGGCCATGTGCACACGACGTCCACTCATGCGCTCAATGATGGCATCAAAAGGGACGTCAATTTCAAGCACATAGTCCAAATGCACTTGGGCGGCTTTCATGGCATCCGCTTGTGGCAAGGTTCTTGGGAAGCCATCAAATAAAAAGCCGTTGGCACAATCGGCTTGTTTGATTCGTTCTTTGACCAGTCCGATGATGATCTCATCGCTCACCAAGGCGCCAGAGTCCATGACCGCTTTGGCCTGCAGGCCAAGAGGTGTACCCGCCTTGACGGCCGCTCTAAGCATATCGCCCGTTGAAATTTGTGGAATGCCAAATTTCTCACAAATGAAGGTCGCTTGCGTACCTTTACCAGCGCCAGGAGGGCCAAGAAGTATGAGTCTCATTCATGTCTTTCATTTATTTTAGGAGAATGTCGGGACTTTTTATCGTTCCTCCAACCGGTCTCTGTCAGCGGTGAAGGGCATGGGCTCTTGTTTGGGCTCTGAGAATCGCACTGGCCACTGACTTGAGCTATTTTAATGGATTTGTAAGAAAAAACTGGCGGATTCTGTCTAAATCTTCTTGCGTGTCCACCCCCGCATGGCAGGGCAAGTGGGTCACATGCACGGCAATCTCAAAGCCGTGCCATAGGACGCGAAGTTGCTCCAACGCTTCAATGCGCTCCAAGGGGCTGACCTCTAGCGTTGGAAACGACTTCAAGAAAGCCGCCTTGTAAGCATAGATGCCGATGTGCCTGAGGGCTTGGATGCTGTGCAAAAAGGCCTCAGGCTGTTCAATCTGCGACCAATTAGGCGTGTCCCGGCTAAAGGGGATGGCAGAACGAGAGAAGTAGTGTGCCCTGTGGTGTTTGTTCAAGACCACTTTGACCACATTGGGGTTTAAAAAGTCCTCCATCCGATTGATGGGGTGGGCCACGGTGCCCATGGGACACGTGTCGTGTTGCACCAAGAGACTGGCCACTTGGTCAATCAGCGTGGGCTCGATCAAGGGCTCATCGCCTTGGACATTGACCACGATGTGCTCACCCGATAGGTTGAGCAAGTCACAGCACTGGGCCAATCGATCGCTCCCAGAAGGGTGGTCTTGGTCGGTCATCAACACGTCAACCCCGTGGTCTTGGCAGACCTTAAAAATACGTGCGTCATCGGTTGCAACGACCACCCGTGAAGCGTGACTGAGTTGGGCCCGTTTTGCCACCCTCACAACCATGGGCAAGCCTGCGATATCGGCCAAGGGCTTTTCAGGTAAGCGACTCGAGCTCAGTCTTGAGGGGATGAGAACGGTGTAATCCAAGGTGGGGCGCGTCATGAGCCGCTCGCCTTCATCGTTCACATTCCTCTTGACTCAAAACACGTGCTTGGACCTCGAGCATGATGGGAATGCCGTCTTTGATGGGATAGGCCAGTTTGGCGGACTTGGAGATCAGCTCTGCTTTGTTGGCCGATAACTCTAAAGGTCCTTTGGTCACGGGACAGACAAGAAGTTCAAGAAGTTTGGGATCAATGGTTTGAGCGTTCATTGTTCAATGATAGCCGTATTCGTGGGGTTTGAAAATCCCAAGAGGCCTTGACGGGTCTGCGCCAAGGCGCGGTCGAGTTCCTCCAAGAAGAGGCTTGGCAAGCTCAACTCGAGCTCGATGGCCAAAGCTTGAGGGTACAAGCGCCACAGTTTCACGGCATCCTTTTGTGTACAAACAAGGTGCATCTGGGGGCCATGTGTGGCCTTCAAACGCTGAACAATGGGCGCATAGGCCTCCAGTGGTGCATGGTCAGGCAAACGCACGCACTCATCAAGCGCGAGACCTTCATCTTTCAGCATCTTAAAAAACAAGTCTGGCTGAGCCACGCCAGCCAAGGCGATCAAATGGACCCTCGAATTGGCGCTCGAATTGGCGCTCAACCCTTTCAATGAGCAGCGTTGGCCATGTGCATCAATGAGGGTGTGTCCCAAACGCCGTTTGGCGCAAAAGCCTTCGATTTTTGGCTGCTCACCCGTGTTGAGGACCCATTGAAAAGGAGCACGTTGGCTCGGGTGCACGCCTTGGATCCTGGGCCAAGGTTCTCGCAATGGGCCGGCGGGCAGGGTCCAGCCGTTGCCAGTCCCTCGGTCATCGAACACGCACACCGTCATCTCGGGTCTGAGGGTGTCATTTTGTAGGCCATCGTCACTGATGATCAATTGCAGCTGGGGGTGCATCTGGAGCACATGTTGTGCGGCTTTGAGTCGGTGGGTGCCTACGCAGACAGGCACCCCAGTGCGCTCAAAAATCATGAGCGGTTCATCTCCCACCTCTTTTGCTTGAGAAAGCGGTGTCACGAGCCTGGGTGCATGTGATGATTGGGTGCCTTTGGGCGAATAGCCTCTGGAGATCACGGCCACTTGCAGGCCTTGAGATTTGAAGTGCAGTGTGAGCGCAATCACCAAGGGGGTTTTGCCCACGCCCCCAACAAACACATTGCCCACCACCAGGAGGGGGACACCCAAAGGCTCGATGGGGACAGCAGGGCGCGCGAACGCATGCAAGCGAAGCGCGTACCAAATCAATTTGGACAGGGGCCACAAAACAGGTGCAAAAAGCCAAGCCAGTCGAGAGCCTTTGAGCCAAGAGCGCTCAAGTGCCAGTGTCAAAAATTGGGGCAAATTTGTCACGTTGGGTCGGGCTTAGAGGGGGGAGGTTCAAAGGTTCAACAAACAGGTGTCTGTGACACCCCTTGGGTCATCGTTTGCTGGCACCCATTTGGGCGGGCGCATCGGTGGCGAAAGCAATGTTGTTGAGTTGGTTCTTTTGAGCCGCAGAGAGCGCTTGAATGACGAATTGGTGCGGCGTTTGTGCATCGGCATAGATCACGACCAGGGGTTGCTCAATGCCGGCCGCGGCGCTCAGAAGTGCCCCTTCAAGTTCTTGCACCGTGAGTCCGGATGGGTTCTTTTCTGAGCCCGTGTTCAATGCGCTGACTGGCGCATCGGTGTTGTCTTTTCCTTGGACAAAGAAGCGCCCCGAGGCGTTGATTTGAATGGCGATTTGCTGGGCCTTGTTGGACGCATTTTGTGCTTGCGCTTTGGGCAAACTGATGTTGAGTTGGGCGTTCTTGCTGAAACTGGTGGTGAGCATGAGGAAAATCAAAATCACAAGCAAGACATCAATGAACGGGATCAGGTTGATCTCCGGTTCAGGGGTTTTATGGGTTTGAAATTTCAGCATGGGTGCCTCGCAGCGGGGTGCATGTTCAATGGGCGAAACGTCGGCGTCACGGTCAACCTGTCGCTTTCAATTCGAGGACTCGATGTGCAGTCGGGCCAAGAGCAGTCGCTCGCTGGCGACCTCGAGTTGAACCATCAAGCCATCGACCTTTGAGCGAAAGGTTCTCCAAGCAATCAAAGCGGGAATGGCAATCACGAGTCCCATGGCGGTGTTGTACAAGGCCATGGAGATGCCAAGTCCCAAGTCGGCGGGCTGGCTGCCGGATGTGGACTGAGACGCGAAGATCTCAATCATGCCAATGACGGTGCCAAGCAGACCCAAAAGCGGTGAGGCCGAGGCGAGGGTGGCCAATGCAGAGAGGTTCTTTTCAAGTTGGGCGGCAATTTCTTTGCCCTTGCTTTCGAGTTGAAAGGCCAAGGTGCGCTCAAAATTGGTGTCGTGCGGGTTTTTTTGCAAGGCCAAACCTTCGACGATCAGTTGGCCCAAGAAAGACTGTGTCTTTAAATTCTCAATTTCATTGATGCTCAAGGGCCGGCTTTGTATTTGCTCCAAGACGTCTTCCAGCAAGTCGCTGGGCGCAATCTTTTTTGTTTGTAAATTGACACCCCGTTCGATGATAATGGCCAAAGCCAAGACAGAGCAAAGGAGCAAAGGCCAAATGGGCCAGCCGGCGGCTTGAATAATGGACAACAAAGAGGGGTCTCCAAAAAGAGGGGGCGCTGCATGCTGCACAGCCGCAGCACCTGTTCATGAACCAAGCAGCTATTATCCACGAGCCGAGGATCTTCACAAATAAAGTGGACAACTTTGTGGATAACTTTGTTTATTGTAGGAAAAAGCAAGGCAATTCGCGCCTTTACACAAAACGGTCATAATTTAAGCATAAATTAATCTTTAAAAATCAATGACTTACAATGACGGCTCGTGATATTTGGGCGGTTGGGCTGGAAATGGCCGAAGCTTACTTTAAGTCGCGACGAAGTTAACAAGATAGGGGTCTGACGCCGCATGAACACTCGTTTTCAGTTTGAAGAGTCAAGAAACACGCCAAGAATTTGGGCTGTTGGTGAATTGTGTGTCCTGATTGCTGACGTTCTTCAGGCCAAATTCAATCCCGTACAAGTTCAGGGCGAGGTTTCCAGCTTCGCAAGGGCCAGCAGTGGGCACTGTTACTTCAACTTAAAGGATGAAAGTGGTCAATTGCGTTGCGCGATGTTCAAACGTGCGGCCTCGCAACTCGAGCGTCCTTTAAGGGATGGTGATTTGGTCGTTGCGAAGGGCAATTTGGGTGTTTATGCCGGTCGAGGTGATTTGCAGCTGATTGTCGAATCGGTACAAATGGCAGGGCAAGGCAATTTGTACGAGGAGTTTTTAAAGATCAAGGCCAAGCTCATGGCTGAGGGTCTTTTTGACGCCGATAAAAAAAGACCCATTCCCATGTACCCCAAGGGCATTGGTGTGGTGACTTCGCTTGGGGCTGCTGCGTTTCAAGATGTCTTGATCGCTTTAAAGCGTCGCGTGCCCCACATCCCCGTGGTGCTGGCACCGGCCTTGGTGCAGGGACAAGAGGCGCCAAGGAGCATTGCACAAGCGCTCAGGAGTTTGTATGACAGACAAGACATTGACGTGATCTTGTTGGTCCGAGGCGGTGGTTCCGTGGAGGATTTGTGGTGCTTTAACGATGAGAGACTGGCCCGGGTCGTGGCACAAAGTCCTTTGCCACTCATCAGCGGTGTGGGTCATGAAACGGACTTCACCATTGTGGACTTTTGTGCCGATCTCAGAGCGGCCACCCCCACCGCTGCGGCTGAACTCGTGGCCACGCCCACCGATCAAATGTTCAATGAGCTGCAGGCCTATCAGCTCATGATGACCAGGCTCATGAACACTCGACTTGATCGAGACGCCCAAGTCTTGGATACCTTGCAATTAAAACTGGGGCGCCCCTCTTTGTACATGTCCAAGGAGCGCTCAAAGCTCGACTTGATGGAGCACAAGTTGCTCCCAAGCCTCGTTCGCGCTCAAGAAAGAGCCCAGGCCAAGCTCTTGATGGCCGAGCAGCGCTTGGCACCCAGTTTGAGCTTGGGCTTTGAGAGGGCTCAAACTGCGCTGCACCAGCTCTCGACTCGGCTCGTTGCTGCGAAGGACGGACGGATGAAGGCGCACGAGGAAAGCCTCGCGCGTGCTCAGTTGCGGCTTCAATTGCTCGACCCCTCCTTGGTCTTGCAAAGAGGCTTTGCTTGGCTCAGCGATGAAAACGGGGTGCCTGTGACGAGCCGTCAAAGTGTTCAAGTCGGCCAGGTGCTTGCTGCGCAGTTGAGCGATGGCGCTTTGCAGGTCAAGGTTTTGGCCGAGTGACCCCAAGTGGGGGGGGCAGCGGGGGCATGGACGGTCCCAAGGGCAAGGCCCGTCAAAAGCCCCTGCAGATTTGAATTTTTTGGGTTATCGTTTAAACTCAGCGTTTTTCATCCACTTAATTTCAACTCGATTCGAAGGAACTTATGGAACACCAGTTGCCCGCTTTGCCTTATGCCATTGATGCTTTGGCCCCTCACTATTCAAAAGAAACGCTAGAGTTTCACCACGGAAAGCACCACAACGCGTATGTGGTCAACCTGAACAACTTGCAAAAAGGCACCGAGTTCGAGAGCTTGAGTCTTGAAGAGATCATCAAAAAGTCCAGCGGTGGTGTTTACAACAACGCGGCCCAAATTTGGAACCACACGTTCTTTTGGAATTGCATGAAGCCCAGTGGTGGCGGCGAGCCCACAGGCGCGCTTTTGGCCGCCATCAATGCCAAGTGGGGCACTTTCGCTGCCTTCAAGGAAGCCTTTGTCAAATCAGCCGTGGGCAACTTCGGTTCGGGTTGGACTTGGTTGGTTAAAAAGCCTGACGGCACTTTGGACATTGTCAACACAGGCGCGGCTGGTACGCCCTTGACCACGGCAGACAAGGCCTTGTTGACCGTTGACGTGTGGGAGCATGCCTACTACATCGATTACCGCAACTTGCGTCCCAAATTCGTCGAGACCTACCTCGAGCACTTGGTCAACTGGGACTTTGTGCAAGCCAACTTCGCTTGAGCAGAGCCCTCCTTTGCAGGTGTCTAGTTCTTAGGCGCACGCAAAGGGTTTCAAAAAGCAGTCGCGACGCGCTTGGGCGTTTTGACTGCTTTTTTTATGGCGATTTGAACAGCACGCCACCGAGCTTAAAGCCCGCTTGGATGTTCTTTTTGCTGAACCAGCCTTGATGCATTTCTAAAACGAAGCGAACGGGTTTGGCCGAGCAGTGGCTGTCCAGGGTTTGGGGTTTCATGTCAACGATGTTGACAATGCTGCCATCATCGGCCACAAAGGCTGCACTCAAGGGCAGGAGGGTGTTTTTCATCCAAAAGCATTGCTGCGCGGCTTGCTCGAAGACAAAGATCATGCCTTCGTGTTGGGGCATGTCTTTTCTGAACATCAAACCCACCGATCGCTGCTCTGGGCTCAGCGCCACTTGGGCGTCAATTTGAAAGAAGCCGGCCTGTATTTTTACGCGTTGCAAATCAAGTTGGGGGCTCTCTTGAGCCCAGAGCAGGCTTGGAGTCAAGAGACTGAAGAGCGCAAAGGAGGCGCTGAGCAGTTGAATGCACAGGGTCTTCAAGCGGGTACGGGTTGGCGCGTGCGGTGAATGTTGCTTTGACATTTTTTGGAATCGGTGTCGGCTGGTGCAGCTCAAAGGCCAGAGAAGTTCATGTTGAAGCCTGTCATCATACATGGAGCAGGGGGCGGGTGAAGATGAAAATCAAAAGGGCTTTGCAAAGCTGGATGCTTTGCGAGGATTTTTTTTGTGGCCTGAACCTTTAGCGCTGTTCGGATCCCACTGAGTGGCAACAAAGCACCCGAGTTGATGGGCGACTTGTTAGAATCGAAGCGTCAGCGGACTTCAAGAGGGTTCACCTTCCTTCAAGTCCGCAATTTGAGTCAGATCCAATTGGGAGTCATTCCATGTACAAACACGTTCAAGTCCCCAGCAAAGGGACCAAAATCAGCGTCAATGAGGACTTTTCATTGAACGTGCCCGATCAACCGATCATTCCCTTTATTCAAGGCGACGGAACGGGCTTAGACATCACGCCCGTGATGATCAAGGTGGTGGACGCGGCGGTTCAAAAGGCATACGCTGGCAGCAAGAAAATACATTGGATGGAGATTTTTGCGGGTGACAAAGCCGCTGAGCTTTATGGCGCCGATACGCTCTTGCCTCAAGAGACCTTGGACATCATGCGCGAGTACGTGGTCTCCATCAAAGGGCCTTTGAGCGCACCGGTCGTGGGCGGGATTCGCTCGCTGAATGTGGCCTTGCGGCAAGACTTGGATTTGTTTGTTTGTTTGCGCCCGGTTCAGTATTTCAGTGGGGTGCCGTCTCCTTTGCGCGAGCCCGAGAAGACGAACATGGTGATCTTTCGGGAGAATTCAGAAGACATTTATGCCGGCATTGAATTCCAAGCCGAGAGCGAGAGTGCCAAGAAGTTGATCCATTTCTTGATCAATGACTTGGGGGTCAAGAAGATGCGTTTCCCGAGCACCTCTGGCATTGGCATCAAGCCCGTGTCTAGAGAGGGCACCGAGCGCTTGGTCCGAAAGGCCATTCAATACGCCATTGACCACAACAAACCCAGTGTGACCCTGGTGCACAAGGGCAACATCATGAAGTACACAGAGGGTGCCTTTCGGGATTGGGGCTATGGTTTGGCGGTCAAGGAGTTTGGCGCGCAGATGATAGATGGCGGGCCATGGTACAAACTCAAGAGCCCCAAAACGGGCAAAGACATCATCATCAAAGACGTGGTGACCGATGCGTTTTTACAGCAAATCTTGTTGCGTCCCGTGGAGTACAGCGTCATCGCCACCTTGAATTTGACGGGGGACTACATTTCGGACGCATTGGCCGCTCATGTGGGGGGCACGGGCATTGCGCCTGGTGCCAATCTATCAGACACGATTGCTTGCTTTGAGGCCACGCACGGCACGGCACCCAAATATGCGGGCAAAGACTACGTCAACCCGGGGTCCTCCATTTTGGCCGCCGAGATGATGCTCAGGCACATCGGTTGGACCCAGGCTGCGGACTTGATCCTTGGATCCATGCAACAGGCCATTTTGAACAAACGGGTGACCTATGACTTTGCAAGGCTCATGGACGAAGCGGTGCAGGTGAGTTGCTCCGGTTTTGGACAAGTGTTGATCGATCTGATGTAATTTCTGCTGAGTTTTGGGCTTGACGGTCCCTGCGTGCAGCAAGAGCATTGTTCTTGTGAGCCTTTCGTAAGCCTTTCGTAAGCATTTTGTCGGCTTGAGGACTGTTCTTGGTCGTTTGCGTGCTGAGGGGTTTTGTGGCCAATCACGGGCTCTGTTCGCTTTTATTTTTGGACAACATGGCTTGGCATATTGTTTTTTCGCCGAGTCCCCCCACGTATAGGTCTGTGATTGGATTCGGTGGTGGTGCAGGCCAGGCCATGTTTGCTCAATTTGACGGCTTTGAGCGCCAAGGAGATTGCTTGCTTGAGGCCAGGAAAAAAAGAGGTCTTTTTGCCGCATCAAGCCTCTTGGGGCGCGGCTTGGATTTAAACTTGAACCAAATGAGAGGGCTTGTGTGGGTTTTTTGATGGGTTTGTAAATATTTTGCAACAGATCACACCTGTGACTGTAGGCCTATCAGGTGACCGATAGAATGAGCGTTATGGCAACAAAAATACCCAATCCTAAAATTCAGACGCCTGCAGGCGATGATGGCAACTCTGTGGTGTTGGAGAGGCGCACAGAAAAAACCAAGCCCCCTCAAATGCATCAAGTGTTGATGCTCAACGATGATTTCACGCCCATGGAGTTTGTGGTGATGGTGTTGCAAGAATTTTTCAGCAAAGACCGTGAAACAGCCACCCAAATCATGTTAAAAATCCATTTGGATGGAAAAGGGGTGTGTGGCGTGTACAGCAAAGATGTGGCCGCCACGAAAGTGGACCAAGTGCTGGATGCGGCCACCAAGCAAGGACACCCTTTGCAATGTGTGAGTGAGCCCATTGAGTCAATTTGACAGTGAATGTGAATAAAAGTTTTCAAATTTTGCAAGCGTAAAGGAACTCGAAATGATTGCCCAGGAACTAGAAGTGAGCTTGCACATGGCCTTTGTTGAGGCCCGCCAGCAGCGACATGAATTCATCACGGTTGAGCATTTGTTGCTCGCTTTGTTGGACAACCCTTCCGCAGCAGAGGTGCTCAGAGCGTGTTCTGCCAATTTGGACGATCTTAGAAAGTCTTTGAGCAACTTCATCAAGGACAACACCCCGCAGGTCTCAGGCACGGAGGAGGTCGATACACAGCCGACCTTGGGTTTTCAGCGCGTGATTCAACGCGCCATCATGCACGTTCAATCCACCGGCAACGGCAAAAAGGAAGTCACGGGTGCCAATGTCCTGGTGGCCATTTTTGGAGAGAAGGACTCTCACGCTGTGTACTATTTGCACCAGCAAGGCGTGACCCGTTTGGATGTGGTCAACTTTATTGCGCACGGTATCAAAAAGACCGATCCGCCAGAGCCCACCAAGCCACAAGAAGCCACACCCACCGAGTCGGAGGAGGGGGGCGAGAAAAATGAAAAAGCGTCGGCGCTTGAGCAATTCACACAGAATTTGAACCAATTGGCCAAAGACGGCAAGATCGACCCCTTGATTGGTCGTGAGTTTGAGGTTGAGCGCGTCATCCAAATTCTTTGCCGTCGTCGCAAAAACAACCCCCTCTTGGTGGGTGAGGCGGGTGTGGGTAAAACCGCGATTGCTGAGGGCCTGGCTTGGAGAATCACGCAAAAGGATGTGCCAGAAATTTTGGCCGACTCACAAGTCTATTCTTTGGACATGGGCGCTTTGCTGGCTGGCACGAAATACAGGGGTGACTTTGAGCAACGCCTCAAGGGCGTTTTGAAGTCACTCAAGGACCGCCCCAACGCGATTTTGTTCATTGATGAAATTCACACCCTGATTGGCGCGGGTGCGGCCTCTGGCGGCACCTTGGATGCCTCCAACCTTTTAAAGCCCGCTTTGAGCTCGGGCCAACTCAAATGCATTGGCGCAACCACCTTCACAGAGTACAGGGGCATCTTTGAGAAAGATGCCGCGCTCTCCAGACGCTTCCAAAAGGTGGATGTGGTCGAGCCCAGTGTTGAGCAGACGGTTGATATTCTCAAAGGCTTGAAGTCTCGCTTTGAAGAACATCACAATGTGAAGTACGCCTTGGCGGCCCTTCAAGCGGCGGCTGAGTTGAGTGCCAAGTACATCAACGATCGCCACTTGCCTGACAAAGCCATTGACGTGATCGACGAGGCCGGTGCAGCGCAAAGAATATTGCCGGTCTCCAAAAGAAAGAAGACCATCAGCAAGACCGAGATCGAGGACATCGTGGCCAAAATTGCGCGCATTCCGCCAGCCAATGTGTCCAACGACGACCGGGGCAAATTGCAAACGCTCGAACGCGATTTGAAGAGCGTGGTCTTTGGTCAAGACAAAGCGCTTGAGGTCTTGGCCTCAGCGGTCAAGATGGCGCGCTCTGGTCTTGGCAAAGCCGACAAACCCATTGGTGCCTTTTTGTTCAGCGGTCCCACGGGTGTTGGTAAAACGGAGGCTGCCAAGCAGTTGGCCTACATCATGGGCATTGAGTTGATTCGATTTGACATGTCCGAGTACATGGAGCGCCATGCGGTCTCGCGCATGATTGGCGCGCCTCCCGGTTATGTGGGCTTTGACCAAGGGGGGCTGTTGACCGAGGCGGTCACCAAGAAGCCCCATTGCGTGCTCTTGCTCGACGAGATTGAAAAGGCGCACCCAGATATCTTTAACGTGCTCTTGCAGGTGATGGACCATGGCACCTTGACGGACAACAATGGACGCAAGGCGGACTTCAGAAACGTGATCATCATCATGACCACCAATGCCGGTGCCGAGACCATGAACAAGTCCACGATTGGTTTCACGACCAACCGAGAGTCGGGCGACGAGATGGTTGACATCAAGCGCATTTTCACACCCGAGTTCCGCAATCGTTTGGACGCCATTGTGAGCTTCAAGGCCTTGGATGAGCAAATCATCATGCGGGTGGTCGATAAGTTCTTGTTGCAACTCGAGACGCAATTGGCTGAAAAGCGTGTTGAAGTCACCTTCACGGACAAATTGCGCCAGCATTTGGCCAAGAAAGGCTTTGACCCCTTGATGGGCGCCAGACCCATGCAGCGTTTGATTCAAGACACCATCAGGCGTGCCTTGGCCGATGAGTTGCTGTTTGGTCGTTTGATGGATGGCGGTCGCTTGAATGTGGATTTGGACGACAAGGGTGAGGTTTTGCTGGACATCACCCCTTTGCCAAAGAAGGACTCAAGAGCGGCCAAATCAGAGCCCACTGAGCCAGAGGAAGCTCAAGCCAGCTAACGCTCGGGCAGCTAAAAATCGACCTCCAAGCCTTGCAGTCCTGTGGCTGTTTGGCCAACCCCGGCCTTGTTCGCTCGTTGAACTGTTTCACGCGCGCGAACAAGGGTTGGTAGGGCCGTCAGTCGCCTTGTCCGATCTAAGTTCCCTTTCATGAGGATACAGGCCCGGCATGGGTTTAAAATCACCCTTTTGAACCAAATCACTAGGAATCAACGTGGCTGGACACAGTAAATGGGCGAACATTCAACACCGCAAGGGCCGTCAAGATGAAAAGCGGGGCAAAGTCTGGACTCGGGTGATTCGAGAGATCATGGTCTCGGCCCGTGCGGGTGGGGCCGATTTGGCGACCAATCCGAGATTGCGGCTTGCCGTTGAAAAGGCCAAGGCGGCCAACATGCCCGCTGACACCATCAAGCGCAACATTGACAAAGCCACGGGTCAACTCGAAGGCGTCAATTACGAGGAAATTCGTTACGAGGGTTACGGCATCGGGGGGGCCGCAATCATTGTGGACACGATGACCGACAACAAGGTGAGAACGGTTGCAGAGGTGCGTCACGCGTTCAGCAAACACGGCGGCAATTTGGGCACCGAGGGCTCCGTCTCCTTTCAGTTCAAGCATTGTGGTTTGATGATGTTTGCGCCTGGTACCTCAGAAGATGCGGTGATGGAGTGTGCCATTGAGGCGGGTGCGGAGGACGTGATCACGTCCGAGGACGGTGTGATTGAAGTGATCACTTCGCCCCAGGATTTCGAGGCGGTCAAGGCCGCCTTGATGGCCAAGGATTTGCACCCCGAGGTGGCTGAGGTCACGCTTCGCGCTGAAAATTCGGTGACCCTCTCGGGAGACGATCAAGTCAAGATGCAAAAGATCTTGGACACCTTGGAAGATCTCGACGATGTGCAAGAGGTCTACCACAACGCTGAGATGTAAGCCCATGAAAATTTTGGTCATCGGCTCCGGTGGGCGAGAACACGCCTTGGCTTGGAAGCTGGCTCAATCGAAAAAAGTTCAATGCGTTTATGTTGCGCCCGGCAATGGGGGCACCGCATGTGATGCCCGGCTACAAAATGTACCCATCACGGACATTCACGCGCTGTGCGACTGGGCCCAGTCAGAGGGCATCGGTCTCACGGTTGTCGGGCCAGAGGGACCTTTGTCCCAAGGCGTGGTCGATCTCTTTAGGTCTCGCGCCATGAGGATTGTGGGGCCGAGCAAAGCGGCCGCTCAACTGGAGAGCTCCAAAGCGTTTTCTAAAGCGTTCATGCTTCGCCATCGCATTCCAACGGCTGAATTTGAGACCTTCAGCGATGCCGCACTGGCTCACGCCTATGTCGAGCGCAAAGGCGCGCCCATCGTGATCAAAGCCGATGGCTTGGCTGCGGGCAAGGGTGTGGTGGTGGCCATGGACACAGCACAGGCCCATGAGGCCATCGACTGGATGCTCTCCAACGACACGGGTGTGGTGGTGCACAACGAGGGCGGGGCGAGGGTGGTGATTGAGGAGTTCTTGGATGGGCAAGAGGCCAGCTTCATGGTGCTGTGCAACGGCCTGTCGGCCTTGGCCTTGGCGACCTCCCAAGACCACAAACGTTTACTCGATCAAGACCTTGGGCCCAACACAGGCGGCATGGGCGCGTATTCACCCGCGCCCATCGTGACGCCAGAAATTCATGCCAAAGTGATGCGAGAAATCATCCGCCCGACGCTTGAAGGCATGATGAAAGAGGGCACGCCATTCACGGGCTTTTTGTACGCGGGCTTGATGATCTCCAAGACCGGTGATGTGAAGACCTTGGAGTTCAATACGCGACTTGGAGACCCAGAGACGCAGCCCATCATGATGCGGCTTAAGAACGATTGGGTTGATGTGCTGTGGGCCAGCACAGAGCCCAGTGTGCATTCGGATGCTTTGGCGCGCGAGGTGCATCCCTTGGAGCGCATCGAACTCATTTGGGACAGGCGCGTCGCCTTGGGGGTTGTTTTGGCGTCCCACGGCTACCCTCAAGCTGTGAGAACGGGGGATTTGATCCCCAGTTTGCCCAAAGAGACCGAGGACTGTGCGGTGTTCCACGCGGGGACCGCATTTGAAGCGGGACAATGGAAGACCACGGGTGGGCGAGTGTTGTGTGTGAGCGCTTTGGGGGGCACCATCACGCAAGCCCAGCAAGTCGTCTACGACGCCATCGAGCACATCCATTTTGAGGGCATGCAGTACCGCACCGACATTGGTTGGCGAGCCAAAAAGGGGATTTGATTGCCCAGTCCCCAAGAAGACAAGGCGAGCACACCGTTGCTCAACGACTATCCAGAACTTGAGCGAATGTTCTTCCCCGCAACCCAGCGCAAGTGGGCTTTGCAACTGCTGCACCTCATGGGTTGGAGGCTGCAGTTCAACGGCATGCCGGGTCCTTTGGGGGTCGCCATTGTCTACCCCCACACGAGCAACTGGGATTTCCCAATTGCGATGTTGGCCAAGTCGGCCATCGGTGTTCAAGCGCGCTTCATGGCCAAGGACTCTTTGTTCAAATGGCCAGTCTTTGGCCCTTGGCTCAAATCCTTGGGGGGGGTGCCCATTGATCGAACGCAAACCCGGGGTGTGGTTGGGCAAATGGTGGAGCACTTTGCCACATGCAAAGCCCGTGGTGAGATGTTTTGGCTAGGGGTGGCGCCCGAGGGCACACGCAAATACCAAGCGGGCTGGAAAACAGGGTTTTATCAAATTGCCTTTCAAAGCGATGTGCCCCTGTTGCTGGTGCGTTTTGACCATGGTCAAAAAATCATTGCGGTTGATCAATGCATTCGTTTAAGTGGCGACATGGCTTTTGATTTTGCGAGGATGGCCAAGGCTTATGAGGGGGTCAAGGGTTTTCATGAAAAGAACGCTTCACCCATCACACCCTTGGTGAAAGACAAGTCTTGAGTTTTGCGCAGACAGGACCTAGAGCATGGGTCAGGCGCATTTGGGGTACAGTTGGGTGCTGAAACCGAGGCCATTTTGCTGACCATGACGTCCATGGTGGTCGAATCCTTGTCTGTATCCGCACAAAGACCCCTAAAGACCCCCAAAGACACTTTTGAGGCAGGGCTCTTGGCGGCGTTTGGGGGGCCTTGAAAAGGGGTGAGTTAAATGCTTGGAGTCATGTGATCAAACGAGTTGGCATTTTGGGCGGGTCTTTTGACCCCCCTCACAAGGCCCATGTGGCCTTGGCTTTGAGTGCGTTGTCGCAGTTGAAGCTGGATGTTTTGCATGTGGTGCCCACGGGCGCTGCTTGGCACAAGACACGCTTGCTCAGTGACGCCAAGGACCGAGTTGCCATGGCGCGACTGGCTTTTGTAGAGTCCTCGCCAGTCGAGCGCTCTTCTGATAAAATACGCATCGACGAGCGCGAAATCTTTCGATCGGGTCCCAGTTTCACCATTGATACGATTAAAGAAATTGAGCAACTGTATCCATCGGCCACGATTTACTTGATCATCGGTCAAGATCAAGCACAGGCCTTTAGCCGTTGGAAGGATCACGCGCTCATTGTCCAAAAAACGCAAGTCGTGATTGCCGCTCGAGACGCGGGCCTTCAAGCGAGGAGCCCCACCGGGCTTTTGCCAGACGAGCCAGCGGTTTTAGGGGATGCCATTTATTTGAACTGCCCTTTGATGCCCATCAGCGCCACCGAGGTGAGGGCATCCATTGGTCTCGGTCTCGATGTGAGCCAACTTGTCCCTGAGTTGGTTCTGCACTATATTCAACAACAGGGTCTTTACTCGAACAATTCATGACAGAAGCAGCAGAAAAAAAAGACGTTCAAAAACTCCAACGCATCATTGTTGATGCTTTAGAGGACGTCAAAGCCGTTGACATTGCGGTGTACAACACCGAACATTTGTCCTCTCTTTTTGAGCGAGTCATACTGGCCAGTGGCACTTCAAACCGTCAAACGAAGGCGCTTGCGGCCAATGTGAGAGACGAGGTGCGCAAGTCCGGTCACGGCAAACCGCGCATTGAAGGTGAAGAAAACGGCGAGTGGATCATTGTGGATTGCGGTCCAGCCGTGGTGCACATCATGCAGCCCAATATTCGTGAGTACTATCACTTGGAAGAGATTTGGGGCGACAAGCCTGTGCGCTTGAAGTTTGGTGCGCCCAAGCCCGTCTTTGCCAAGGCCGAAGAGCCTGCGCCAAAGAAAACGGCTAAAAAATCGGCGACCTCGTCGTCCAAAGCTGCGCCTGGCAAGGGTGGTGCAAAAAGCAGTGCAAAGAGCAGTGCAAAAAGTACTCGCACCTCTAAGAGCAACGCCCGCGGACTTAAAACCACGGTGGATCCCAAAACGGGGCTGACCGTTCCGGTCAACAACAGCCGTCGCGCCATTGACAAGCGCCCGTATTTGGCTGAGTTGCCCGCTGAGTCTCCCAAGGCAAAGCCAAGCACGCCTTTGAAGGGTGCCAAGAAGACGGCCTCGTCAACAAAAGCGCCGGCCAAATCAACGGCCCGCGCCACGACCCAAGCCCCTAGAAAAGCGCCGGCCAAAGCCGCTGCGCCTGCCTCTGCAAAACCAGCAAGCAAAGCGGCCCCCAAAGCAGTCCGTGCTGCGCCCGCCAAAAAAACAGCCGCTAAAAAGACAACCCAAAGGGCATGAAGATTTGGGTGATTGCGCTGGGCAGCCGCATGCCGGGATGGGCTGAGAGCGCAAGTGAGGATTTTTTAAAACGCTTCCCAAGCGATTGGCGCGTACAGATCAAAGCCCTCAAGACCCCAACGCGAGAAGGGCAGACGGCTGAGAGGTTGATGCAGATAGAAGCGCAAAAAATCACAGAGGCCTTGCCCAAGGATGCCTTGGTGGTGGTCCTTGATGAGCGTGGAGCGGCCCTCACGACCCTTGAGTTGTCCAAACGTTTTGATCGCTGGAAAGACGTGGGCAAAGACATTGTTTTTGTCATTGGTGGGCCCGATGGCATTGACGAGACCTTTAAAAAGAGTGCCCATGACACGATTCGTTTGTCTTCGATGACCTGGCCGCATGCCATGGTCAGGGTCATGTTGCTTGAGCAACTTTACCGTGTTTTTTCTCTGCAAACGGGGCACCCCTACCACCGCGAGTAGGCCTTTGTCTTTGGGACCCGATCGATTCATCCAAGGAGATATGTTTTGAGCGCTTTCATCTACCTCGCCTCTCAAAGCCCTCGGCGCCAAGAGTTGTTGCTTCAAATGGGGGTGGGTTTTAAGCTCTTGCTGCCTCAAGACAAGAACGCCAAAGCGTTGGCCGCGCAACTCCTGGCCCTTGAAGCCCTTGAGGCGCTCAGGCCCTGCGAATCGGCCGTTCAATATGTGCAACGGGTGACGCTGTTGAAACACCAAGCCGCAAGACTGAGGGGGCAAGCCCTTGGGGCCCGTTTTGAGTTGCATCGGCCCATTCTTTGCGCCGACACGACCGTCTGCTTGGATGGCCAGATCCTTGGCAAACCCCGTGACGCCAAAGAGGCCAGCGCCATGATGCGCGCCTTGTCGGGTCAAACCCACCGGGTTTACACAAGCGTGGTGTTGGGGGATGCCACGCGCCACGTTCAGTGCTTGAGTCGTTCTTGGGTCAAGATGTCTGCTTGGAGCAAGTCGCAAATTCGGGCCTATGTGGATTCGGATGAGTGGCGGGGCAAGGCGGGTGGGTATGCAATACAGGGCAAAGCCGCCAGCATGATTGAGTCCATCCGAGGGAGTTACTCAGGTATTATGGGTCTTCCAGTGTTTGAGGTCTCTCGCATGCTCAGAAGCTTTGGTCATGAGGTCTTGCAACACGCACACAACAACGGACCCTACTTTTCAAAATAGCCATGCAGCAAGACATATTGATCAATTGGACACCCCACGAGACGCGAGTGGCGGTGGTGGAGGGCGGTGCACTGCAAGAGGTGCATTTGGAGAGAACCTTGGAGCGTGGCTTGGTGGGCAATGTCTACTTGGGCCGTGTGGCACGTGTGCTCCCAGGCATGCAGTCGGCCTTTATTGACATCGGTCTTGAGCGAGCCGCCTTTTTGCACGTGGCCGATTTGCTCTCGAGTTTAAATGCCAGGCACGCCGATGTGGAGGGCCAAGTGGGTGCCAATGTGTTGCCCATAGAGAAACAAGTGTTTGAGGGGCAAACGCTGTTGGTTCAGGTCATCAAAGATCCGATTGGGACCAAGGGTGCCAGGCTGTCCACGCAAATCAGCATTGCGGGGCGTTTTTTGGTCTATCTGCCACAAGATCAGCACATTGGCGTGTCGCAAAAAATTCCTCAAGAAACGCGTGAGGCGCTTAAAAAACGTCTGACACGCTTGGCGGTCGCGGCCTTTGCGCCTCAGCCCACGGGGGGCTTTATTTTGCGCACCAACGCAGAGGACGCGAGCGACCAAGAGTTGTCCGATGATTTGGTCTACCTCAGAAAGACCTGGGCCAGGATCCACGAACAAAGCACCAAGTTGCCCCCGATGTCCAATTTGCACCAGGATTTGAGCTTGCTGCAACGCGTGCTCAGAGACATGGTGAGCGACATCACGCAGAGCATTCGAATTGACTCCAAGGAGCAATTCGTCGCCTTGCACGCTTTTGGTGAAACGTTCATGCCAGCCGCTGTGAGTCGATTGGTTCATTACACGGGAGAGCGTCCTCTTTTTGATCTCTTTGGCATTGAAGACGATTTGGGCAAGGCCTTGGGTCGCCGGGTGGACTTGAAGTCGGGGGGCTATTTGATGATAGATCAAACCGAGGCCTTGACGACCGTGGACGTGAACACGGGCGGGTTTGTCGGGGCGAGGAACTTTGACGAAACCATTTTCAAGACCAATTTAGAGGCAGCGGGTGCGATCGCTCGGCAACTCAGGCTCAGAAACCTCGGGGGCATCATCATTGCGGACTTCATTGACATGAGCAGTGCAGAGCATCAGCAGGCCATTTTGCAAGAATTCTCCAAGCATCTTCAGCGCGACCGCGTGAAAACCATGGTGAGTGGGTTTTCAGCACTGGGCTTGGTGGAGATGACCCGCAAAAGAACAAGGGACTCCTTGGCCCATTTGTTGTGTGAACCCTGTGAGGCTTGCAAGGGCAAGGGGTTTGTGAAAACAGCGCGGACCGTGGCGTACTCAATTTTGCGGGAGATTTTGCGTGAAGCGCGACAATTCAACCCCAAAGAGTTTCGCATTTTGGCCTCGCAAAGTGTGATCGATATGCTGCTCGATGAAGAGCGCGAGCATGTGGCCTCTTTGAGTGATTTCATTGGCAAGCCCATCTCTCTTCAAGTCGATCCCCTGATGGGGCAAGAGCAGTTTGACATTGTTTTGGTTTAAGCTGATCACCTACTCACCGCCCTAGACGCTCTTGTTGCAAAGTCCCATGTCCGCCCAAAGATTCATTCCCATTTTGACCTACCATCAAATTGCGCCAGAGCCGGCCAAGGGCACGGCTTTTCGAAGTTTGTGCGTCAGTCCTGAGCGTTTCAAAAGTCAAATGCTTTGGCTCAAGCGTTGTGGCTTTCAAGCCCTCTCCATGCGAGATCTCATGCCCTACCTTCGAGGTGAAAAAGCAGCTCGAGTGGTGGGCGTGACTTTTGATGATGGGTATGAAAACAATTTAACCCACGCTTTGCCTGTGCTTGCTCAACTGGGATTTACCTCCACCGTGTATGCCGTCTCTGCGATGCTCGGTGCCAGCAACACCTGGGATGCCCACCTTGGCATTGCCCCCTCACAACTCATGAGCGAGCAAGACCTCATCACTTGGCACCAAAGCGGTCAAGAGGTGGGCTCTCACACTGAGCACCACGTGCACCTCACGGAAATCTCGCTGACAGATGCTCAACGGGAGATTGAGCGCAGCAAACGCCGCTTGGAGTCGCTTCTTCAAGCCTCGGTGAATCAGTTTTGTTACCCCTATGGTCAATTCAACGCCGAGATGGCACGCATGGTCCGAGCGGCGGGTTACGAGGCGGCCACGAGCACCCAGCGCTCGCGCGTGAAAGTGGTCGAGGGTGTCAACGAGCCTGATGTGTTTGCCTTGCCCCGTGTGCCCATTGTGCGAAGCACAATGTGGCCACAGTTTTTACTCAAGACCTTGACGGCTTATGAAGATCGGCGTGGGCCATGAGAGATGAGCCCTTCAAGCGTTTAAAAATTGCGGTCTTGACCCGTCATTTCAGCCCCAAAGCCGGCGGGGCTGAGAGGTATGCCATGGCCTTGGTGAATGCGATGTGTCGGCACCACGAGGTCCATGTCTTTGCCCAGCGCGTTGAATTCGCACCAGACGGGGTGCACTACCATTTGATTGGTGAGCCCTTGAAGCGCCCAAGGTGGATGAATCAATGGTGGTACGCCTACAAAACGTGGCAACTCACACGGGTGGGGTTTGACGTGGTTCATTCGCACGAGAACACATGGCATGGCCAAGTGCAAAGTGTGCACGTGAGACCGGCCTGGTTGAGTTTGTTGGCCGCTGCGCAGGCGTCAAAAGGCTTTACAGCATGGATCAAAACCGGCTGGCGGTATTTGGGCTTATTGATCAGTCCTCGACGAATGAGTTACTTGTGGCTTGAGCACCGCAGGTTGCATCCAAAATTTGGTAAACAGGTGGTGAGCGTCTCTAAATCTTTAGAGCACGAGCTCCATGTTCGGTTTGGCCTGGACGCCGCACATTTGAGCACCGTCAGTCCTGGTGTTGACGACACCACAGACTGGATAAGGGCCCAGGGCTTGGAGCGCATGAGTCAAGCGCAATTAAAGCGCCATGCAAGAGAGCGTTTGGGCCTCAACCCAGATCGCACCTGGCTGTTGTGGGTCGGCAACGATGCGCGAAAGAAGGGCTTGGTCACTTTGCTGAACGCTTTGAACAGCTTGCCCAGCCATGTGCATTTGATGGTGGTGGGCCAAGCCCGTCATGCCGATAAGGTTTTGCGCCCATTCAAGGCGGGCGGTGTCTCAAAGGGGCTTGAGTCAAGGCTTCAATTTTTAGGTTCTCTATCGGATGTCTCTATGGCCTACCTGGCTTCAGACGTCTTGGTGCATCCGACTTTAGAGGACACATTCGGGATGGTGGTCTTGGAAGCCATGTCATGGGCCAGGCCGGTGTGTGTGAGCGAGGCCAAATTTTGCGGCATTGCAGCTCACTTGCATCACCAAGACAATGCCTACGTCTTTGAAGATCCCTTGGACTCAGCGGCTTTGGTGCGTGGCATTGAGTGGGTCTTGCAGGCGGATAATTTTGAGCGCGTGGCCAACGCCGGGCTCAAGTGGTCCAAAACCCAAAATTGGGCAAGCAAAGCGCAAGCTGTCGAGGCGATTTATTTAAAATCAAGGGACCTCAAAGCCAGTGTCGTGTTCCAATCGACCCAAGCCTAACGAAGCCAGACCCTCAAAACCCACTTGTCATGCCCCACGAGAACCCATCCCTACAGGCCACGCAAAACGAGGGTGTGCGCTTGCCTCAACCCAAACACATTTTGCTCATCAAGTCCCACAGCATGGGGGTGGGAGATGTGTTGAGAAGCTCCGCGGCTTGGCGTGCCTTGAAGGCGCGTTATGGTGACGCTCAGTTGCACCTCTTGTTTTTAAGCAAACACCCAGGTTACGCAACAGAGTCTTTGATCAAAGAGCATCATTTGCTCAGCAGCGCACACTTCTTGACCCTCAGGCAAAAGAGCCCACAAGACTTGAGTGCTCAAAAGACACCGATGCGTGCGTTGATCCAAGAAAGCCTTCAAATTTGCATTGATCACAACATTGACATGATCATTGATTTTGAAATGCACGGGATGCGCAGTGCTTGGCTCACTTGGCGACTTCAAAAGAAACTTGCGGCTTTGAATCAGGGCGTTCAAACGGTGGGGGTCGGGCAGTTTTTCATGAAACGTTTCTTCTATGATCAACAAGCGCCGAGTCTGAAAACTTTTGCCAAGACCCAGGGCCTGAGCTTGCCCATGGATTACACCAACCGAGACTTTGTGGCCCTTTCTGTGTTGGGGATTGAGCGCCTTGGCACAAGCATAGAGCTGCGTTCAAGCCAAGAAGCTAAGAGAGCGGTTGAGTATTTGTTGCAAGATTTTGATTCAAAGCGTCAGCAAAGTAGCCATCATGAAAAACGTATTTTATTGTGCCTTAATATTGGTTGCGGCACTATAGATGCTCTTTACAAAAGGCCTCAGATTATAGATTTGGTCAACGCCTTAACATGTCTTTACAAAAGCAAACCCTTTGATTTGATTTTGACTGGTGCAACTTTTGAGAAGGAGATCAATGAGGTATTCATCTGCGCATTTGAAAAGGCGCTACTTCAAGAATCAAAAACTCTTCCGGATAATAAATTCTTGTGGATGGATTGTGCTGGTCTAACATCTTTGCCAGAATTGAGTGCATTGCTTGAGCGATGTGATTTGATGGTTAGCACGGATTCGGGACCCTATCACATGGCCGTGGCTCTAAGGGTGCCCACCTTGGCTTGGTTCATTAAGGAAGAGGCAGCCTCTTATCACGAAGAGGCTTGGTGTAAGTACGTAATCAATCCCACACCTGTTCAATTTGCGACTTTGACACAAGAGTTATTGGTATAACTCTTGTTTTGTGAAATAACATATCATAAAGATTGATCCCCTATTTTGTCGATTAAGCCTCTTTTTTCATTTCTGAGTTGATCACCTCGCGATTGATCACTACATTTGACAAAGATAATAATTTCACATTGTGTAAAAAAATAGGTTGATCTGCATTTACGGGTTTACCAAAATCACAGTTACTGATGTATACGTGATCGACCGGATAAATAAATTTTGAAACATCAGGTCCGTTGTAGCTCTCTTTTACAGGACCCAAAATGACGATGGGTTGATAACAAGAAAATAAACCTTTTTCCGTCATAACATTGCCTACTTGAACATCTGAGATATGAACGTTATCAATGACAGGTGGACGGGTTCTGATGTTGTCGTTTGTTGGGGAGTAATCGCAATCGAACGTTACAACTGCGCCGGCAGCAATAGATAGTGTTTTTGAATTAATAGGTGAATTGGGCAAACTTTTATAAAAGGCAGGAGTCGTTTGTACTCCATTTGGAAGTGAAATTCTACGAACATGAAAGTTCATTAAGTAGCCTCCTCTGTTCATATTGGTTTTTAGACGGATAGCTGTATTCAATGGGTTGGTTTTCCAATTTTTATTTTCCATCAAAATATCTTGAACAAAGATATTTTTAATGCCGCCAGACATTTCGCTTCCTAGTGTGATGCCTCCGTGGCCACTCTGCATGATGCAATTTTGAATCACGATATTTTGAGATGGACCAAGTTGAGTATCTAAATTTTTACCTGATTTAATGGCGATACAGTCATCTCCTGTGTCAAAAGTGCAATTTTCAACCAGGACTTGATCACAGGATTCCGGATCAAACCCGTCACTATTTGGGCCAAGACTATTGCAGTAAACATCGTGGATGTACAAATTTTTGCAGTTGATGGGATGGTGCTGCCAAAAAGGCGAGTTGGTCGATTGATAACCTGATAAAAGAACATCAGTGCAATTAACCAAATTGATCAAGCAAGGTCTTAAGTAATGTCCAAGTCCAAAGACCCTTAGCTCCTTCTTGACCTTTGCTTCAGATAAGGACGGTAGAAAAAACTCATCGGTGAGCCACCTTTTGTCAGAACCTGCGATTGAAACCCTTGTATTTTCATCCAGGCCGTGAGCGACTAATTTAAAAGTGTTTTCATTCATCGGGTTAACAGAAGAACCACTCATTGATTTGCTATTTTTAACTCCCTGAGAGATACCTGATTTCCAGGACCACCAAGCGCCCTCAGTGTTGGTAAAGGGTAGGCCGCCTTGACCATCAAGTACGCTTGACCAATCTTCGCCTGTCAAGGCAATATTGTGTTGTCCATATGCATAAATCATTGACGTGAAATTTAGACAGTCGTTTCCTTGCCAGCGTGTGAAGGAGAGTTTCCCGTTCGCACCACAATCAAATTCGCCATATTTCGCATAATCTTCTGGTGAGTTGCTGAAATAAATATGCGCTCCTGACTCAAGGTGAACATGCACATTTGATTTTAAGATGATTGATCCTGCGCAATACCAATTACCTTTTGGAATAATAACCTTGCCTCCACCTGCTTGGTGACAAGCATTGATTGCGTTCGTAATGGCAACACGGCAATCAAATGAATTATTTTCTGGAGTGGTTATAAGCCCCGATTTATGATGATCGACAAGTCCTTGAATTTCTTTTAATTGGCAAGACATAGCACCAAAATTTAAAATATTAAAATTTTGATTTTTGAACGTGAGTGGCTTTCTTAATCTTTGGGTGATGGCTGATGCTTGATCCCATGGGTTTGACGATTTCTCCATTTGATTGGCAATGGAAAAGTTCGATAGACTTGTTAAAGGCAAGCCAATAGAGCTAAGCGTTTGAATTAGGTGGCGGCGATTCATTGATATTAAATTTAAAGTTAAAGTTTATAAATATTGAAAATACTCATATCAGAAATTTTTGTATTCTGATAAAAATATTTGATGTGATTTATTATTTATTACATCCATTTCTGAAAGTAATTGAATAAAACCAATTTCTTTCAGGTTTTGAATGTAATTTTCTTTTGTGTATTGAACAGGACGGTATGAAATTTTTCCTAATGTGTTCCAGTCTGCCCATGGATGTGTTTTATTAATATGTGGGCCAATGATTGAATTCATTACGATCATTTTCCCAACGTTTTGAATGGTGTTCGGACTGATGTATCCTTTGGATTCGCTGAGCGAATCGCTGCTGCCAAGTTGACAACTGTATTGATCGAGTAATACCGATCCATAGGGCGTGCATTTTTGATTGTGAAACCATTGCCTTGCAAGTCGATAAACACCAAGTTGTGCTTTCTGGCTGTTGTCACTGGTAAAGTGGCAATGATCAAATACAAATCCATATCGACTGTTTACATGTGTACTCGGTGCGCCAACATAAGAGTCTTTTCTAGTTCCAAGGGATTTGATCTCAGTTTTATAGAAAAAAGCAGTCGCATCTCCAAAAATGAAATCGACATCACCTTGAATGTATGACTGAATAAAATAACTTCTAGAAGTGAAGTGGTCTGATTGTGATTTGAGGTAAAGGGTATCTTGTAATCCTAGAAGTCGAATATTGCTAAAGATAGACTGATCTGCGCCATCAACCATGAGCGCAACAGCTTGATGCATGAGTCCAGGCGAAAACTGTTCACAATCTGAGGCGCATATTGATGCTTGTCTTGTATAGCTATTTTCAATTGTGATATTTGTCAATTGAAATCCTTTGTTTCGAGTCCAAAGGGTTGCGGTTCCAAACGTAGTAATTTTTTCCCTTGCTTTAATTTGATCAAACATCTCAGTGATGATTGAGTCGGAGTTTGAAAATTCTTTTTCAATGAGTTGTGCGTATTTCGTGCCACTCAGGGAGGCATCTAAATTGAAATTTATGACTGTATCCGAAGGAGTAGCTCCCATACCTTTTATCGAAATCGGAACCTTTAGATTTGGAATATAGACTACTTCGTTGTAAATACCAGGATATACAGCAACGAATTGCCTTTGCTCTAACTGAAGATTCTTAACGTCACGAATTAATTGATTAATTGCTGCTTGAATGGTTTTAAAGTGTGTTGAATCTTCCTGCTCTAGTATGGGGTTCACGACATAATCAATATGACTGCTATCGGATACTCTAGCCATCCAAGGCGATATTATTTCCTTGCCTGGTAAACCTGCGTACTTAAATACCTCTTCCATTGAATAATGTGCAACGTCTTGTTCGCTGAGCTCAGGCCTAGAGGTCACTTCTAAAGTCTCTGGATAGGGGATAAGTGAATTTGAGCACAGACGCTTGAGATCACTTAAAAGAGTGCCATATTCAATTCCATTCGGTTCGGACGCATTCATTAAGGAAAAATTTTTCTGACCTGAAAATTGAACTCTCTCAAATCTGATTTGACCAGATGGCTGAGTCGGAAGATTGTGAATCACTATTTTCCCAGGTGACAGGCTGTAAACAGAGTTTATTTCAATCTCAGAAAATTCAGGTTTAAATTGACCCTGAGCTTTTGGGTTGTATAACTGTGTAAACTCAATTGGATTTTTAACGCTCTGCAAACAAATGCGACTGTATTTAATATGATTAACGGGGCCACCCCGTGATATATCGCTCTTGATACGTAGCCCGGCAGTACCCCCATCTAAACTCAGTTGATCCACCCAAACGTTTCGAACGCCTGAAATTGTCTCACTCCCTATAGACAACCCGTGTCCGTTATAAAAATGATTGTCTAAAATTGAAATATTTTCACTGATCCCTTTAAAGCCAGCCTTGATGGCAATACTGTCATCACCAGTTCTAATAAAACTCTTGGTAATGGTTATGTTTTTTGACGAGATGGGATCGATACCATCTGTATTCCTTGCATTCATCGGCGAATCAATTTTGACTCCCCAAGCAGTAAAACCATCAACTAAAGTAAGAGCTACGTGAAAATTTGGTGAATTCTTAAGTGTTATTTTATAAAGAGAAAAATCAGTTGAGTTGTTGATTTCAATCAGGCGTGGAATATTGTATTGACTGTTCTCTTTTTGTGCTCTTCGTGCAAGGCCCCACCATGACTCGTTTGATTCCGATATAAGTTGATTACCCTGGCCTTCAATGATTCCTTGCCCCATGATGCTACTGGAGTGAGTATTGTTAACCGTAATAAATGCTTTGCATCCATGTCCAATTTGATTTGTGGTCCCACAAGTATTTAAACCTTTGTCGTAAAGTTTAGGATCTGTACTCGCAAAAAGAGTCGTGCCTTTATCTATAACCAGGCTAACACCTGATTTGATTGATATGGGGCCAGAAAGAAAAACTGTTTTTTCGTTGCTTGAAGCTAAGTGCACTGATCGCCCGCTTGGGCATTGGTCTATTGCATTTTGAATATTGATTTGATCACTACTTATATCCTTATTCTGTAGGCTTTTGTTTGAGATTAAATATGCACAGGGGGGTGGAATTTCCGGTTCTTTTACTAAACGCGAGTCTTGAGCGTGTGCGTTTCCGGTCAAAATGAGAGTTGCGCAAATGCAGATTAATCCAAAATTGAACATTTTTTATTCAATAATATATGGAGCTAAATCTGGAATGGCTTGCTTATAGAGTGGAGTGACCAAGTCAGCAAAGAATTTAGCGCCTTTAGGTCCAACATGTGTATGGTCAAACGCTTTATTGACTCCGCCCGGTGGTTCAATTGCTAGGGTATCAGCCTCCTTCGACCCCATCTTTTGGATTGCCTTTGAGCTGACATCCAGAAGATCTATGAGGGCGACTTGATTTTTGATCGCAACTTCTTTTGTCACTGCAGCCCACTCATCCAAATCTCTGACTAGTTGATCATTTTTAAAGGATCTTCGGCTCAATGGGGTTGATAAGATTGGAATTGCGCCCAATGCTCTTGTTTCTATTAAATAGTTAGTAAGGTTGGCTGGAAATTCGATCTTGAGATCAGTCGATCGACCTGGTTTTCCAGGTTGATCGTTATGACCAAATTCAATCAAAACATAAGTTTTTTGTGATTTTGCCGTTTTCTTTAAAATATCAATGGCCTTATCCCAAGATCCCTCGGCTTTATAACTGCGTGTGCTGCGTCCGTTCTTTGCTAAATTGAAACATGAAACATTGGCTGTGAATTTTTTACAAAATTCATCGCCGAAGCCATTCTTCGGTGCAAGTGTCGAGTCGCCGATCAATAGGATTTGAATAGGAGCTAAGTCTGTGCTTTGAGCAATGCATTGAGCTGATGCAAGTGCTAAAAATAAAAGCAATAAAGTTTTAAATGTTGTCATGGCACGGAATGGATGGTCTGATTGAAATTTTTATTGCCTATTTTGACGTTCTCAAGTCTGACATTGGTTGCGTTGTATGCATAGATTGGATTTGTTACATTAATAGGTAAACCAAAATCACAGTCTTTGATCAAAATATTTTTTACGGGATGTATTTTTGGAGCCGGCGAAGTATATCCGTTGTAATCGCTGACTATCGGACCAAGGATTACCAACGCTTGGTAACATGAAGCAAGATTGTTTTTGTATCGAACATTTCCTACTTCAATGTTAGATATTTCAATATTTGAAATTTCTGGTGGCCTTGTTCTAACATTGTCAGCCGCGGAGTCGTAACCGCAATCTATGGTCACCACTGCGCCAGCATTAGTTGCAATGCCAAGATTAGTAAGTTGGTTGTTGTTCAAGCCTTTGTATAAGCCCGGGACTGTTCTGATGCCGTTAGGAATTTTAATATTCTTAATATAGACATCATGGACGTATCCTCCACGGTTCATATTGGCTTTGATTCGGATTGCTATATTTATGGGATCTGTTTCCCAAAATTTATTGAGTATGTTTACGTCGTGAACGTAAATTTTCTCAACGCCACCCGACATAATGCTGCCAATGGTGATGCCACCGTGACCACTTTGCATATGACAGTGTCTAATGACAATATTTTTAGATGGACCGTATTGGGTGTCAAGTCCTTTGCCCGATTCAATAGCTATGCAATCATCGCCTGTATTAAACTCACAATTTTCGATCAAAACATTTGAGCACGATTCTGGATTCAAACCATCATTGTTGGGTCCTGTTCCATTCGCAAATACAGAGTCTACATGTAAGTTTTCACAATGAACTGGATTATGTTGCCAGAAAGGTGAGTTTCGAGTTTGATAGTTTTGAAGCAGTACTTGATTACAATTAATAAATTGAATCAAGTGTGGGCGTAAGTAATGACCAATTCCAAAAATTCTGGATGTAGCAGGAACGCCTGCCTCAGCCAAAGTTCTCAGAAATTCAGGGTCTCTTCTAAATCGATCGCCTTCACCCTTAAGAAATCTTTCCACTTCAGGCTTTAAGTTGTTTACGATGGAGCTCAATTGTTCAGGATTGTTCGGATTGATGTGAGATTCAGAACGCCCTTTATTGCTTATATGTTCTGTTGTATCATTAAAAGCAGACCTATTTCTGCCTTTCCATGACCACCAACAGTCAGTGTCATTTTCAAATTCAACACCGCCTTGGCCATCTATAATACTCGTCCAGTTTTCACCAGTCAGTGCAATATTTTCTTGATCGTATGCATAAATAAGTGGCGAAAAATTGAGTAGGTCATTGCCTTCCCAGCGCGATAAAGTCAGTCGTCCATTATGGCCGCAATCATAGGCACCATTTTTTGCATAATCTATTGGATTATTCCCAAAAAAAAGTTTTGTATTTTTTTTAAGGTGCAAATTGACATTAGATAGAAGAACAATAGGGCCATTTGAGAGCCAATTTCCTGACGGAATGACGACTCGTCCACCCCCATTAGAGTGACATTTTTGGATGGCTGCATTGATGGCCTCACAGCTATTGAATCCATTTTTGATTGGTTTTTCTTGTTTGATTTTCTTTTCAAAAGAAATCCAGATTTCAGCTGTTTCAACCTTGCATTCTTGTGCTCCAAAATCAGTTATTGGATAGTCTATATCTTTAAAGAAAAACAAATTTTTAAATGAACTCGCAATGTCACTTGATCTTTGCCATGGGTCAGATTGTTTTGAATTGCTTGTGAATGGTATTGATAAATACGAAATTAATGAGAGTAATCTTAAAAAATTTCTCCGTTGAATCATTTGTTTCTCATTATTTTTAAACTAATATTTTGAACAAAACAATATGAATATTGATCTATAAAGTAAAAAAGTAACCAATACTTTAGGTACTGGTTACTTCGCGGGTTCTTAAATTAGAATTTGTAGGTTAAAGATGATATGAATGATCTTCCTAATGGGCTAGCTGCACTGCTCAGATATCCGAACGGGTAAGAGCTGTTGTTTGTGGCGGGAGGCATAGCATCAAACACATTGTTGATTCCTCCAACAATCATCATGTTTTTAATACCCGTGTATGAAACGGCCAAGTTAACCACTGAATAAGCAGGGATGACATGATTGTTTGCTGATGCAACAGGCGTTGTATTTTGATCTTGGTAGCTTGAGTTAAAGGTTTGTGTAACTTGAGTACTCCAGTCTCCCTTGATCCATTGCATGCGTAAGTTATGTCTCCATCTAAAGCTAACAATGGGCAATGAGCTAACTGTTCCATTTCCAGCTAGACCAAATTGTCCAATATTTGAAACCCATGGACCACCATTGACGACTTGATTGTCAAATTGTGTGAGATACGTACCATCCATTCCAATTTTGAACAGGCCTGCGCTTGAGGCGGGGAATTGGTAGTTACCGCTTAGGTCAATTCCAGAGACTTTTTGTCCGCCAAGATTAGTTAACGTGTTGTTGATATAAGCCAAACTTCCGTCGGGATTACGAACAAAAAGATTCGAATATGCTCCTGGGTTGCCCATGAAAGCAGCTTGTGGAAGGCTACCGATCATATCGGTCATGTTGATATGCCAATAATCAATGGAAAAGATCGTGTCTTTATTAGGCTGAATCACGGTACCGATTGTGAAAGTCTGTGATTTTTCTGGTGACAAATTGGCCGTAGCACCAGTCTTCAAAGGTTGTTTTGCATTACAAACAATTGAAGTGGTTTGCCCCGAAACTGCTTTACCAGTGCCCGAGATATTTGGGGTCGCACTTGGGCAAAGCAAAGGATCATCCATTGGAGCGGATGTAGATGTATTTGCGCCAGCTACTGTATATCCGTACATATCAGAAAGAGTGGGCGCTCTAAATCCTGAGCTTGCAGATCCTCTGAACATGAGTTCTTTATTGGGCTGAAATCTAAAACTTGCTTTGGGATTAATGGTGTTACCAACATCGCTATAGCGGTCATCGCGAATGGCGGCGTTAAGCGTTAGTTTTTTGGTTACAGGCATGTCAAGCTCTGCAAACATAGCGCTTACCATTCGTTTGCTATTGGCCCACGTTGGTGCAGCTGATACAGGTGCGGCATACAGGCCAGCAAGCATCTTTTGGTCCTTGTTTGTGTCTTGATGTACATCACCGCCAAGGGCCAATGACATTGGGCCACCTTCAAGCTTTCCTATTTCTTTGGTAATTGTTCCATCAACACCCAAGAACGTTGAGGTCGCAGCTCTCAGAGTTGTACCATTCATGTCAATACTATTCAGATAGCTTTGACCAGTAGCACTTTGGGCGCCGAAAGGATTGATTGTGCCGTTGGATATACCGGCATTTAGTGCTTGTGCGTTCAAAATTCCTTGTGCAGCAGTGATGTTTCTATTGCTGATTCCATAATTTGCACCAGCTTTGTAATCCCAATCTCCAATTATCCCCTTGTCATTGACAACAAACCTGTTGTTGACCTGGAGATCTTTGGTTGCTGCTAATCCCGGCGCACTGTATTGGACTGTGAGTGGACCTGTTAAACCTGCGATTGCAGGTACGCCTGCGGCACCACCGGGATAGTAGGGGCTGCTAGTAGAGGTAATCACTGGTGCTGCTACAGAGGTAAAGCCAGTGGATGTTGCGTATGAAATTGGTGCTGAGGTTGCGGGATTTCTAACCGAGTCGATAAATTCTTGTCCACGAATATATTCGAACGTTGTCGTGTGGTCAGCATCATGCTGAAGAGTACCCTTGGTATAGAAACTCAACTGTTGGTTGCCATAAAGTGCAGTATTGTAGTTGTCTCCATTCAAAAGGCAGGTGCTGTTGGCTGCCTGAACAGAGTAGGGTGATTGGCAGCCTGCTGCATAAGATGGATTGCCAGGTGTCTTTGATGATGAAGTACTTACGACGTTTGCTGGATATGCATAAGATCCTGTTCCTGTCGTAGGTGAGCGTCCGAGTGCTGTGAGAGCTGCATTGCTGCTCAAAGAGGCTCGATCTGATTGAGCCAATCGGCTTCTTTGATGAGCATCAACAGTTGCAAACCAGTTAAAGCCGTCTTGATCTAAATCCCCTTTGCCTGTTATGAAGCTCAGTCTTTGTTCATCGCCGCCACCTGCACGCTGTGGTGTGCCCAACTGCGCTGTCATGGAGGAGCCGTTGTAAGATTTTTTTGTGATGAAGTTAACTACACCACCAATTGCATCTGAGCCATAGATCGATGAGGCACCGTCGTTCAATACCTCTACTCTTTCTAAAGCACTAAATGGTATGACGTCTAGATTTGCAAAACCATCTGCAGTTGCTTCATTGGCTAATCTTCTTCCATTCACCAACACGAGTGTGCGATTCACACCGATACCGCGTAAATTAATATTTGTTCCTGCTCCAGCGTTAGATGGAGCAAGGGACAATGATTGTGGAAGTGTCATCATGACATCTGCAACCGTGGTGATTCCGCGGGCTGCAAATTCCTCTGCTTTGATCATGGTGACGGGTAAAGCTGTTTCTGAGTCAAGGTGTTTGATCAATGATCCCGTGATTTCTACCTTTCCCAAGCTGTCAGATTGCTGAGCCTGGGCCTGAGATACCAGTGTTAATCCCGCTATGGAAATTGCACTCAAGAAAAATTGAGTTGACTTGTTTTTTTTCATCTTTTGGGTCTCCAAGTTTGTGTCGAATAAGAGAGATCGTGTTTTTGTAATGGTTACTACAAAATATGCGTTCAATGAATTATTATGTACGACAAAAAATCGTTTTCAGTCTAATGTTAAACATTAAACACTAGGGAAAACCCTTTTAAACGATAGGATTTTCAACTTAAATTGAAATTTTTAATACTAAAATATCAGTTATTTATAAAAATAAATTTATCAATTTCAGCGCAGGATTGTCCCTTCAAAAATGCGCTTCTTTGCATTCAAGACATGGATCAAGACTGCTGCAGAGGCCTCTCTTGCCGATCGTCTTTTGATGGCTTCAACTATATCCGAGTGTTCTTTTTGAGTTTCTTCAATTCGGGAATTGCTCTTTTTATCGTCAATATTGCGCACTAATTCAATGAATTGTCGAATAGGTGCAATGCTGGTCTCAAGGGTTGTAACAAAAAATGGATTGTGTGACGCTTTGGCAATGGCTAAGTGAAAGGCAACATCCTCATCAATTCCGCTGGAACCGCTTAGCATAGCTTTGTTAAGAGAATCCAAAGCAATCAGTAAATTATCAATATCCTTCTCCGTATGATTTTCCGCTGCAGCTTCGGCGGCACCAGACTCAATACAAGAGCGAAAAGAGTAATATTTCTCAATATCGTTGAAGTTTTTGATTGGGACAGCGCGAACCAGTTTTTGTGCTGGATTTTTAATTACGTACGTCCCCGCTTTTTTTCTTGACTCAATAACCCCATCAACTTTAAGTCTATACAAGGCTTCTCGTATGGTAGAGCGGGAGACTTTGAATGTTAAAGCCAGTTCATTTTCAGCGGGTAGTTTTCCTAAAGAACCGAATCCACCTTGAAGAATATGCTCAACGATTTTGGCGTAAATTTTTGAAGAAAGTGGGCCAATTTCCTTGTCTGTAATCAAAACTTCACTCAAAATGGGACTGATTGTTTCACGCATGGCTTTGTTTAATGAATACCGATTTGGCAAGTATGGGAATATCCTTTGAGCTCAAAATACTCTAGAATAATATGTCATACATAATAGGAGTAAAAAACTCTTCATCACATCTTAATGATTATTGAAGGTGGTTTTTGTATTTTTTGCTCACAACATTGTCATTCTAAGGTTGATTAGTATGAATTGGTGTTTGCCAAGTTTCTTAAAGGATGGAAGATGGGTTTTCCTAGATCAATAAAAATTCACTCGTCAGACAACGTTGCTATTGTTGCGAACTCTGGTGGATTGCAAAAGGGATCGATATTTTTACATGAGGACGCTGCATCAGGGGTGGAGTTGCAGGAGTTTGTGCCTCAAGGTCACAAGTTCGCATTAGAGGATATCAAGCAAGGAGAAGAAATCTATCGATATAACGTCAGCATTGGACTGGCTAAAAAGAATATTTCAAAAGGCGCATGGATCAATGAGGAAGTCATAGATATGCCAAAAGCAATTTCTATGTCTGATTTGCCCAAAGCAACAAGTTCCAAAAATAAAATCGCGCCACTTGAGGATTACTTCTTTGATGGCTATCGTAATCCCGACGGTTCAGCAGGAACTCGAAACATATTAGCCATTACTACAACCGTTCAATGCGTATCAGGTGTGGTTGACTTTGCAGTTGAGAGAATCAAATCAGAATTGCTGCCCTTATTCCCAAATGTTGATGATGTTATTGGAATAGAGCACTCCTATGGATGTGGCGTTGCGATCGATGCGAAAAATGCAGACGTTCCTATCAGGACGTTACGCAATATTGCGCTTAATCCCAATTTTGGTGGTGAGGTGATGGTGGTGAGCCTTGGTTGTGAAAAACTTCAACCGCAGCGATTGCTTCCTAAGGGGTCTTTTCCCATCGTCAAAGAAGCCGACGGGAGTGAAAAAGCCTTGGATGTAGTTTGTCTTCAGTCAGAGCAACACGTAGGCTTTATGTCTATGATTGACTCTATTATGAAACAAGCTCGAGCTCATCTATCGAAATTAAATTCAAGAGTTCGAGAGAAAATACCTGCAAGTGAACTCGTTGTAGGCGTTCAATGCGGGGGGTCCGATGCATTCTCTGGAGTCACCGCCAACCCAGTGGTTGGATTTGCGACTGACTTATTGATTCGTGCTGGGGCGACGGTGATGTTTTCGGAAGTTTCTGAAGTACGTGATGGTGTAGATCAATTGACGGCAAGAGCCCAAACACCAGAAATAGCTGATCAAATTGTAGAACAACTCAATTGGTTCGACGATTATCTAGGTCAAGGCAACACCGATAGAAGTGCCAACACCACGCCTGGAAATAAAGCTGGGGGGCTATCGAACATTGTAGAAAAAGCGATGGGCTCGATCATTAAATCTGGAAGTTATCCCATCAATGCTGTGCTTGCGCCCGGAGATAAAGTGAAGTCGAGAGGGTTGATCTTTGCAGCAACACCGGCTAGTGATTTCATCTGTGGAACTTTGCAATTGGCCGCTGGAATGAATATGCATGTGTTTACAACTGGGCGGGGAACGCCGTATGGACTCGCAGCAGTTCCCGTGATCAAAGTGGCTACTCGAACTGAGTTGGCCAAGCGCTGGCATGATTTGATGGACTTAAATGCTGGCGAAATTGCCGATGGCACCTCGACAATTGAGAAAAAAGGATGGGATTTATTTCATCTGATGCTTGAGATTGCAAGTGGTAAGAAAAAAAGTTGGGCTGAACAATGGAAACTGCACAACGCACTTGTTTTGTTCAATCCTGCTCCAGTTACTTAAAATATAAATCCCATGAATCTACGGGTTTGTACTGATTTTTGTGGGCAATCTAAGTGGTACGATGTCTTACCATTCAGCGGCAAGATTTGACTTAACATGGAAGTTGTCAAGATTGTCAAATGGAAATTAACTAATAAGGTGAAAATTGTGACGTTTGATTCGAATAACGGTAAATTGCGTGCTCTTTCTCAAAAGTTAAACGCATTGATGATTTTGGGTTTCGTAAGTTTGACATCATTTGCACAGACTGATTCAAATGTTACTCCCGCAGTTAGTACCAGTGCAGAACCTGTTTCAAATCCTTATGGATTAGGCGCCCTTTGGGAGACCTCAGACAGCATTACCAAGATCGTTTTGTTACTTTTGTTGATCATGAGTATGGGTTCGTGGTATGTCATTATTTCTAAGTTTTTTCAAAACCGAAAATTTCGTATTCAGTCTAACCAAACCAATGAGGAGTTCTGGAAGGGTAAGAGCATTAAAGAAGGTGCCGCTCTGTTAGACGAAGCCAGTCCATATCGGTTCATTGCAGAATCTGGTTCAAATGCAGTAAAAAGTCACGTTGGCTTGAAAAAGAATATTCCATTGAATGATTGGTTGGAAATGAATATTCAAAGTGCTGTAGACAGAATTCAAAATCAAACCCAACACGGCCTTTCTTTTTTGGCCACTGTTGGATCAACATCTCCTTTTGTCGGTCTATTTGGAACTGTTTGGGGCATTTATCACGCGCTCACTGCGATTGGAATTTCAGGTCAGGCCTCTATTGATAAGGTGGCAGGTCCTGTTGGAGAGGCGCTGATCATGACAGCCATTGGGTTGGCCGTTGCAATTCCTGCAGTGCTTGGGTACAACTGGCTTGCAAAGGCGAACAAGGCTGTAATGGATGACGTGCGTGAGTTCAGTGAAGAGCTCAATGGTGTGTTGGTCGGCTCTTCGGGCTCAGCTGCGTAAAGCTATTTTCACCATTACCAGGAGCGGATTTAATGGCAATGAATGTTGGTCAACAAGATGGCGAAGTGATCTCAAGCATCAATACAACTCCTTTGGTTGATGTAATGTTGGTTTTGTTGATCATTTTCTTAATTACAGTACCCGTTGTAACAACTTCTATTCCTTTGTCTCTTCCCAAAGAGCGCATTGAGTTAAGAGAGACCAAGCCAGAAAACGTCATTATCTCGGTAGATAGAAATGGTGATATTTTTTGGTATGAAGCCAAGATCAATAAAGTTGAAGCGCTGGTCGCAAAACTAAAAGTATCTGCAAAAATCAAACCTCAGCCTGAAGTTCAAATTCGTGGAGACATGGACGCACACTACGAAGGTGTAGGAAAAGTGCTGTTAGCCTGCCAAATGGCTGGAATTGTGAAAGTTGCATTTATCACAGAGCCGCCAGCATTGAATTAATGAAATTTCAAGTTGTCGCATTACCACTAATAAGTATAAGCAATGAACAAGAAACGAGCTAAACGCCAACAACGCATCACAACGCCTGAAGTCATGATGGACGTCAATACGACACCATTGATTGATGTGATGTTGGTTTTATTGGTGATGTTGATCATTACCATTCCAATCCAATTGCATGCAGTTAATTTAGAAATGCCAGTTGGAGTTCCTCCAAATCAAGCAAATAAGCCTAAGATTGTGCAAATTGATATTGATTCTAAAAATATGATTTTCTGGCAGGGATCTGTCGTTTCTTCAGAGCAATTGACTTCAAAAATGGCAGAGGCCTCTCAGATGGAGGTACAACCAGAAATTCATCTTCGACCCAATAAAGATTGCCAATATTCGATAGTCGCTAACGTTTTGTCTGCGACCAAACGTATGGGGCTAAATAAAATAGCAGTAATAGGAAGTGAGCAGTTTGTCCAATGAGTGCCCGTAGTTCCGTTCATTCTTTTCATGGCTCAAGTCATCCCTATCGTGGTTGGGTTACTGTAGCATTTGTTCATCTTTTCATTGGTTATGCTCTTATTAGTGGTATGGCGCAAAAGGGCCTGCATCTGATCAAGAAACCTCTTGAGGCCGTTGTCATTCAAGAAGTTGTTATTCCGCCGCCACCGCCACCACCTAAGAATATTGAAAAGCCACAGGAGATGCCCAAAGCACCTCCACCTCCTTTTGTACCGCCTTCAGATTCAACACCTTCTCCTCAAGCGCCAACAATAGCTGCTGTATCGGCGCCTCCTAAAGAGCCAGCGGTAATAGCACCACCACCTCCGCCAGCTACTAAAACTTTAACGGGTCGACAAGACATTGGCGTGGTTTGCCCTACCCAAGTCGCACCAGTCATGCCTCCACGCGCCGTGAAAGACGGTATTGAAGGCGTTGTAAAAGCACAAGTCACCATTATCAATGGAGAGATTAAAGAAGTTTCAATTTTGTCTGGAAATCGAGTTTTTCATAACAATGTGAAAGAGGCTATGATGCAATACAAGTGCAAGGCAATTGCAAATGAAGTCACAGCTATTCAAGAATTTTCTTTTAGGATTGAATAGATCGAACTAACATTAGCAGTTGATCGCCAGGCTAGTTCTATCTCACCTAATAGATTGAAACGGACCTTCAGAATTGAACATGAATCAAGGGACTGAGATATTGAAAAACTGTAAAGTTCTTCTATTCAACATCAAATAAAAAGAAAGTTTTGGATTTTAATGGCTTTTCAGGTGTGATCAATGAGCTTGGAAAATGGGAGTGATTTGGACTGTCTGGAAACTTAAAAGTCTCTAAAGCAAAGCCATCAAACTTGTCGTATGCAACTCCCTCGCCGCCGACTTCAGTTTTATTAAATCCATTTCCCGAAAAAAACTGCACGCCTGGTTCAGTTGTTTTGATGGTCATGCTCCGAGAGCTTTCAAGTTCTTTAACCTTTGCGACTACTTTAAGTTTGCCACTGTATTGAGAAATCGATAGGGTATGGTCATATTCTGGTGGATTACCCAAAATGGAGCTAGGTTGATTTAAGAAGGTACTGATGCCTTTTGAACGCCTAAAATCTAAAGGCGTGTCCTGAACAGGTAGAACTCTGCCACTTGGAATCTTTCGATCATTCATCTCCAAATATGCATCCGCTTTGATTTGAAAACTATGACTATTTAGACCTTTTGAGCCAGCTCCAGCCAGATTGAAAAATGCATGATTTGTCAATGAAACATGCGTCGCTTTGTCTGTACTTGCTTCATAGTAAATTCTAAATTCGTTCTTATTCTTCATTAGCTCATAGGTTACTGATACCTTTAAATTGCCCGGATGTCCTTGGTCGCCTTGTGGGCTAAATAAAGAATAAACGGAGCCCATTGAGTGTTTTTTAACAAAGTCCTTTCTCTGCCAGACTCTGCGGTCAAACCCCTGGGGATCGCTATGAAGTGCAACACCAGTGGAGTTGGTGGGTAATTCGTAGGACTCTCCATTGAGCGTGTATTTACCGCCATCAATTCGGCCAGCGTAGCGACCCATGATTGCAGCAAACCGCCTATTTGTTCTTAGGTAACTGGAAAGGTCGGGTAAGTTGAGAACAATATTTTTAAAATGACCAGATTTGTCCTTAATTTCAATGCCAAGGATAGTACAGCCGTAGTCAATGTAATGAACGCGTGTTCCTAAAGAATTAAATAATTTTACTTTTTCAACCGTCTCATTTTTCAATGTCTTCCCGTAAAACGAGGTCGATAAAAATTCTTGATCATTTTTCAAAATTCAAACCTTAAATGATGAATTCGTGAACATGCCCGGGCTTAACTTATCGCATCATGGAGGGTTTTTTTGGATTGAAAGTCCATCCATTAATTAAAAATTGCATAGCTAAAGAGTCGTCTCTTGAATTAAGTCCTTCTTTAAGGTAGAGATTATGTGCTTCAGACAGTGCATCTTCATCAAGTTCTATACCCAGCCCTGGTCTGCAAGGCAGTTCAATATATCCATTTTTAATTTGATATGGGTTTTTAGTAAGCTCTTGACCTTCTTGCCAAATCCAGTGCGTGTCAATTGCAGTTACCTTTCCTGGTGCTGCCGCGGCACAGTGCGTGAACATGGCCAATGAAATATCAAAATGGTTGTTTGAGTGAGATCCCCAAGTAAGGTCATACATTTGGCATAATTGAGCAACTCGGACAGAACCTTGTAAAGTCCAAAAATGTGGATCTGCAAGAGGAATATCAA
>CAIOTD010000094.1 GCA_903861115.1 uncultured Burkholderiales bacterium
CACCCTCACGCGCGCATCCTCGGCTTGAATGTCTGCAAAGAAACGCAAGGTCTCTGGCTCGGTGCTTGCATTGTCCAAGATGAGGATTTCAAAATGCGTGTAAAGGCTTTTCTTTAAAATGCTTCTGACGCAAGGTTCAATCAACTCCAATCGGTCTCGTGTGGGAATCAACAAGGAGACCAAGGGTTCAGGTTGGGGGATGGCATACTGAATTTTGGCGGTGTTGGCAATCAGACCTGGGCCGACATTCACATCGATCCCGATGGCGTTGAAGTAATCCTTGAGCGCTTGGTGACGTGCTTCGTCCGCATACGACTTGGCCGAAGCGTTCAGTGCGGTAGAGCCCGTAATCGCTCTCCAGTGGTACAGCACTTTGGGGATGTGGTGAATGGCGCTGCCCGAAACATGCGGCAAGCATCTCAAAACCAAATCGTGGTCTTGCGAGCCTTCAAGGCCCGCTCGAAAGCCACCGATGGAGCGCAAGAGTTGCGTTCTGTAAACGCCCAAATGGGAGAGGTAATTTTGGGTGTAAAAAAGCTCTGGATTCCAGTCGCTTTTGAAGTGGGGGCTAAAGCGTTGACCGAGTTCATCGACCTTGTCCTCGTCGCTGTAAATGATCTGAGCGTCGGGGTGGCGGTTGATATGCCTGGCCACAAAGAAGAGGGCATCTTCGGTCAACAAATCATCGTGATCAAACAGCGCCACCCACTCTGCGCTGGCGAGATCCAGTGCGGAGTTGGTGGCCAAAGAGATGTGGCCATTCGTGGGTCTGAAGCAGAGTTTGATGCGAGGCTCGGCCGCACTTTTAGCGCTTAAAAACTCGCGCACCTCAGGGTCGGTGGAGCAATCATCGGCAATGCACAGCTCCCAAAAAGGATAGATTTGATGTTCAACCGAGGCAATGGCTTGGCGTAAAAATTCAAGGGGCGAGTTGTAGGTGGGCATGACCACACTGATGAGGGGCGTGTGCGCCCAGGTGCTGATCTGAGCTTTGTAAGACAAGCGTTCATCATCGGTGAGCGTGTCGTATTTCTTCACCCAATACGAGTAATCGTTTCGGTCGTGGCCGTCAGAATTGGGCGCTGCACGGTGATTCTTGGGCGACAGGGCCAAGCTGATTTTAAAAAGAAGTCCATGGATGCCTTCGGTTTTTAGAGTCCGCAAAGCCCTTTGGCCCAATGACCAGTAACCCCCTTTGGAGGCAATGAGCTTATTGAGCAAGTAAAACACACGAACGCTTTGTTGGGTGCTTCTCACCAAGCGGCCTAAAAAACGAAAGGGCTTGGTCAACTTCCAACTGAAAGATCGGTAGACGGCTTGCAAGGTTTGCTGCGCGCCATCAAAGTCATGCTTTAAGCCATCAAACTCTTGCGTCTTGAGTGCCAAGGCTTCTTCTTTGGAGGAGATGATGTGCTCTAAGTTGTTGATGTGCTGCAAGGTCAAGGTGCGCTCAAAGCGATCAATTTGGAATTTTCCTGACTCCAATTGGCGGGCCGGATGGAACTACCAACCCGCCAGATGGAGCGGTTCAGAATTCCATTCTGATTGAAGCCCTGCTCAACACGGGTACCGGCCCCGGCTATG
>CAIOTD010000095.1 GCA_903861115.1 uncultured Burkholderiales bacterium
ACAATGGCGTTGTGAAACAATCCCTTTAATTGCATCATGTTGTGGGCCACACTGACCACAGCCGCATTGGGCAGTTGTCGGATAATTTCCCCAGTGGAATCGTTCATCACCGTCACGATGGGGCCATCCAAAGCACTGTCCATTTGGAAACTGATGCCTCGTCCGCCATCTTTCAGTGTTTGATTCAGTTGGGTGATGGCTTGCTCCAAGTTTTGTCGCATTTGCTCAACATCCACCTTGATGTCAACCAAGGGTCTTTCTTGGACCAATGGTTTTTTGGGCTCAGTTGATGCGGCAACGCTGCCCTGCAAGCCACTCATGGCTTGATTGCCCATAGCGGCAGGAAAAGACGCCGCGTCCATACCCGTTTTGTGAAGTTCTAAAGACATTTTTCTATCTCCTTGTTGAGCAAACATTTGCCCCCATTTGGCCTATTTATTGAGGCTTACGGATCACAATCGGAACAGAAAAAGATAACTTGAGGAAAAAATCAAAAAAAAAGGAATCCCAGCCTTTTTGCATCTCAGTTCATGCAAAAAGATCCGAACTCCTTGGAGTTTTAATTATTTGGTATTACTTATTGGTGTACATGGCCATCATGCCATCAAAACTAGCCTTCAGAGAAGTTTTCTGACTGTTGACGCTACCCACGAAGCTGTTCATGGCGGCAAATTGCGTTTGATAACGCTTGAGCAAAGCGTCCATGCGTGTTTGGAGCGCCGTTAAATCGTCTTGGTATTTGGTGTTTTGCGTCGTGGCTGTGGCCGATTTGGTGGCGATGGGCCCAGTATTTGATAAAAGAGAGGTCAGTTGTTTGACCGCATCGCCAGCAAGACCACCAGGCACAGTGCTCAATGACGTCAACTTATTTTGATTGCCCGTGAAAGTTTTGACAACATCATCAAAATTACTTGTGAGCGACGTGTTGAGCAATGTCGTATCGGAGACGGACATGACGCCTTTATCGTCAACCGTGATCCCCATTTGCCACAATGCGCCCACACCCGTGCCGGGTGTAGAAGAGGTTCCAAGCATCATGTCACGCATTTTTTGCTTGAGCATGCGAACAGTGGAATCACCCACCAAAGTTGCACCATAAGTGGCCAGTGTCGACTTTGGATCTGAGACAGCATTCAACACATTCATGGCATCGTTGTACGCAGACACCATTGAATTGATGTTGGTGACCAAAGTGCTCGTGTCCCGGCTCAAATTGACGCTGGCAGCCGTTCCAGTGGCAGAATTTAAATTAAACGTGACGCCTTTGACAATGTCTGTGATTGCATTCGAGTGTCTTGTGTAGCTCACCCCATCAACCGTCAGCTTGGCATCCGTGGCATTTTGAATATTGGCACCGAACGTGAGTCCTGGCACGCTGGAGCTCAATGCAAAGGCATTGGACGCCCCGATTCCACCCGACAGCATGATTTGAATCGGTGGCGCGGCGGGATCGGTTGATCCCGAATCAATGACTTGCGCCTGTATACCTAATTTTCTTGAGTTGATCGCCGAGACGATCCCCTCTGGCGTATCCGCAAACTCACTAAAGAGGGGGTTGGTGATTGATTTCCCAGCTGTGGAGGTGATGCTCAAGACCCCAGCATTGTTTACAACCACCAAATCTGAACCGGATCCTCCATTGGTCGCCTTGTCCTGCGCGTTCAACTGGGCTTGAAGATCCGCAGCCAAACTGTCCAAATTGGCAGCCGCTGGGGAGGGAGAAATGGTCAATGGTTTGCCATCCACACTGACAGAAAAACTCTGCAAATCTGTCGTGTTCGTGAAAGCAAGGCCAGAGATGGTGCCATTGTTGAATATGCCGCCTGAGGCACCTGCAGGGTTAGACGCACCCGTCATCAACTTTGCATAAGACACCGCTTGGGTATCCGAGGTGATTTTCAGGTTCGTACCAACCGCATCCGTGACAACACTGACATGGATATCAGATCCACCATAAGCGGTATTGAGCTGCGTTTGTAGGCTGTTGGCCAAGTCCGTGATGGACGTTGAAATCAATGTGGGTGTAATCGTTTTGGTCACACCACCCACCGTCACAGTCATATTACCGAAATCATTGGTTGTCGGACTTGAGCCAAAACTAACACCTGCTAGCGTTGCACTCTGCGTTTCTCCCAAATTCACACCTGCAGGGTTTCCTACAGTAATGACAGCGTCCTTTGACAAAGCAACACTGCTGATTTGCCGGCCACTGGCCGAATTGATCATCAAATTGGTCCCATTGAGGGAAACCGTCAAATCGCTTGAGCCTTCTGCAGCTTGCAATTGCGTCTGCAGATCACTGGCCAAATCGGTCAAGGTCGCGGTTGCAGGTCTGGGTGTGATTGTTCGAACAGCACCACCCACAGTTACGGTGAAGGTCTTAAAGTCGCTGGTTGAGGCATTGGTCCCAAAACTCACATTTGAGAGTGTGGCCATGGACCCAACAGTGGTGTCCGTGCTGGCTGTTCCAGTCACAATCCCAGGATTTGTGCCTTGAATCGTAAAATTAAAGGCATTGCCAGCGTTGATAGCGGTGTTTGAAGCGGCAAATCCATTCGACAGCGATTCTTGCGCTTGCGCAATGCTCGTGACGTTGACACTGTGCGCTCCAGGGACCGCCGTGTTGTCAGCCGTCACGCCAAAAGCGCCCGTATTGCTATTGTTGGCCGTCAGCACGTTGAAGTTGCTTTTATCTTTGAGCGCCGTCAAGCTGTCAGAAAACGCTTGCATGATGTACATGACACCCGACAGACCCGAAATTTTCGAATCGTTTTTACTGATCTTTGAGTTGATCTCATTCTGTTGTGGCGCCATTTCAGCATCCACCAAATTCTGCGCCAGTGCAGCCGTATCAACACCAGAACCGGCACCCAATGAGCTGATGATCTTTTGAGCAGATGCCTGATTGGCTTGCTGCAGACTTGCCGCAGATTGAGCCGCAGTGGTCGTCGTGCCCACAGAAGACGTCGATGAACTTGAACCGACAGCTGTTGTACTCATAAGAAAGATCTCTTGATTCTTTTTTCCGTTTAAATTTCGCGACTTAACATGATTGAATCGCCACGCAGCCCAAATTCTTTAACGCCATTACCATTTCAAAGTCCATCCAACCCGACATCAATTGATGTAGTTGAATAAACTCAACTTACTGATCTTGGCAAAACCACTTTGAGCCGCTTGCAAAGCCAATTCATCCTTGTTCATTTTAGTAATGGCCTTTGTATAGTCCAAATCTTGAATGTCCGACAACGTTGACTGCAAGCGCAAATTCACCTCACCCAGGATGCTGCTTTGCATGTCTGCGATGTTCAAGGACGTTCCAACCTTCGCATTGGCATCACTCAGGCCCAAGGTCATGGTGTCAATCTCTTTGAGTCCTTGTTGCATCCCTGTCTTGCTGGATGTTTGAATGGAGGTGATCAAGTCGCCCATGGCTTGGAAAAAACCAACACCCACCTTCCCCCCTTTTCCGTCATCTCTCACAAGTCGGGTAAAAGCATCTGAACCTGGCGTATTCATTGAAACAACTCGACTGTCCCCCACCGCCACAGTCAAGCGCGACTGATCGCCCTGATAGTTGATCATGCCTTTGGCGTCTGGACCAAATGCGGGCTGCCCCACCCGACTACCGGCAAAAATGTAGTTGCCGTTGCTGTCTTGCGTGTTCGCAATGCTTAAAAGCTGATCTCTCAATTGAGTCATTTCATTCGCAATGGTATTACGATCACTCGCACCCATGGTGTCAGAGTTGGCTTGAACCGTTAATTCCTTGATCCGAGCCATCACATCGTCAGCACTTTTCAGAGCCGTGTCTTGCGCTGTCAAACTATTTTGCAGTGTCTTGATGCTCGCGACATACGTGTTTTGCTTTGCAATCTCTGTATTCAATCGCGTCACCAGTGATGCTTTATCGGGCGCATCGCTTGGCTTCACAATTTGCAAAGAGGTTGAGAGCTGTGTTTGAGTCTGGGACAAACTGTTTTGCAACGTAGCCAATTGCGACGATGCATTGTCAAAATATTGTCCAGTAGAAACTTTCATGACCATTTTTGAATACTCCTATGATCAGTGAATTTGAACGATCGAGTCAAACAATTGACCCGATATTTGCATAGATTTTGCAGCCGCTTGGTACGCCTGCTGATACCGAATCAACGAGGCGGCTTCATCGTCCAAATTGACACCAGACACCTTGTCCCTGGCTGCAACGGCTTGGTTGTTCACCACCGTCAACGCTTGCTGTGTGATCGTGGCCTGTTGCGAGGTGTTACCCACCTTGTTCACTTGGTCAATGTAATTGTCAGAAATGGTCAGACCATTGAGGACTTTTTTCTTGGCCAAATCGGCCATGACCTTGATGTTTTGATTGTTGCCCAAGCCGTCTTGGTTGCCGTCCACCTGGAAAACGTCGCCTGGTGTTGGGGGGGCACTCAATTGAATGCTTAACCCCTCATAGTTCACCACTGGGTTCAGGACAGAATTGTCGTAATCACGACTCGCCAACTCTGTCCCCGTGGCCACATCGCTGATGGTGTAATGGTTGGCAGAGGTGAATTTGATGCTCAGGGACTGCGCTCTCAATTTCTCTTGATGATCGCTAGGTGTGCCTGAGTAAGAAGCTGCAACACTGGCCGTGCCGTTGCCGGTCATGACCAACTGCAAATCATCTGGGACGGGTCCGTTGATATAGGCCCCCGTTCTGAACCCCGCCTTGGCCAAATCTGCAGGCGTGCCATTCTTTCCAAAGGAAATTCGGATACTGGAATTTTTGGGGTCGCCTAAATCTCTGGTCAACACCACTTGCCCTGTATAGGCTTGGGAAACCACATTCAATGCATTGTTGCTGCCCGCCGAGCCACTTTGGCCTATTTGAATCGTATCACCTTCGTGCCCAGGCACATTGAAGAGCTGAATGTCTCCATTCATTGATAAATTTGCGACCACATTGGTTTGAGCCGATTTTGCATTGATGGCGGCGACCATTGTTTTTACATCGTTGTACTCTGTCGGCCCAAGCCCACCAGGTGGAATGACACCAATGTCAACGCCATTGATGCTCAGTGCCTTGTCAAAGTGTAAATTTTTTGCTGGCGCAGTGACCAAATTGGTTTGTGTCACATGCACATCCGTCAAACCCGCTGCATTGATCCAACTGCTCACATCGTCCAATGACAAAGTCGGCGTTGCCATGGGATCGGGAGGGTTTCCCGTGTAAGTTGCCACAAGTGCACCCATAGGCACATCATTGATCACCAACGCTCCTTCAGGGACCACCGTTCCAGTTTGCGTCAAATCTATTCTGTTGCTGGTCAGCACAGCCGATATCGGCACAGGTGGCAGTGGATTTCCTAATCCGTCAAATTGTTGAGAATTGATGGGGTCGGCTTTGACGCCATAAAACACATCCGCACCTAAATATCCATTCACCCCCACCGTATTTAAATACTGGGTGCTGTAGGTCGCTGGCTGATTGAAGCCATTTTCTGGCGTGAGGATTTTAAATTGTTGATCCGTCGTCATGGGTTGCCCCAAAATTTGACGGCCATCTTTTGTGATCAACTGCAACTGTTGACCAGGCTGTGCATTGTCCAAATAGAAAGAAGGCGAGTTGAGGCCTGCCGCTACCGTTGCCAAAACAGTGTAGTCCTTGGAGCCTTGATTAACGACTTTAATGCCTGAAGCTGGATTGGGATTGTTGACCAAAAATGGGTTGCTGATCGCTGGAGAAGCGGGCATTGGGGTGTAGTTCACCGTTGCTTGAACCGAACTGGCATTGTTGACGTTTTCAGACACCCTGAATTTTGAGCCCGTGGCCAATCTCAGTCCATCGCTGAACGTCACTTGCATGCCTGCAGCCTCATTGGTGACGGCGGGGTCGATTTTCAGCAAATCAACGCCAGAATTTCCGTACGCATCCACACCATTTCTTTGAACAGTGTTGACCTGGTCCACAAACGTCTTGGCCAATAAATTTAAACTCTTTTGAGCGGGATCCAAAATCTGGCTCATAAATGTTTTGAGTCCTCCAATGGTCCCACCACTGGCATCGGCCAAAGCATGCGTGTTGCCATAAGGATCCAAGAGCAAAGCAAATGGATCGGCCGACTTGTCATTGCGACCGATTGGAATATTTTTTTGTCCATCCACCACAACGCTTTGCGTGATCGTTCCTCCCAAGCTGACTGAGACAGTTCCATTTGCCGTGAAACTGGTGTTGATTCGGGTCAGGTTTGATAATTGCCTGAGCAACAAATCTCGTCGATCCAACAACTCAGCCGGTTGACTGCTTAATTTTGCGTTCGAAGTCAATTGTCCATTGACCAAGGCCAACTGACCCGTGATGGTGTTGACTTGTGAAATTGCGCTGTCTAGGGCCTGCTTTGTGTCATTGGCCACCGAATCCAATTGGGTTGAGACTTCAGAAAACCTTGAGGTCACACCACCGGTGGTCGTTAAAAATTGGTTGCGAACAACGCTTGACGCAGGATCTGACCCCAATGCATTTGCATCTGTAAAAAATTGATCAAGTGCTGAGCTCAATCCCACTGTTTTATCACCCATGATGTCAATCACGCGCTGTGAGTAGTCAACAATGGGCGTTTGTGTCGCCAAATCGCTGTTGCTGTTGAGCAAGTTTTTCTCAGCAAAGACATCCACTTGCCTGGCCACTGCACCGTAGGAGACGCCCGTACCAATGTAATTGGTTGCGAGTTTTTCGGGTGAATTGGCCTCTAAGCTGGCCACCTGACGGGAGTAACCCTCAGTGCTTGCGTTTGCAATGTTGTTCGATACGGTCGTCAATGCGCGTTGATACGCGGCCACTGCTGAGCTGCTAATGCCTAATAAATCACTCATGATCCAGCTCCTATCTGTGTCACCGTCATGGGCGCATCATTCATGCTCATCTCTCCAAGTGCAGCTGGTCTTGCGGGCAAAGGTTTGATAAAGGGTCTTACCACGGGCAAACCTTGAGGACTACTGCTTTTGATCTCCATCGCTTTTGCGGGTTTATTC
>CAIOTD010000096.1 GCA_903861115.1 uncultured Burkholderiales bacterium
GGTGCCGTACCCCTTTGAGACCTCTAAACTCTGGGACGCAAACATCCAAGCCCACAGCGGGGATGAAAGGAGCAGCCCCAAGATAAAAACCAAGCGCCAAGCTCGCTCACGCTTGAAAGGGGTCTTGGACAGCACGGCTGAGGCCAAGATGCCACACATCCCCATGATCCGTCCTTTGAAGGCGATGAGCATGGATGCGGCAAGCCCAATCAAAAGTCCCCCCACAAGGGAATTGAGCGGTGTGAAATTCAACCCATTGATCTCGATGGACACAGTCTTTGACTCCAAAAAAATAAAACGTTCAAGGCTCAAGGCCTGAGGCCTTGTCCATCCCGAAGAGGATGTGTCGTTTGTTGGTCAACCCAATTTAAAAAGTCATCGCTGCACGCTGACGATTCCAAGCAAACAAAGGCAGGCAGCTCATAAGGGTGGAGTTCTTTCATGCGCCGCTCAAGTTCGGGGATCATATCGACCGTGCTTTTAAAGAGAACCCTGAACTCTTCTTCTTGAACCAACTCATCACGCCAGACATAAGTGCTTTGAACCGGATGAAATTGGGCACAGGCCACCAAGCCCTCACGCACCAAAGCGCTGCAGAGCGCCTGGGCTTGCGCATGCGTTTGAACGCTTGTGAGAGCCAAAATCAAGGACATGGATGAAAAGTGAGGCGCCAGAAAAAATTTAAACACACCAAAGCCGCGAGCCAATAGGGTAAATGCGAATTTGAATACAGCCCAAACAACGGACAATTCGCATCCATAACACCCCTGGCCTCTACATTTTAACGCCCTCAATGCATTCGACTGAAAAAATCTATGACCTGGCCATTGTGGGCGCTGGCATTGCAGGCATGGTCTGCGCCGTCAGAGCCAGTCAATTGGGGCTGAGCGTCTTGGTCCTGGAGAAATCCAAGGCGGACAAATACATGTGCAACACCCGTTTGACCTCGGGGGTATTTCATTGTGCACTTCAAAGCCCCTCCAAGGCCTCGCAGGTTTTGAGTGAAAAGATACAAACCGACACCGATGGCTTTGCCGATCAGGACCTTGGCAGCACCATTGCCAAGCATTCACTGGAATCCATCCGCTGGCTACAAAGTCTGGGCGTGCGCTTCATCAAGGGCTCGCAGCACTACTATGAGTACATTCTCTCGCCCCCAACCCTTTTTCATCAAAACCAAAACTGGATGAACAAAGGGGGCGACTTGTTGCTCACAAATTTGGAGAAACAGCTCACGGCCTTCTCGGGTCAACTCTTAAGAGACCGACAAGTCATGCACATTGAGCGCAGCTCAAAGGACGAGTTCCATCTCACGTGCAAGACAAGTCAAGACCTTCAAATCTTGGTGCGTGCCAACAACGTGGTGTTGGCCGATGGCGGCTTTCAAAGCAACACCGACCTACTCGCTCAAGGCATCTCTAGGCATCCGGAAAAAGTTTTTCAAAGGAACGCGCGTGCGAGCATGGGAGACGGCATGCAAATGGCCTTGCAGTTGGGCGCGTGTGTCAACACCTATGAGGGCTTTTATGGTCACTTGCTCTCAAGAGACGCCTTCACCAACGAACACCTCTGGCCCAACCCCTGGCTTGATGCCATCGCAAGCGCTGGCCTCTTGCTCAACGAACACGGCGAGCGTTTTGCCAACGAAGGACTCGGTGGCATCTTCTTGGCCAACCAGGTCGCAAAACTTGACAATCCTCTGGGGGCCTACGCACTTGCGGACGAAACCATTTGGCACGAGCGTGGAAATTTGAACATGCAAGGCCCCAACCCCAAATTGATCGATGCGGGCGCCACGGTCTATCAGAGCGATCGCCTTGAGGACTTGGCGCAACGGGCCGGGATGGACGCGACGCGTCTCGTAAACACCGTGAGCGAATACAACACCCAACTTCAAAACAAGGCACTGGGCACCTTGCAGCCCGAGAGAACCGAGGACAAGAGTCCCGCCTACCCGATTGTGACAAGCCCCTTCTATCTTTTCCCTGTGTGTGCAGGGGTGACTTACACCATGGGGGGGATTCTCACCAACGCCAACGCTCAAGTGCTCCAAGCGGATCACTCGCCCATGTCGGGTCTTTTTGCGGTCGGCGCTTGCACAGGCGGACTCGAGGGGGGGCGCAAAACGGGCTATGTGGGTGGCCTCATCAAATCCACCGTGATGGGGCTACAGGCTGCTCAATTTATTTCTGAACAAAGGCATGCGCCATGAATCCCAAGCTCAACACCTTTGATCTGATCGTGGTCGGAGCCGGTGGCTCGGGGCTCACGGCCGCCATCCATGCAAGTCAACGGGGCATGAAAGTGATGGTGCTCGAGAAGGCACCCAAGATCGGTGGCACCACAGCTTGGTCTGTGGGCTCCTTCACGGCCAGCCAAACCCTTCACCAAAAAGAGCTCGGCATCCAAGACCATCCAGATTTTCATTTTGAGGACATGGCCTTGTTCAACCAGGGCAAGGGCGAAGTCGACAACTTGGCACTCAGGCGACTCTTCGTCGATGCGGCGGCACCCACCCTCCATTGGCTCATGGACATTGGCGTTGTGTTTGACGGTCCCTACCCAGAGTCCCATCACCGTCACCCCCGAATGCACAACGTCATTCCCAACTCCAAGTCATTCGCCTACCATTTGAGAAAAGAATGCGCTCGCTTGGGGGTCACGATTCAAACGCATTGCAAAGTGCTTGAGTTGATCCATGAAAACGAGCGCGTTGTGGGCGTGAAGGCGTTGCTGAACGGGCAGGACCTGGTTGACTACCGTGCCCACAGCGGCGTGCTTTTGACGGCTGGGGACTTTGCCGCGAGCAAAGAGCTCAAAGAGAAATACCTGGGACCCGACATGGCCAAAGCGGCCTCGGTCAACCCATTGGCCACGGGGGACGGTCTTCACTTGGGGCTTCAAAACCAAGGGTTTTTGCGCAATGCGCATTACGCAAGCGCACTCAAAATGCGCTTTGTTGAGGCCGCTCCTCATTGGATTCAAAAAATACCGCCCTACGCTTTCATTGCAAAGACCATCACTTGGAGTTTGAAGCATTTGCCCCAAGCCATGATTCGCCCCTTTGTGATGAAATTCATCACAACGGTCTTGGGCCCAGAGATGACCCTGTTCCAGTCGGGCGCGGTGATGGTGAATCAATCGGGTCAGATCATCGATTCTTCGAGCACCGATGTGGTGTTCAATTTGGTCAAGTCACCGGGCAACAAGGGATTCATCGTCTTTGATCAAGCCTGTGCAGACCGGCTCAAAGCCTGGCCCAACTTCATCTCAACCGCACCCGGTGTGGCCTATGCCTACTTGGGTGATTACGAGTCGGCCAGAAAAGACATCTTTCACAAATGCAGCCGCTTGGATGAGTTGGCGGGCAAGATCGGCGTAGATCCCCAAACGTTCAAAACATCGACCCAGGGTTTACTGGAGGCCTCTTCGCCCTTCTTTTATGCCATGGGGCCTGTGCGCTCTTATGTCACCATCACCGAGGGCGGATTGGTCGTCAACGAGAACTTTCAAGTCTTGGATGCACAGTCACAGGTCATTGAGGGCCTCTATGCGGCAGGCTCCAATGGCCAAGGCGGCCTGCTGCTTGAAGGCCATGGGCACCACATTGGCTGGGCCTTTGTCTCTGGCAAATTGGCGGGCGAACGTATTTTGAAATTCAATTGAATGAAAGGATCTCTGTGGTCACTTATCCCCTGATTCGATTTGTTTGCCGATACGGCAGAAAAATCTCACTCTTTGCAGGACTGCTCTCTTGGCTGATTTGTCTGTTCTTGGCCTACCACTGTCAATCGGTGCTCGCTTTGCTGGTGGGCACATTGGGCAGCCTGGTTTTGGGCGCACTGCTCAGACTGTTGGCTGAAGTCATTGAAGTCGTTGCTGACGCCCTGCTCCCCCGATAACTCCAAGGATTCAAAATGAAACACCTCCAAAACGCCCTCTCAGCTTTGCTGCTTCTTAGTTTTTTACACGGCGCAAGCCATGCGCAAAATACCTATCCGAGCAAACCCATCAAATTTGTCGTTGGATTTGCACCAGGGGGACCCACCGATGTGATTTCTAGAATCCTTGGCAAACGCTTCTCAGAGGTGTTGAACCAGCCCGTGCTGATCGACAACAAACCTGGCGCCGACAGCTTGATTGCCAGTAAATTGGTGAGCCAAGCCGAGAACGATGGCTACACGCTCTTGATTGCGTCGGGCAGCCACACCATCAATCCCAGTTTGTACCCAGAAACGAAGCTCGATCCGATCAAAGATTTCTCTCCCATTGGATTGATTGGCGACAGTCCCAACTTTTTGGTGGTCAACCCACAAGTGCCGGTCAATAGCGTCGAAGAGTTGATTGCCTACGCCAAGAAAAACCCCGGCAAACTTAATTACGCCTCTTCTGCCAGCACCATCTATCTTCAAACCGAACTCTTCAAATCGATGGCCAACGTCAACATGACGTCCATTCCCTACAAGGGCGCAGGCCTTGCCCTCACCTCGCTCTTGGCCAATGAGGTCCAAGTCTCCATCAGCTCCATCGTGACCTTGATCCAGCACGTCAAATCTGGCAAGGTCAGAGCGCTCGCGGTCACGAGCCTCAAGCGCTCCTCTTTGGCGCCCGATGTCCCAACGGTCAATGAAAAGGGTCTGCCCGGCTACGCGGCGAGCACTTGGTACGGCATGCTCACGTCTCCTGGCGTCAATGCACAAATCATTGCCAAACTCAACAGCACCTTGAACAAAGTGCTCGAGGAGCCAGAGATCAAAGCGCAACTGGTGGCTCAGGGCCTGGAGCCCATGCCCACCGCAATCAATGAGTTCACCAAATTCATTGCAGACGACCAAGTCAAGTGGGCCAAAGTCGTCAAAGACAGCAATGCTAAAAATTAAGCCCTTTGCTTCCAAGTGCTCTGGCACTTGGGGCACTTGATCTGCATCACATCGAACACGCTCACCCGGCACTTTTGTGCGCACGAGGGGCAGGCGGTGACGAGTTTGCTGCTCTGTGCCTGGGCCAACTCGATGTCTTCTTCCAGCACAAAAAAAGGCAACTTTAAGTTGTACTGCTGGCTTTTCTTGAAGTGAATGACATAGCCAGGTTGGGGCAGCGACACCTTCTCGGCATCCTCGTAAAGAAAGAAGTCACTGGAGCCTTTGTCGCCCACGCCCAGTTGACTGGTGTACCAATGCCTTTCTTCATGGGGCAGGAAATAATGCGCCATGGAAGACTCATTTTTGACCTCCACATCGCCCAAGTACTTGAGCTTTTCGCTCACCAAGGCTTTGCCGTATTTGTGAAAGCGGTAAAAGATGTAGCCAAAATAATTCAAGGCACTCTCTTGCTCGGTCAATTGATCCCACTTCAAGACGATCATTCGAAGCGTGTTCAAATGGATCAACACTGGGGCCTTCAATTCGATCACGTGGTCTGAGATGCAGGCGCCCAAGACGCTTGAGACGGCTTGCTCAAAGCCGTTGTCACGTCTGACGCCTTGAGGGTTGCCAAAGAAGTCGACATTGCTCAGACTTTGACTGGCCACGGACATGGAGCGAAAGAGCTCAGGCACAGCTTTGCCGAGCTCGGGAAACAGCCTGCAAAAGCGCTCCTCATCGAGGGCGTTGAGTTCATCAGAGAAAATTTTTAATTTGAACATGTTTAAGACAAGTCAATCGACCCCACCACCAAAACTTTGGACAACTTGAACAAGGCAGCGCTCAACAGGGGGATCGGTTTTTACTTCGCCTTGTGTCTTTAAAGAGATCGACTCAGCGCATCATTTCTTTTGCGATGATGAGTTGTTGTATTTGTGTGGTGCCTTCGTACAAGCGAAGCAAACGCACGTCTCTATAAAACCGCTCGACTTTGTACTCGCTCATGTAGCCGGCCCCCCCATGTATTTGCACCCCTCGATCGGCCACTCGGCCCACCATCTCGGTACAGAACATTTTGGCCGAAGAGGCTTTTTGCACCAAATTTTTATCCACCGCCCCAGGCTCCTTTTGGTCGTACAAACGGGCACAGTCTTGAACCATGGCCCAGCCCGCATACTGCTCGGCAAAGCTGTCAGCGAGCATGGCTTGGATCAACTGGAAACTGCCGATCCGCTGACCAAATTGCACCCTGTTTTTGGCATAGGCACTGGACTCTTCGATGATTCTTTGGGCCATGCCACAGGCCAAGGCGGCGATGTGGATGCGACCTCGCTCCAAGACCTTCATGGCCGTTTTAAAGCCCTCTCCAGGCTTTGATCCGATGATGTTTTGAGCGGGCACTCTCACCTGATCGAGAATCACATCACAGGTCTTGGTGCCACGCTGCCCCATTTTTTGATCCACTTGACCCAGGCTCAAGCCTTTTAGGTTGGATGGCACGATGAAGGCAGAGATGCCCTTGGCGCCCGGGCCGTCAGTGCGGGCCATCAAGGTAAAGGCGTGTGCGAGAGGCGCGTTGCTGATGTAGCGTTTGGTGCCGGTGAGGACATAGACATCGCCCTCCTTGACGGCCCTTGTTTGAATGGAGGCTGCATCTGAGCCCGAGTCGGGCTCGGTCAATGCAAAGGCCATTTGCAGCTCTCCCGATGCAATTTTTGGCAAGTAGGTGTCCTTTTGTTCTTGCGTTCCGTCCATCAAGATGCCTTGCGAACCAATGCCCACATTGGTCCCAAAGACCGAGCGAAAGGCAAAGGCCGTTTGACCAAATGCATGGGCGACCTTCGCCTCTTGAAGCATGGACAAGCCCATGCCGCCGTAGGCTTCAGGAATGGACAGCCCAAACAAACCCATGACCTTCATCTCTTGAACGACCGCTTGGGGCACTTCGTTGGTGCGCTCAACCGTGTCCTCCAAGGGCAGCAGTCGCTCGCGGATGTATTTGTTGACACTCGAGAGCAAGATGTCAAACGATTCAGAATCAAGGGCCATGGGGGGTGACGCTTTCATGTCTCAAAGTTGAATGTCCGCAGATGTTTGAAGTGGCCCACAGGTGGGGTGCATCTATCTTAAGGGCTTTGGCTGGGTCTGTGTACTTTTTAGCCCTCAAAAAATGAAGCCTTGTTCCATGAAAAATGTTTCAACGGCTTGCGACTCGATGCGTTTAGTAACAGGCTTGGGCTCTCATGTTCTCAAGACAAACCCTTGGCTCCTGGGAGCCTGGTTGTACCGATTGATCGCCACTCAGTAAAACAGCCCTTGAAAATGCAAGCCAAGACGCATAAGATGTTTGACATCAGGCCGCTCGCATCACGCGCTTTAACGCCTCATAAAAGTGCGCCAGCAAAACGTCAAGCCTTCCAACAGGAGGAACAGTGAACACACACCGCACCCTTAATGCCCCCCTTCATGGCCTAAGACGGGTCCTTTGTAGCCTATTGTTGGCGCTCCCCGTGCTCGGTTTGGCCCAATCTTGGCCCAACAAGCCCATCAAATGGATCATCCCTTACCCGCCTGGCGGCATCACCGACAGCGCCACTCGAATGCTTGTGCAAAAGGTGCAAGAGCAGACCAATTGGTCCATCGTGATCGACAACAAGGCGGGCGCCAACTCCATCTTGGGGGCTGAATTCGTGGCGCGCTCAGCACCGGACGGCTACACCTTCCTCACCGTGATTGGCGCGCATGCGGCCAACGCCACGCTGTACGCGGGTCGCCTGCCCTTTGATGTGGTCAAGAGTTTTGTGCCGGTGTCGTTGGTTGGGATCGCTCCTTTGCTGATGACAGCCAGTCCCACCTTGGCCGTCAAGGACGTGCGCGAACTCATTGCCTACGCCAAACAAAATCCTGGCAAATTGTCTTTTGGCTCTTCTGGTGTGGGGGCCGCAGCACACCTCACCCAAGAGCTCCTCAAACAAGTCGCAGGCATTGACATGGTTCACGTCCCCTACAAAGGCACAGCCCCTGCGATGAACGATTTGATCGCCGGCAATATTCAAATCTTGACCGATACCCCAAGCGCATTGATGCCTCAAGTCAGGGCCGGGAAGATCAAAGCGCTGGCGGTGTTTTCACCCAAGAGAGTGCCCGGCAGCTTGGAGGTGCCCACCATTCAAGAAGCGGGCGGACCCGCGATTGAGGGCTCCACTTGGGTGCTCTTCTTGGCACCCGCCAATACCCCGCTCGAGATCGTGAACAAAATGTCGCAAGAAGTGGCCAAAGCGGTGAAGTCCAATGAGATGCTGGCCCGCTTTGAGGGCCTAGGGATCGAGGCGGTGGGCTCCACACCTGAGGAGGCCTCCAAGTTCTTGACCGATGAGATCGTGAAATGGGCGCGAGTGATCTCCTCTGCCAATGTGAAAGCCGAGTGAAAGCCAAGTAAAAGCCGCGTGACAGCGCAAGCGGGCTTTAAAAAACGCGCGGGTGGGCCTCCTTAAGGGCCACAGGACCACCGAAAGAAAGGACCCTTTGGCACCGCGGCCAAAGGGTCCTTTTGTCTGGGAGGCTTGTGATTGAGCGCGAGCGGCTTAGCGTTCAGCCACGACGTGCAGGTCCATCACACCAATGCCGGTGATGGTGCCGCGCAAATGGTCCCCATCGGCCAATCTTGAGACGCCTGCGGGTGTGCCCGTGGTGATCAAGGTGCCGGGTGTCAAAGTGGAGACGCTGGAGAGAAAACGGATCAAATCTCTCATGCCGTTGATCATGTCAGCCGTATCGGCTTTCATGACATTGACGCCATTTTGTTCAACATCGATAAAAAGCGCTTGGGGCTCTGGAATTTCTTCTCGACTCACGATCCAAGGGCCGACGCCACAAAAGGTGTCAAAGCCTTTTCTGATGTTGCGGGTGTTTTGGCGCTTGATGCCCCATGGGTCGCGAATGCTGATGTCCCAGCACATGGTGTAGCCGTAGACATAGTTCAAGGCCTCTTCAGCGCTGACGTTCTTGGCGGTTTTGCCAATGACCGCGCACAATTCGCATTCGAAGTCCACGTGCTTGGAGATTTTGGGAAGAATGACGGTGCCAGAGGGCCCCACCAATGAGGAATTGGGTTTGAGAAAGATCTCGGCCATCAACTCATCGGCGGTGAGGTCTGATCGATCGGTGGAGCCCACGCGTGCAATCATTTCGGCTTGGTGAGCGCGGTAATTGGAGGCCGCGGCCCAAATGGCCGGTGGATTGTCCACGGGCACCAGCAACTTCACGTCGGACAAGGCCAAAGACGCGCCCTTTAAGGCTTGTGTGCGTGCAGCGCTGGCAACACTGGGGTCGCTCAGGGCTTGGATTTGGGTGTGGATGGGAGCACCCACTTTGACCGCACCCATGGCAGCGAGCACGCTGTCGAGTGGGTACACACGGTCTGCCTCAATGAGGCCAGTGGATCCATCGTTGTAACGACATAATTTCATTTTTTTTCCTTAGTCAGTGGGTTCAATTTTAGCGGTCTTGACCAATCGGCCAGCAATTTCAATGTCCTTTTTGATTTGAGTGGCAAAGTCCTCGGGTGAGTTGCCAATCAAATCAAATCCATCTCCGGCAGCTTTTGCTTTGAGCTCGGGCGCGGACAGGCCCTTCACAACGCTTGAAGAGATTTTATCCAGAACCGATTTGGGCAGGCCTGGAGGTGCAAACAGAGCCGTCCAAGTGGGAGGCGGCTCAAAAGTGGGCATGAGTTCGGTGACGGTCGGCACATCGGGGAACATCTCCAAGCGTTTTTGCCCAGCAGATGCAATCAGTCTCAAGCGGCCCGCTTTCACATGGGGGGCCACCATGGAGATGATCCCAATGGTCATGGGCAATTCGCCAGAGATGACATCGGTGATGAGACGGTTGTCGTTGTAGGGCACGTGCAGCAACTGTGTGCCGGTGATGTTGGCGAAATTGGCACCGGCAAAATGACCTTGTGTGCCAATCCCGGTGGTGCTGTAGGAGAGTTTACCGGCATGGGTTTTGGCGTAGTCCACCAACTCGGACAAATTCTTGGACGTGAACGCCGGGTTCACGGCCAGCACCAAGGACGTTCGCCACAAGGCACCGATGGGCGTTAAATCCGTGAAGGGGTCAAGAGGCTCGGACTTGGAGAGAAAGCGCCGGGTGACAGGTACGTTTTGTGAGGCCAGCAGCAAGGTGTAGCCATCTGCGGGCGCGCGTCTGGCCGCGTCCACCGCCACCAAACCGCCCGAGCCCCCTTTGTTTTCAACCACAATGGCTTGGCCGATTTGCGCAGAGATGCTGCTCAATATTTGTCTGGAAAAGACGTCCCCACCATTGCCCGCCACGTACTCAGAGATGACACGAATGGGTTTACTGGGATAGCTTTGTGCGTGCACCTGCAATCCACTCAAACAAAGAGCGAGCGGGCAGATCAATAGGCTTGGGGAGATTTGCAGGGGAAACATTCAAAAACTGGAAAGAGACACGTGTGGGCCACGACGCACTGGGCAAAGCCCAAGAAGGCCTGAAAAAGAAGCTTCTCGCTCACAAAGAAGGAGCGATCTCGCAATCTTCCCATATTTTTGAACGGTTTGAATTAGGGAAACAACTTAAAGAAGCCCATTCATTGGATGACTTCAGCGTTTATTTTTTTAGCCGTCATGATTCGGTCAAGTTGGCCTGGACACACAGGCCCTGATTCTTCGTGACCGGTGACCGACATCATGCCGCCCATGCCTTGCCTGGCCTAAGCGCGAAGGGTCCCGTTTGATCAAAACCCGAAATGCTAACCAAGATGACTCTTGGATTGACTGGCGAGAGACTCATAGTCCAGTCCCAACTCGATCTTCTTCATCCTGCAAAAAAGTTTGGTCTCCTAAGCAAGGGGCTTTCTTCTGCGACCTCAATCAGGCAGCGCAATGACCAAAGCAGACTCCTCCACGCAGACCGCCACCTCTTCCCCCACTTGGAGTCGCACACCAGGCGACACAAAACCCACGACGCTCAACTCTTGAGCCAGCGATACAGCGACCTCGCCCCCCGCTTCTCCCCTGGGCGCACGCGTGACTTGCGCAGACAAGACATTCTCGCCCTCCTTTGAATGCATGGACGTCTTTACTCGCACCGCGGTGGCTTTAAAGAGTGAGAGCACCTTCAAGCCTTTTTTCAATCCCAGCAGCTGAGCACTCTCCTTGGTGATCAATGCAAAAAGGATCAAGCCATTGCTGAGACTCAAAGCCACACGCACCGCACCCCCTTGAGCCCGTAAACCCTTAACTTCTGAGGGCAACTGGTTGCGCATGCTGGTGCGAATTTGCAAGCCCTTGAGCGCCAAAAATGGACCTTGATCCGACTCCAAAAAGGCCATCTTTGAAAAGGCGTCCGATTTGGCTTTTTCCATCCTTTGGGCCGCGAGGAGCAAGCTCTCACCCGCCTTGGACAAACGAGCGCCCCCGCCACCTGCCCCCCCCACCACCTTTTCCAACAAAGGCACGCCCGCCAAGTTGCTCAAGGTGTCCACCGCCTGCCAAGCGGCCTTGTAGCTCACCCCGACCCTTCTTGCCGCTTGTGAGATCGAACCGCACACTTGAATCGAGCGCAAAATATCGATCCTTTTGTCTGCAGTGTCTTCAGACAATGCCGCCTTGAAGTGGGGCAGTTTGGAGGTCATGGTCGTACCGGGCGTTTGAAGTAGAAAATTTGAGTATACTTCGTTATCCCTTTTAGGAATAGCGATGCTCAACTTGGTCAAAATGCCGCTTGTCGTTTGCGTGTGCTGGTTTGCATTGGCCAGCAGTGCGCAAGAACTTTATGTGGCGGTGGCCAGTAATTTTGCCAAACCCATTCAAGCCATCGGCACCCAATTCACCCAAGAGACGCACATCAAAGTGCGCTACGCCTTGGCTGCCTCAGGCGTTCTGTATGCGCAAATCAAAGCAGGCGCTCCCTTTGACATCTTTCTCTCAGCAGATGCACGGACCCCCCAACTGCTGAGCCAAGAGGGATTGGCGGTGCCCTCCTCACAGATCACTTACGCCAAGGGAAAACTGGTGCTTTGGAGCAAAGACACGCGATTGATCGATAAAAACGCAGAGGTCTTAAAAAAAGCAAGCTTCAAACGCATCGCGCTTGCCAACCCCAAACTGGCCCCCTATGGCAAAGCGGCCCAAGAGGCTTTGCTTCGCTTAGGGCTTTATGACGCACTAAAATCTAAAATAATATTGACCGAAAACATTTCTCAAGTGTTTCAGTACGTGAGCACTCAAAACGTTGAGCTGGGCTTCATTGCGTACTCACAGCTCCCAGAACTTGGCGAAGACGCACTGGCAGTGAAGGGGTCCTATTGGATCGTGCCAAGCTCACTTTACCCCACCATTGAACAAGATGCCATTGTGCTGAACAAAGGGAGCACCAACCCCGCCGCGGCTCAATTTATGCAATTCCTAAAACGCCAAGACATCAAGTCCATGATCGCAGCCCAAGGCTACGACATTTAACTCGCTCGCCTCTCGATGCAAGACCTCTTCTCCGACACCCCAGCGCTCGAGGCCATCGGCTTGAGCCTTCAATTGGCCTCAATGACCACGGTGCTGCTCTTGATCTTGGCAACACCTTTGTCGTGGTGGCTTTCAAGAAAGCACACCTGGGCTCGCACAGGCATCGGTGCACTTGTCGCGTTGCCCATCGTTTTACCACCCAGTGTGCTGGGCTTTTACCTCTTGCTGGCACTCGGCCCCAAAGGGCCCATTGGCGAGCTCACCCAACTGATCGGCCTGGAGAGTCTTAATTTCACCTTCGCCGGTCTCTTGATCGGCTCTCTCATCTACTCACTGCCCTTTGCCGTTCAACCCCTACAAAATGCTTTTGAAGCCCTGGGAACACGGCCGCTGGAAGTTGCAGCCACGCTCAGAGCCTCGCCCATGGACACCTTCTTTCATGTGGTGTTGCCGCTGGCAAAACCAGGCTACATGACTGCAGGGGTCATGGTCTTTGCCCACACCCTGGGTGAATTCGGTGTGGTCTTGATGATTGGAGGGAACATTCCGGGTAAAACACAGGTGATCTCCACCAAAATATATGGACACGTTGAGGCCATGGAATACGCTCAAGCTCACTGGCTTGCTGCGATGATGCTCATTTTTTCGTTCTTCGCACTGTTGGCCCTCGCAAGGCTTAAAACCAAGGTCCAAGCCCAACATGACTGAGATCACTGTTCAACTTCATCTTCAACGGGCAGGCTTCGAGTTGAAGGTGGACGCACAACTGCCAAGCTCAGGCATTGTGGGGATTTTGGGCAAGTCTGGATCGGGCAAAACCACCCTGCTCAGGTGCTTGGCGGGACTGGAAAAGGATGCCACCGGACTGCTTCGCGTGGATCAGCAGTGCTGGCTTGACACCAGCAAGCAACACTTCACTCCGGCATGGAGGCGAGAGATAGGTTACGTCTTTCAAGAGTCAAGCCTGTTCACGCATTTGAGTGTATTGAACAACTTGAAATTTGGCGTGACCCGATCCATGTCCAAAGCACCCCATCGCGCCATGCAGGAGGCCATTGAGCTTTTGGGACTTGAGCGGCTTTTGAAACGACACCCTTCTGAATTATCAGGCGGAGAGAGGCAGCGCGTAGCGATCGCCAGGGCTTTGGCCACTGAACCCAAGTTGTTGCTCTTGGACGAGCCCTTGTCTTCCTTGGATCAGATGAGAAAAAATGAAATCTACCCATGGATGGATCAACTTGCGCACGAGTTGCATATTCCAATGATCTTTGTGACCCACTCTTTGGAAGAAATCACGCGTTTAACCCAATATTTGATGGTCATTGAAGAGGGAAAAATTCAATCCATGGGTCCCACCATCGACGTGATGTCCTCTATTCACAACACCTATGACTTTGGTGAACAAACGGGATCCATGCTCATGGCAACAGTGCAAAGTTTAGAAGAAGAATGGCATTTGGCAAAACTGTCGATTGGCGATCAAGTGCTGTGGATTGAGAACCGCAATTTTTCTTGCGGAGACACCCTCCAACTTCGAATCCTTGCAAAGGATGTGAGTCTTTCACTCAACAAGCCCCAAGGCAGCAGCATTCAAAATGCGATGGCCTGCACCATCCTGGATGTCAACACCGAATCGACGACCTCTCAGTGTTTGGTTCAACTGCAATGCGGATCCCATAAATTGCTGGCCAACATCACCAAACGCTCTTTTGCAAATTTAAAACTCGCAGTCGGCATGGAACTCTGGGCCCAGGTCAAATCGGTTGCGATTGCACATTGATTTCTTAGAGAAAGAAACCCGGCGCTCATGTGCACACACGGGCGCCCCCAAAAAATTTCAAGTTGCCTTGGGTTGCCAACCGGGGTATTTGAACAAATACCCCAAGATATCTTTGAGAGATTTTGCCCCTTTCAAGTCGGCAATCAAATGATGCCACTCAAAAAATTGAACAACCAAGGGATTGCGACTCAATACGGGCTTTGTCAATCCATACTGAATGATCAGATCTTCTCGCTCAGGTTTGTACGTGCCAAACAAACGATCAAAAATGATCAGTACACCCCCGTAATTGCCATCAATGTATTCAGGGTTGCTCGCATGATGAATGCGATGCGAAGAAGGCGTGTTGATCACCTTCTCCAAAAATCCAAGCTTGGGGATCCACGTCGCGTGCAACCAAAATTGATACAACAAATTAAAGGTCACGATCTCATAAACCACGTTGGGTGACAAACCCATCAACACCAACGGCAGGAAAAATATAAGCGTGCCCATTTGCTTACCAAAGATGCCCAATCTGTAGGCCGCAGACAAACTCAAGGAATTGGACGAATGGTGCACAGCGTGGTTACACCAAAACCAACGAATTCGGTGACTGGCTCTGTGCATCCAGTAGTAGCAAAAATCTTGCATGAGAAAGACGCCTAAAAAAGCCAACACGCCATTGAGCTCAAACAGGCCCCATGCGTGCGCTTGGGCCCAATTCAAAAAGGGAGAGGCGATAGAAATCGGCAGGACATACTGGAAAAAAAGTCGTGCAAAAAAATCACTCAAGGAGACAAGCATCGCAAACCAATCAAACCTTGATTTAATTTGGAAGTAAAAGCCCTCAATCAAAGAGCACGCCAAAATCAATGGCACAACATATTGAAGCAAATAAAGCTGAAATTCGGTCATTTGTCAAACAGCGCAAACGGGTGATAAATTAATCATTATTTATTATTCATTATACTTGGTATGATTACACATCAAAACCCATGGTTTCAAATGAACCTCATAGATCATACAGTTAAAGTAGCCCAGCAAAGAGCGTCCATCATTACGACTTTGTTATCAATTTTAATGGTATTCACGAGCACCGTCAGCTCATCACAAGACACCCCTGAAGGGGCCACGTCATTCAAATCAAGTGCAGGCCTCTACAGCATGAAGGACGCCTTGGGGAGAACACAAATGGGTCAAGACCTCAACCTGAGAGTCAACTCCAGCGTGGGCAACACTTGGATCGGTTACTTTGAAACGCAATCGAAAGATCTTCAACAAACACGAATTGGCTGGGACAACGCCTTCAAAGTGGGCGCGCTGAGAATTCAGCCCTCTCTACAATCGGCGACGGGTGGTTTTTTTGGAGGCAGCTTAGGCGTTGAGACTGGAGAGGCGCTCTTTATCGGCGCAGCACTTGGACGCACAAATTTAAAAAATTATGTGAATTTGAACTTTGACCCCAACGACTCCTGGACCTTCACGAGCGGTTACCGCTGGAATGCACAACGCACGGTGTCTTTGCAAGTGGTTCGTGACAACCGAGAAAACCCAGACCAGCAACACATCCACGTCATGTACAGAACGTCCTTTACCGACAACAATCGTTTTTTAATTGACGTGCTCGTGAAGAGTGGAACCGTTGAAAACGAGTACATCAAAAAAGTCGGCTGGATGACCGGCCTGGACTGGGGCGAGCTAGGACTTCGATTTGCTTACGATCCAAAAGTAAATTTCACAAGCTCGGACATGAAAAGACTCATCTTTTCTTATCGCTATTGAACACAGCACTTTAGGTTTCGCCATCAAAGGGCTTGATGGTGTCATGTTGAAAAACAGCCCTTCTCCACTTGGGATGCGATGAAAAAATCAGACCGATGGTAAACTCAAAAGGTCCAAGCCCGACTTCCATTTCCTCACAACAACTCACAACACATGCAAAGCTATACATTCAAAAAAAGCAAGGCCACAAACCTTTTGATTATGGTCTCCCTTGCCCTGTTGGTGATCATTTGGACGTTCATTAAATTCAGACTTGACGAAGACCGGGTGATGTTGCTCAATCAATCCATCGCCAATTTACAAAACATTGCCATCAGCTTCAAAGAACACTCACAAACCACCATCAGGAATTCTGACGAAGCCCTTCGAATCGTCAAATTTCATTACGAACAAAAAGGCGCGAGTGACTTCAAACTTTTGAATGAGTATTTCGAGAAAAATGTGATTGATATGAGTTTTTTCAATCAAGTGGGCATCATCGACGCGGATGGCATCTATGCGTTCTCTAACTTGAAAGACCATAAAAAAATTGATCTCTCTGATAGAGAGCACTTCAAGGTACACAAAGACACCTACCCTTTTGGCATCTATTTGAGCAAGCCCGTCCTTGGACGAGCAAGCAAAAAGTGGTCGATACAAATGACCAAACGGCTCAACAAGCCCAATGGCGACTTTTTAGGCGCCGCAGTTTTGTCTTTGGATCCGAATTACTTCATTGATTTTCACAAGCAAATTGATTTGGGCCCTCAGGGCTTTACGTCGTTGGTCGGCAACGATGGGTATGTGAGAACACTCAGAGTGGGCAATATTTCAAAAATTGATGGCTCAGTTCCAAAGATCAATCTCCCCCCCATCGTGGAAAAATTACAATCGGGCATCTTTGTGAGCGACGCGCTGTTTGACACCGCCAAAAGAATTTACGCTTTTGAAAAACTTCCCGATCAGCCCTTGCTGGTCGTGGTGGGCATGCTCGAGGAGGATGCACTTTTTGAGTTTTACAGACTCAGAAAATCTTATTTTATATTTGGTTTCTTGATTTCGATTTTAACAATCCTTTCAATTTTTGCTGCGATTTTGATGCTCAACAAAGCCAGGCGTTTGAATTCAGAAATCTTAATCAGTTCGCAAGAAAAAACACGCGCTCAAGAACACGAGTTGGAAATGTCGACTCGGTTGACCCAATCAGAAAAAATGGCTGCACTGGGCCAACTCGCGGCGGGCGTTGCACATGAGATCAACAACCCCATTGCCTATGTTTCATCGAATTTAAGCACATTGAAAAAATACTTTGGCGTCTTCAATCAAATCATTGAAGATCTCACAACCAAAAAACACGATGCGGCGATGGAAAGCTCAGTAAGCAATGAGGCGGCCTTGTTGTTGAAAAAATCAAATTACGACTTCCTTAAAACCGATGTCGTCTCGATTCTGGATGAAAGCCAAGAGGGGATCGTCAGAGTCAAAAACATTGTGAGTGATCTGAAAAATTTCTCGAGACTTGAAGAAAGCACCGATTGGATCTTGGCCGATTTGCACTCTGGTATTCAATCGACCTTGAACATCGTGAACTTTGAAATCAAATACCGCGCAGAGGTGGAATGCCAATTTGGTGACATTCCTCAAATCACTTGCGTTCCTTCACAACTCAACCAAGTCTTTATGAACTTGGTCGTGAATGCAGCACAAGCCATGCCTGAAAACAAATTTGGGAAAATTCTCATTCAAACGGGGACCGTCCAAGACCGTGTCTGGGTTGAAATATCAGACAATGGATCAGGTATTTCAGAAGAGAACATTAAGAAAATCTTTGAGCCCTTCTTCACCACCAAAAAAGTGGGGGTTGGCACGGGCCTTGGACTATCGGTCTCTATTGGTATCATTCAAAAACACATGGGCACTTTAACCGTCAAAAGCGCTCTGGGACAGGGCACCACATTCAGAATTGAATTGCCCATCTCTCATGACACCCCATCGGATGAACTCGACAGTGCTGCGCCCATCGCATCTTAAGCAATAACCCTTAAGGGAATTGAACGCAACTCATTCATAATGAGGTTCCCTTTTAGCTTGCTCTTATTTTTAAGGTTATTTTTTTATGTTTTCTAAAAATATTCAAATTAACTCTAAACAAACTTTCTCGCGTCGCTCGGTTCTCAAAATCGGCTCCACCCTACCCGCCTCCATGGGGCTGCTGTCGATGGGCGCCATGGCGCAATCTCTCAAAGGAACCGTTAAATTAATCGTCCCCTTCACGGCCGGTTCTGGCCCGGACATTGTTTCTCGTATTTTGTCTCCCAAGTTGACCACCCTTTGGGACACATCGGTCATCGTTGAAAACAAGGCAGGTGCTTCAGGCACCATTGGTGCTGACTTGGTTGCCAAGTCACCTGCAGACGGTCACACCCTGATGGTTGGCCCAGCATCTTCCATCACGGGCCCCCACCTGTACGCAAAACTGCCCTTTGACATCATCAAAGACCTGCAACCGATCACGAATGTGGGCACCACGAGCCTGGTGTTGGCTGTTCACAAGAATTTCCCCACCAATACACTCCAAGAGTTCATTGCTTATGTGAAAGCTCGCCCCGGGCAAATCAATTACGGCTCACCCGGCAACGGCACACACCATCACCTGTGCATGGAGTTGCTCAAGATTCAAACGGGCTTGAACCTTGTTCACATTCCTTACAAGGGCTCAGCCGGCGCAGAAAATGATCTGATTGCGGGCATCATTCCTGCCATGTTCTTGCCCATCCATGTGGCTTTGGCCAAAATGAGAGCGGGACAGATCAAGGTGCTCGGTTCGAGCTTAAAAGAGCGCCATCCACTTTTCAAAGAAATTCCGTCTTTGCATGAGCAAGGTGTCACCGGCTACGATGTGGATTTGTGGCTGGGTGTTTGGGGACCCGCTGGCATGCCCGCACCTCTTTTGAACAAACTCAACAGCGATATTCGGACCATTGTTGCTCAAAGCGAGACCACTGAGAAGCTCAATGCGCAGGGGCTCATTGCCAACACCAGCTCACCAGAGCAATTCAGCAAATTGGTGAAGGAGGACTGGGAGAGGTGGGGTCGAGTGATCAAGGAAGCCAAGATCACTGCCGATTGAAGGGTTTTCTTCGCCTGGGGGGGGCCCCCCAAGCACGTGCAAACGCGTGGTTTTAAACCTGTCTTGACGCTGGGTCACCCAAGCACAAAGAGGAGGCCATGCACCAGAGGCCACCAGAAAATGGGAACCCCTAGCCAGCCCCCAAAGATCAACCCTTCATGGATTGAATCTTTTGCCAAATTTCAAGTTGGTCCCTAGATAGTTTCCCCTCTTGAACGGCCAATTGATCAAACTGATTTGTGTCGGTCAACAAACCAAGTTGGCGCACTTGACCGAGCATGGCCTTGAAGTGCTCAACCGATAGCGCTGGATTTTCAGCAATTCTATGGATAGGAAGCGGGTTGTTCTTCTCGTCCTCGAACTCTTTGAGCACCAACTGAATCAAGGCATTGATCTCCTCAATGGAGAGGTGAAGCCGCTTGGCCTCTGTTCGAATGAATAGGATCTCGTCTTCTGACAAAAAACCATCCTTGAGCATGGTGAACAACTCAGCTTTAAGTTGATTTCTCTCCTTGACCAACTCATCCGTAAAGGCCGAAGACAAAAGGGCCGCAGGGATGGCAAAAATACCAATGCCCATCAAGGCCAAGACAATGGTCATCCCTCTTCCGACGGGTGTCACTGGGGAGATGTCCCCGTAGCCAACCGAGGCCAACGTGATCACCGCCCAGTAAATGGCGGTTGGTATGTTCTCAAACTTATCGGGTTGTGCATCGTGCTCCAGCAAGTAGCCCAAACTTGCAGTCAAAATCACCAACAAGACCATGATGAAGGCGGCCGCCCCAATCACAGGCCACTCTCTGGCGATCACCTTGAACAAGGTCGATGTTGCATCACTGCCTCGGGTGAGCTTTAAAAGCCTGGCCAATCTGAAGACTCGAAGGAAACGCAAATCGATCAAGTGGTGCAGCAAAACTTCTAAGAAAAATGGCAGCACCGCCAAAAAGTCAATCAGGGTTGAAGGATTCTTGGCTTGATTGATCCTGCCAACGAGAGCACCATGGTAGCCAGGTTCTTCGACACAGGAATATATTCTCATGCAATACTCAATCGTAAAAATGGCCACGGCGACAGCGTCCAAGATCACAAATTGAATGTTTAAAAGATAAGAGATGCTGTGCACGGACTCCAAGATAACGGCCAAGACAGACAACAAAACCCAAATGGCAATGAACACCTCAAAGATGTTTTGCATCATGCCGCCATAAGGACTGGGAAAGACCAAGGCATGGATTTTTTGCCTGAATGTGCGCTCTTTGTTGAGTTCTTTGAATTCTTGAATAGCAGGAATCACAATTCTGAACAACTTCAAAATCCTGAGGAGTCTCAAGAACCGCAACACCCTCAGATCGATGGGGATGAATGACTTTAAATAAAACGGTGCAACGGCCAAGAAGTCAATGATGGCAAAGGGGCTTTTGACATAAGCCAGTCTTGCGTTCTTCTTGTTATTGAACTCCTCATCCTCTGGCGCCAAATAAAATCTCAAGACATATTCAATCGTAAAGACGACAACAGAGAAGACATCAAAAAATTCGAACCAATGCCTGTTGGGCTCATAGACGGCGGGCAAATGTTCAAAAATAAGTGTGAACAAATTCATCACAATCAAAATACTGATCCATTTGTCGATCGTCTTTTGAAAATTGCCCTCGATGTTGGGATCCAACAACCAGGAATAGAGCCATTTGCGCATGGGCAAATCGCTTGAAATGTCAGCTTCCTTTTCATGCCCCAAAATGGCATGAACGTCTAAGTCTTTTAGATATTGATCTTTGTTCTGTTCCATTTACAACCTCAAAATTCAAGTTCAGATATTTGTATGGGATAACCGCCTTTATCGCATACCGAAATTCGAATCTGTAGCTTGTCTTGTATAGAGTCACTCTCGGTCAATTGAGAAATCACAACAGGAATGGCGGAACCGGGCGGTGTGGGCACCATTTTCTCGATCACAATGTCGCCAATCACAGTTCGATCCGTTGAAATGCATTGAGGAATCAACTTGGGCAATGTTTTCAAAAAAGGATTGCTCAGGTCTTTCAAAGGTGTTTGGGCCATGATCTCGCTCAGGCAAGAACCCCAGGTCCCCACTTTCTGCTCATCATCGGGTTTGACACCGGCCTTGCACCCCTTGAGCTTGAATTCGTCTTTGCCGCGCTCAAGGCCGTTTTCCGTCAACCAAGTCACCCATGTCTCACCGTTTGCTTTGGCTTTTTCAGTTTTGACCGCCTCATCATAATTTTTAATGCCAAGCCAAGTCACCAAAATGATGACCACGGCCAAAAAGCCCAGAAAAAAATAGTCAAAGACATTGGGCCCGTAATTTTTTTCTGGATTGTGTGTTTCTGTGATTTGTTCCATTTGCTGTTTACAGTGTTATGTATGCGTAAGGTTAAACTTTTATACTATTTTCCGGAATGATATTCACTAAGAGCAGAGGATCCAAATGAGTTAGTGAATTCAAAAGTTTTAAATATACCCATTTATGAACACCTATGAATTAATTAAAAACAATGAAAAGAAAAAATTAGCAAATAAAATAGCCCTCTCTTTAAGTGGAGTGAGTCAATTGACTTCCTTAAAACTCAATTGTTTCTCAAACACGCTCAGCACGCCTCAATAAAACCCCTACTACATTTTTGCAGACCACGGATCTTGCTGATTCACAAAAATTAACAATTCAACAAAATTGAATCCCTTTCAAACGATCGGTGGGGCTTGATTTAGCCTTAAACTCTCAACGATTGAAAAAAAACCGCAACTGGACAATTAAATGAACGACACAAAGCAAAGAAAAAATTGGCAAATAAAAATAGAAGAGGTCATCAATAAAAACTCGATACAGGCCGGTGTTGTCATCTTGATTTTGCTCAACGCCATGCTTTTGGGCATGGAGACCAGTCCTTTCATCATGTCCAAGTTTGGGGAAGAAATTCATGTGATCGATCACGCCATTCTTGGCATTTTCATTTGTGAATTGGTCCTGCTGATCATGGCAAGAGGCTGGGACTTCTTTAAAGACCCCTGGTGCCTTTTTGACTTCATTGTGATCTCCATCGCATTGATACCCGCTTCCGAGTCCCTCTCGGTTTTGCGTTCACTTCGAGTGCTTCGGGTGTTGCGACTGATCAACAAAGTTGACAGCATGCGCAGAGTGGTTCGCGGACTTTTAGGCTCCTTGGCCAGTCTGGGTTCTGTTGTGGGCTTGATGCTGATCGTCTTCTACGTTTCAGCCGTGGTCACCACCAACTTGTTTGGCAAAGAGTTTCCCGATTGGTTCGGGGACTTGGGTTCTAGCTTCTTCACACTCTTTCAAGTCATGACCCTTGAGAGTTGGTCAGACGGGATTGCGCGACCCGTCATGGAAAAATTCCCCTACTCATGGATTTTCTTTGTCACCTTCATCATGATTGCAACTTTTGTGGTGGTCAATTTATTCATTGCGGCCATCGTTGACTCCTTTAGCTCGCACAGTGCGGCGGACAAAGAGGAAGAAAAAAGGATACAAGAAGAGGAAAGACATCGCGAGCAAGAAGAAAAGCGTCAACTGTTGACCAACATTGAACTCGACAAAATCCGCCTTGAGTTGCAAGACATCAAAGACATGATCAAGTCTCAGGCCGCCTCTAAGCAATGACCCTGCGGACTTGCAACTTTTTTTGAGTTAGAAATTAACATCGACGCTGACCCCAACCCCCTGCCCAACACCAAAGACCTCTCTCTTTGGGACTTGTTCACCGGTTTTGTCTTGGTTGGACTCTTTGGCTTTGGCGGCATTGCCGCCTCCTTCTACCACGTGGTGGTGGAGAGAAGGAAATGGCTGAGCGTTGAAGAATACGCCCACACGCTCGCCATTGGGCAGATCCTGCCTGGTGCGAGCTTGATGAATATGAGCACGATCGTTGCCGATCGTTTCCACGGCATTTCGGGCGTCGTGGCGGCGTTGACCGGCTTGTTCACATTCCCGTTGATTATTTTGGTCGCATTGATCACAACCTACGATCAATTCTCTCATCTGCCAGATGTTCAATACGCAACCCAAGCCGCAGCCGCTGCCGCTGTGGGCTTGACGTTTGGCATTGGCCTGAAATTGGCCAAGGGGATTCTCAAGTCGGCCACGGGTTTGTTTTTTGCAGCGCTCAGTTTGTTGATTGTGGGCGTCTTTCGCTTGCCCATGCTGCAGTCCATCATCGCACTGGTTGCGCTCTCCATCCTTTTCAGTCTCTGGGGTTCAAAAAAGTGAATGTTGACACCCTATTGAGCATGGCCCAAACCTTTGCTTTAACGGCTCTGGTTTCAATTGGCGGCATTGCGACCATGATTCCTGAAATTCACCGCATTGCCGTTGAGAACAACAACTGGATGAACGACGCAGACTTCTCGACGGCCTTTGCCATTTCCCAAGTCGCTCCAGGCCCCAATGTGCTGATGATGAGCTTGGTGGGCTGGAGAGTAGCGGGCTTTGCGGGCCTCATGGTGGCCACCTTGTCAACCATCTTGCCAACGGCCCTGCTCTCCTTGGGATTCAGTCGCGTCGAGACCAAACTCAAAAACACACCTGGGTACGAGATCACTCGAAAGTCTTTCCCGCCCTTGATTGTGGGCCTCATGATCTCCAGTGGCCTGGTGACTGCCAAAGCCTCTATTCACAGCATGGTTGGCGTGGCGATTGCAGTGGGGGTGGCCGCCTACACTTTCCACAAGAAGACAAACCCGCTTTACCCGATCGCTGTGTCCATCGCATTGGGCATATTGGCCGGGCGCATGGGCTACCTTTGAGCCAGCACTCTGCTTTTTTGCTCGGCTTGTAAAAAAAAGGGGATCCGGATTTGGATGGTTTTGAAGCCTCAAAGTCCAGCGGATTCGATCAGCTCAATCGGTGTTGGAATGTGGGCGGCGAAGTTGCGTGCCTCTTCGTTCATATGGACCATAGAAGTCTTATCGGCCCCAACGCCATGGTTCCTGATTTTATTCATACAAGCGTGAAGACTTTGTAAAGACTCGGGTCTGCAACCATTACAATGGCGTCTTAATTTGTAGAGTTGAAAATGAGCGAAATTAAAAAACAAGCCCCCTGGCAATTGAAGATTGAAAACTTTGTAGGACATCACTGGATACAAGCTGGCATTGTTTTCTTAATCATTTTCAATGCCATTTTGCTGGGCATGGAGACCAGTCCATCCCTCATGGACGCCTACGGCGAAGAGCTGCACATGCTCGATCACGTCATCCTTGGAATTTTTATTGGTGAACTGGCCCTGTTGATGCTGGCCAGGGGTTTGAATTTCTTCAAAGATCCTTGGTGCTTGTTTGACTTTGTGGTGATTGCCATCGCACTCATTCCCGCCTCTGAGTCCTTGTCGGTTCTGCGATCCCTTCGTGTCCTTCGTGTGCTTCGCTTGATCAACAAAGTCCAAAGCATGCGCCGAGTGGTCAAAGGCTTGCTCGGCTCGCTTGCCAGTCTGGGCTCCGTCATTGGCTTGATGTTGATCGTCTTTTACGTCTCCGCCGTGGTGAGCACGAATCTCTTTTCTGCTGAGTTTCCCAATTGGTTTGGCAACTTGGGGGCGAGCTTCTTTACACTGTTCCAAATCATGACTTTGGAGAGTTGGTCCGAGGGCATTGCAAGACCCGTGATGGAGAAGTTCCCCTATGCGTGGATATTCTTCCTCTCTTTCATCATGATCGCGACCTTTACTGTCGTGAACTTGTTCATCGCCGCCATTGTGGACTCCTTTAGTTCAACGAGCCATGAAGAAAAAGAAGAAGAGACCCGTCATCTCAAAGAGCTCAAGTGGGAGCAAGATGAACAACGGCGCCAGCAAATCACCAACGATGAGCTCAACTCCATTCGAGTTGAACTTCAAGAAATCAAGGCCTTGATTCATCGGTTGAAATAAGACCTGTCACGCGTTGAGACTGTGCGTGCTTCAAGAAGCCAAAGTGACAGGTGCTCTTAAGCACAACGGCCTTGAATGCAAAGCACTATTTCACTAAAAAATATTTGCTCCACAGTTGATTCCACTTGTCGGCCTCCTCGATCATCAAAGCGGGATCGGCCACGACAAAGTTGAAGTTGTTCAACTTCGATTTGATGTTCACATTGGCGGGTGGTCGACCCAAGTTGTTCAGAATCGTTTGCGCCTCGGGTGAGATCAAAAAATCCGCAAAGAGCAGCGCCGAGTAGGGATGCGGCGCGTTCTTTGACAAGGCCAGGGCTTGCGGCCTTGCCACAACGGGCTCAATGGGCACCCAATCAACAGGGGCCCCCCTTTGCTTGAGAGACTGCGCATTGCCCAAATAGGTGGTCAACGCCACAGGCACCTCCCCGTTGGAGACCATCTGGGCCAATAAATTGTGCCCCTTGCGCACATCGGGTCGCAGCTCCGACAATTTCCTAAAAAGAGCCATGCCCCGACTCTCTCCAAGTTCATTGATCACCGCGCCCATCCAGTCCCCATCGGTGGCCTCGACGCCCAGCTTGTCACGCCACTTCGCATGAAGGAATCCCTCCAAATGCGTGGGCAACTCCTCGCGCTTGATCTTGTTGGTGTTGAAGGCGACAACATAAAAATTGATCCGGTCGGGCACCCACAGCTTGTGTTTGGGGATCAAATTTTGCGGTAAGTCGGCTTGATGTGGGCTGTAAAACTCGGCCAAGGTTTTCTCCCGGGCCAATATTTCCACCTCCGGCGCATTGGTCTCGACCACATCAAAATTGAATTTCTTGGCCTTGCTCTCGTTCAAAGCGCGCTGCAAAATGCCCTCGCTGGTTGAGCGCCAAACGTCCACTTTGAGTGCGTATTTCTTTTCAAACTCTTTCACAATGGGCCCCACCTCAGAGGGTGCCATGGAGCTGTAGAGCGTGAGGGAGCCCTCTTTCTTGGCCCGATCAAGCGTGAGAGGCATTCGGTCTTGAGCTTTGTTTAAAAAGACCTGCTCAGGCCCTGACAGCGTCGCGCTGCTGGAGGAAAGCGGACTTTGCGCCAGCGCGATCCCCAGCCCACAAGACAAAAACAAAAGGCTGCCACGGGTCACAAGGGAGGTGAACATGATGCAGTGGACCCTCTTTTTAGGCAACGGTAAACAACCGACTTATCTGGGCTTGACGAACTTGGCAAAGCCTTCTGGCACCTCGTACCACTCCGGCTTCATGCGGTCAATCACACCATTCTTTTTGAGCAAGTCTTGGTACTCTTGTCGAATGAAGGGATCTTCATGCCAATAGGGAATGGCCGTGCCCCCTTCGGTGAGATCTCTGGCCGTGTAGTCGGTGTGTTTTTCACCCGGAGCGCCAGGATCTCGTCCTGGGTTGTGCGGTCCAAACCACGCGGTCAAGCGAAGCGGCCCTTCGCCTGAGCTGAAGTGTTGGTGGTACCAGCGCGCACCGCCTGGTGCCGCTGAGACAAGTCCCACGGGCTCGTAGTCAATGCGCTCGACCTTGTCGGCTTTGCCGTCTTTCCAAGGCGTCTCGCCCTCCTTCTCTGGCCACGTGTAGGTGTAGCCCTTGCCTTTTAAACAAATCAGCACGGCCGCTGAGGTGTGGGCATGGGCTTTGGAGTAGCGCCCGTTCTCGTGTTGACCAATCCAAAAGTAAAAACAATTGTTGGTCATGAAGGGCTCCACTCGTCTAAAGCCTGGGGAGCGTCTGTTGTCAAGCGGCAGATCACAATTGATCACATCGGGAATGAAGTTCGTGCGCCGCATGGCCAAGCCCCTGACTGGATCGGGCTCGATGTCGTCTTTGGCGTGAAAGAAGTCATCTGCACCACTGAAGCGGTCCTTGAAGACGAACGGGTTGTTGTA
>CAIOTD010000097.1 GCA_903861115.1 uncultured Burkholderiales bacterium
GTTTTTAAATAGCATTCCAAATGAGGTTGTTGGGCCAGTGCTTGCAGCACCTTTGGCGCATCCTCACCATTGAGCCTTACCGCGGATGTCGCGCCCTGCCACTCCCATTTTGCCTTAGGGAAGTCTTTTAGCAATTGACTGACATCGATTGACTTGTCTAAGGGAGTACTGGCCATGCCGTGATCGGACACGATCACGAAGGTGGTCCTATCGATCAACCCCAGTTTTTTTACTTCATTGATCAATTGACCCAAAGTTTGATCGACCTTTGCTACAGCCTGCTTGACCTCTTGGCTATCGGGCCCATATTCGTGACCTGCAGAGTCCACATCTGAGAGATAAAAGGTTGCAAAGTTGGGTCTCAAGGCCTCTCCTCTAGAGAGCCAAGACACCAAAAATTCTAGCCTCTTCTCGTGGGACATCGCATGCTCATACCTGACCCAGTCGTTGGGTCGAGCGCCGTTGATCTCGACCTCAGAGCCAGGCCAAAACATGGCCGAAGCAATGCCGCCTTGGCGCTTGATATTTGACCAAATGGGTGTGACTTCAGACCACCAAAAGGGGTTCTCCACAGCCTGCCTAGATCCCAAGGTGAACAATTGATTCGTTCTCGAATCGGTCATGGTGTTGTTCACGATGCCGTGGTGATCAGGCGTCAAACCCGTCACCAAGCTCACAAAATTGGGAAACGTGAGTGATGGAAAGGCAGAGATGGAGCCTTTAGAGAGAACCCCCTTGTCTGCCAAAGCCTTCAAATTAGGGGTTACGCCCAAATTGAGATAGGCGGGTTTAAAGCCATCAATACCAACCAACAGAACCAATGGCTTTTGTGCTGAGACTTTCTGTGAAAGACCTGGAACACAAAAGGCAGCAAGACAACAAGCCAATAAAAAGGCCATATATTGTTTGATTAAAGGATGGATGTTCATGCTTTGTATCCTAGGAGTTAAAGACTTGCCATGTTAAAAAATCCAGGCAAAGCCGTGGCCAAAAGCGGTATCCATGAAATGATCACAGTTCCTACAAAGATCGCCAACAAGGCGGGTGCAATTGACATGGCCACTTCTTTCAAGGGTCGATTGAACACGGCAGATGCAAAATAAATGTTCATGCCTGCGGGTGGGCATAAAAATCCCATCTCCATATTGGCCAAGAAAATGATTCCAAAATGAACGGGATGAATGTCGTAGGACAGCGCCAAAGGGAGCAACAAAGGAACCAAAACCACAATGGCAGCATAAATTTCCATCAATGCACCCGCGAAAAACAAAAACACATTGAGCGCCAGTAAAAAGATGTATCGATTGTTGGTGATATTTCTAACCCAGTCAATGGCAAGGTCCGGAATGCCCGCATCGATCAAATAATTGGTCATCCCTAAAGCCATGCCCAAAACCAGCATGACGCCACCAATGATTTGCGTGCACTTGGTGAGTGCTTGCGTGAGTTGTTTAAAGCTCAACTCTTGATTAAAAAACATTTGTGTGACGAGTGCATAGACGGCCGTCATGGCTGCACTCTCTGTCGGCGTGGCAAAACCACTGACCAAGGAGCCAATGGCCACCAGTGGTGTAGCGATCTCCCACTTTGCATTCCACATTGCCACTTTTAAAAGGGGCCAGGAAAAAGCGTGTGTCGACTCCAATTCTTTGACGATATTTTCTCCTTTCAAATATCCGCCAAAAATCAGCAAGGCCAGGACCATCACCATCGCCGGCACGATCCCAGCCAAAAACATGGCGTTAATGGGAACACGAGCAATGATGGCGTACATGATCAAGGGAACAGATGGCGCCAACAAAACGCCCAATGCACTTGCACTGGTGACAAGACTGATGCCTTTTTTTTCCGAGTACCCCGTGGCTTTTAGCAAGTTCAACAACAAGCCCCCCAAAGCCAAAATGGTCACACCACTCCCCCCCGTGAAAGCCGTAAAGCAAGAACACAACACAGTCGTGGCCAACACCGTGCCTTTAACGCCTGACCCAAAGAGAGCCATAAAGACCTGGCCTAAACGTGTGGCCGAGCCTGTTGAAGCAAAAATCAAACCGGCCAAGGTAAACAAAGGCAAGGCTGGCAGTGAGGGGTTGACCGTGATTTGATAATGGGACAAGGCCACTGAAGAAAGCGGCAAGCCGTCTTGCCAAAATAGGCCCAAAGCCAATGCAGCGATGATTGAAAAGATGGGTGCGCCCCCAAGAAACATCACAAGCAAGCACAGTAGCCAGGGCAACATTGACACCACACTCGACTCGAGAAAATCAAAAAGCGCATAACTCAAAACCGTAATGGCAAGAATCGCTGCGATTTTGACCACCCAATGATTCAAGCCATGTGTGATGATTTGCCAACTTAAGAGTAAAAAACCTAGAGGCATCACCAACTGGAAAAGCCAGATTGGAATCGAATAGGCCAATATTTGTTGTGCGCTCCTCTCGGTGCTCACAAAGTGCCAAGAAGCCCAACAAAGAAGTCCACAAATCAAAGCACTCAACAGCCTTGCAGGGTTCTGAAAAGAATGAAAAATCACCCCGATGCTGCTCAAATGCCCGGATCGATAGGCCAGTAAAGCGCCAAACATGGACATCACCAGCCCCAAGTGCTGAACCAAAATCGGTGCATTGTCGACGCCTTTCCCCAAAAGTGGACGCGCCAAGATCTCCACCACTGGAATGAGAGCCATCAAGAGCAATGCACTGGATGCAATCAGCTCATCAAAAAGATCAAAACGTTTCACTTTTGTTTGCCCGCTCTAAAAGCATTCAAATGCTTGAAGACTTCATCAAAGGTCTCGGCCGGCACCATCGTGCCTCTGATCTTGGGGTACAAACTTACCGCCAAGTTGTTCCACTCTTTCATTTGCTCAGCATTGGGCTTGTTGACAGTCAGTCCTCTTTTTTTCATGGCATCGACCGCCTCCTCGACCTCCAATCGTGCTCTGATCCTCAGCTGATCGCCAGCCTTCTCACCAGCCACCCGAACCACCTCTTGTGTGGCGGGACTCATCTCATCCCAAGCCTTTTTAGTGATGACCAAAGCACCAACGACAGGCGCCCAATTGATCTCCAGCATGTTACTGGCGGTGTTGTAGATTTGACTGGCCATGGCAAAGTAAGGGGTTGATGGCACCACGGAGATCATTCCGGTTTGTATGGAGGGCAAAATATCTGTGGTCTCAAGGGGGACAGGCGTATAGCCCAAACTTTTCATAATTTCTTGCTGCTCAGGCTCTCCACCCCAGGAGAAGAATTTCATTTTTTTGTAGTCGTCTGGCTTGAACGCAGCTTCTTTCGAGAAAAATCGCACCCACCCTGCATCCCCCCAAGCCAAAACAACAAAGCCTTTTTCAAGAAATTTTTTCTCCATACCAGGTCGCATTTTTTCCCTCACGTAGTCGACCTCTTCCCAGTTTTTAAAAAGCAAAGGCATCGACTGGAGTGCGCTGATAGAAGGCTCAATTTCTTTCAGTCCGACGACTGAAAGTAAAGCCCCTTGAAGTTGTCCTATGCGCATTCGCCTGGCCAACTCGGTCTCACCGCCTTGACTGCCATCGGCATAGACGGTGTATTTCGCGCCGCTGCCCGTGGACCCTTTCCACGCCTCTGCCACCTCAATGAGTTGACGATAGTACAAGGAGTTCTTAGGGGCCAAGGTCCCGATGCGAAGGGGCTTATCGGCTGCAAACGCTTGAAAGCCACAGACCAGGAGAAGCAAGGAAAAGGAGAGACGGACAAACAATTTAAAAGGCATCATTCACTTTCTATTAAATCTTCTTCATTTTCAAGCAACCAAAGCGCTCGAAGCTTCATGGTTTCATTCTGCAAACTCGGGCTCTTTTGTGCAATGGAGATCGCTTTGTTGAGCAAGGACTCAAACATCTGCTTGTCTTTTACAGACACAGCAATGCGCTCAGCCTTGGACACATAAGGACCTGCATTGCGCTCTTTGGCATATTCAATGGCCAAGTCAAAATATTGCTTGGCCTTGAGTTTTGAGCCATTGGGATCGGCCCACTCAAAACTCCCCATCAAACTGGCAAGAGAACCTTCTGAATAAGAGGGATTCAAACGCCACGCCAATTGAGCCAAGCGCATGGCCACAGGAAAATCAGCAACCAAATCAGGCTGATCTTTGGCAGTCGAAATCCACCCTCCCAAAGAAGCGGCAGACCAATAAAGCAAACCAACATGTGATTGTCCGACGGACAAGCCCCTCATCAAATCATCTGTCGATCTGAGTCTGACCTCAAAGCCAGAGAACTTTAATTCAAGTGCTTTCATTGCGTGGCGGTACCCGCGGGCATACATCTTGGACGCGCGCTCTCTTAAAACCTCCGCGCCCTTGAAATCTCGACCCTCCAGCTTATCCGCCTCAAATGCAATAAAGGCATAAGCGTATTGAGTAAAGCCTGAACTCACCGACTCCGCCAATTTCAAATTGGCTGGGGAGCTTGACAGTAAATTTTCTGTCAACTTGAGATAAAAAGGACTGGCATCACGCGCCAAGATCAAGTCCTCCTCTTGATTGTCCTCGGTCACCACAGTCTTAGCGACTTGATCCACCAAGAATGTATTGATTGCGCAGCCAGATAAGGCGCAGTAGACAAAAAAAGAGCAAACCGAAACGAGTGTTTTACCAAAAAAGTTATTTGACATTTTTATGACCAATATTTGGCAAACATATTACCCGTTGTAAATTAAAACTTGATGACACACGGAGCCCACTAAGCCCCAAGCAAATAAAAAAACAAGATCTCTTAAAAAACGAGACGAGCCACTCGTAAGCAATTGACCAATAAATTTTACGTCATCAAAAAGCAATAAAAGCAACATGCAAATGAAATATTAAAGGTCCACAATTGAAAGATATCTTCACAAACAAGGATTTATTTCTAACATGAACGCCACTCAAAATCCAACGCTCAGTTTAAAGAAGTCAAAGGTACTGCTCAATAACGCAGTCTTTGGACATAAAACAAAGGCCACCCTGAAAGACAAAATTTTTGCAATGTGGTTCGATCGCTTGGTTTATACACAAATTTGGGAAGATCCTGTTGTTGACATGAAGGCCTTGCAAATCAAAGAAACGGATCACATGCTCACCATTGCGTCCGGTGGCTGCAATGCTTTGTCCTATTTGATGGCCAATCCTGCCAAAATTTCGGTTGTTGACCTCAATCACGCTCACATCGCCTTGAATCACCTGAAAATTGCGGCCATCAAAACACTGGAATATCACGAAGATTTCTTCAGGTTTTTTGGAGTTGCCAAGTCAACGAGCAACGTTCGAATCTACAACGCCATCATCGCACCAGAATTGGATCAAGAAAGTAGAAAATACTGGGAGAGCGGTCCATTTGCATCAAAAAGAATTCAAATGTTTGCTAAAGGATTCTATAAGTATGGGCTTCTTGGTCAGATCATTGGCATTATCCATGTGGGCGCCAAACTGCATGGCGTCAAACTGTCCGACTTATTGGAACAAAAAACCGTTGAAGATCAAAAAAATTGGTTTGATCAACACGTTGCAAAGATATTTGATTCAAGACTGATGACAAAAATATGCAGCAGTCCCTACGCGCTTTACAACTTGGGTATTCCACCCAGTCAGCACTTGGCCTTGTGTGACAACAAGCCTGAGCAAATGTCTGAAATCTTAAAGCAACGTGCTCGGCAATTGGCCACCGTGGTTCCCATCAAAGACAACTATTTTGCTTGGCAAGCTTACGCTAGAAAGTACGATGAAACGGGTCAGAGTGCACTTCCACCCTATTTGGTGAAAGAGAACTATGCATTTTTGCGCGAAAGTGTTCATAAAATATCCATTGAACACAACAACATCCGCGATAAACTGAATCAACTTGGACCTCAGTCCGTTGATATTGTCAACTTGCTGGATGCGCAAGACTGGATGACGCCTCAAGAGTTAACCGCTGTGTGGACTGCCATCACCCAAGCTGCAAAACCGGGTGCCCGAGTCATCTTTAGAACGGCAGGCTCGCAGTCCCCTGTTGATGCATGCTTGACCGGTGATTTGGCCCACCGCTGGACCCGTGACGACCAGGTCAGTGACAGCCTAGGCCCACAAGATCGCTCAGGGATCTATGGTGCACTGCATTTGTATCGATTAAACGCTTGATGGCCCAAGCACCCTGGGAGCATTCACTCCAAGAGTGGATGCTCAATGCAGGCGCAGACCTCGTGAGCGAGTCTGACGCCTTGCCCATCACCATGACACACCAGCATGGACCCGCAGCCAACTGCTACATTACCTCTCCTAAAATTGCATGGTTTGATTACGCAGTAGATGAAGTTCGCGATCAAAAAGTTTTAAGTCTTGTACTGAAGGCACTCTCTCGCCTTGCCCATTGGGTGGGCCTTGGGCAAAACATCATCGTCGGCAACTTCCCCATTTCCACCAACGTTTGGAGCAACGCGCAAAACGCTTTGATTGTCAAAGCTTGTCAATCCCACACTCAAAAGGACACAGGCCGATTTATATTTGTTCGCAATTTATTGGCTTATCAACACGAACAATTGATCACAGAACTGCAAAGCATGGGCTTTGTGGTTTTGCCTGCTCGGGTCATCTATGAATTCGATCTGCGACAAGGCATGAACAGCAAACCCTCACATTTGATGAGAGACTTGAGCGCCCTTAAAAAATCAACGCTTCAAGTGACCCATTGGGCACACATTGATGACGAACTCTCCAGTCGTTTTCAGCACCTGTACGATCTGATCTACATTCAAAAACACAGCGTGTACAACGCCATGTACACGCCTGCCTTTTTTAAAGAGATGGTCAACTCACAATGGATGACGGCCTTGAGCCTTAAGAACGAAGGGGGCGAAATAGTTGCTTTTGCTCTTCTGCACCAAATTGGTGACACCTTGACCGTGCCAGCACTGGGTTATATTGAAAGTGAGCATGGTCCAGGGATTTATCGCTTGTTGTTTGCTTCAATTTTCAAACACACATTAGAAAACCGATTGATGCTCAATTACAGTTCGGGCGCTGGAGACTTCAAGAGAAAGCGCGGCGCCCAAAGTCGACTTGAGTATACTGCGGTCAAAGCGCCCCATTCTTTTTTGAATTGGAAGGTTCGGTTGATGCGATGGCTAGCGGGAAAAACCAAGCACATGAACGAGCAAGATTTAATTCGACGGGGCGCTTAAGGTTCAAGCTCACTTTGAGTCACTTTTTTTCGCTAAGGGCCCTCGAGCATGCAGAATTATCAATCCCTGATTGGAATTGCGATCATCTTGTTGATCGCCATTGGCGTATCCGAAGACCGATCCCGCATTGATTACAAAAGCCTTGGCAAAGGTTTGCTTTTTCAATTCGTTTTGGCGCTTGTCCTGCTGAAAGTGCCCTTTATACAAAATTTCCTGGGCTCATTGAACCAAAGTGTGCTTGAACTTCAAAAGGCCACTCAGGCCGGCACATCGCTCGTTTTTGGTTACCTGGGCGGTGGCCCCTTGCCCTTTGAGGAGAAGTCACCTGGCATGTCCTTTATCTTGGGACTTCAGGCTTTGCCAATGATTTTGATCTTCAGTGCATTATCTGCACTGCTCTATTACTGGCGTGTATTACCTTTGGTGATTGGATGCTTTGCTTGGTTACTGGGTCGGGTCTTGAACGTCACAGGTGCAACGTCCTTTGCCAGCATTGCAACCGTTTTTGTGGGCATCGTTGAAGCGCCTTTGCTCATCAGGCCCTACCTCACAGGTTTGTCCAAAGCAGAACTCTTTGTGGTCATGAGCACTGGCATGTCCACCATATCTGGCACTGTGCTGGTCATTTATGCGAGTTTTTTACAAAGCACGGTACCCAATGTGGTGACCCATTTGATCATTGCCTCCTTGATCAGTGCGCCGGGTGCTATCGTGCTCAGTCTCGTGGCAATCCCCAAAATGCCACTCTTTGAAAGCCCACCCTCCTCCCTCCAGGGCCATGACATTCAAGGCCATGGACTTAGGAGTTACATCAAAGCGTTGCTTCACACCACAGATGCCCATAAAAAATATCAAAGTACCATGGATGCCATCAGTGACGGCACCTTTCAAGGCATGAAATTATTGGCCAGTGTGATTGCCATGTTGATTGTTTTGGTGGCCTTGGTCTCACTGGGTAACAGCATTCTTCAACTCTTTCCCTATTTGGAGAGTTCCCCCCTCACCATTCAGCGCGTTATTGGTTGGGTCATGCAACCGTTTTCTTGGACGCTTGGCATTGAATGGAAGGACACCCAAATTGCAGGTCAATTGATGGGCACGAAGTTGGTGTTGAACGAGTTCATCGCCTACCTCGACCTCTCCAAACTCGACCCCAACGCCATCAGCGAACATTCGAGAGTCCTCTTGACGTATTTGCTTTGTGGGTTTGCCAACTTCGGAAGCCTTGGCATCGTCATTGCAGGCATTGGTTCCATGGCGCCCGACAGACAAAAGGAGATTGTTCAAATGGGCGCCAAGTCCTTGTTGATCGGGACCTTATCGACCTGTTTATCTGCAGCAATGATTGGCTTGTTGCTGTTTTAACTCTCTTAAAGACAAAAGCGTTCCAAAGGGGTCTTGTCTTGAGCGGCCTGAATGCAAGAATCTCAAGTGCGCTCAAAACAAGCAGGCCATAAAAAAACCTCCTGCTAGGCGCACAAAGCGCCCAACAGAAGGTTTTTTATTTTTTGATCTGATCGAAAATCAGTTTCTTGTCTGGTCAACCAATTTGTTCTTGGCGATCCAAGGCATCATGGCGCGCAATTGTGAGCCCACTTTTTCAATGGAGTGCTCAGCAGTCAATCTGCGACGTGCAGTCATGCTTGGATAGTTCGTGCGACCTTCGAGAATGAAGCTCTTGGCATACTCACCCGTTTGAATTCTCTTTAAGGCGTTTCGCATGGCAACGCGTGACTCTTCGTTGATCACTTCAGGACCCGTGACATATTCACCATACTCTGCGTTATTGGAGATGGAGTAATTCATGTTGGCAATACCGCCTTCATAAATCAAGTCAACGATCAACTTCAACTCATGCAAGCACTCAAAATACGCCATTTCAGGTGCATAACCGGCTTCAACCAAGGTTTCATATCCCATCTTGATGAGTTCAACTGCGCCACCACAAAGTACAGCTTGTTCACCAAAGAGGTCGGTCTCGGTCTCTTCTTTGAAATTGGTCTCAATGATGCCGGCTTTGCCGCCACCGTTGGCCATTGCATAGCTCAAGGCCAAGTCACGCGCTTTACCGCTTTGATCTTGGTGAACAGCAACCAAATGGGGAACTCCACCGCCTTGGGCGTACGTTGAGCGAACAGTATGACCTGGCGCCTTTGGAGCCACCATCCATACATCCAAATCAGCACGTGGGTTGACTTGGTTGTAATGAACATTGAAACCGTGCGCGAAGGCCAAGGATGCACCCTTCTTGATGTTGGGTTCAACTTCCTTTTCGTAAACGCTGGCGATTTGCTCGTCAGGCAACAAAATCATCACCACATCGGCCGCTTTCACAGCAGCACCTACCTCCATCACGGTCAAATTGGCTTTGCCAACCTTGTCCCAAGAGGCGCCACCTTTTCTCAAACCAACCACAACTTTAACGCCACTGTCGTTCAAGTTTTGTGCATGGGCATGACCCTGTGAGCCATAACCAATGATGGCAACTGTTTTGCCCTTGATTAAACTTAAATCACAATCTTTATCGTAATAGACCTTCATGTTTTCTCCTGTAGATATGGGTCGTTGTTAATTCAAACTCTTAAGATCCGCTCGCCTCTGCCAATACCGCATGGTCCCGTTCTAACGGTCTCAAGAATTGCGGTGCTGTCAACGGCTTGCAAAAATGCATCGTTCTTGGCTTGGTCACCCGTGAGTTCAAGGGTGTAGCTCTTGTCGGTCACATCGATGATGCGACCACGAAAGATATCGGCCATGCGCTTCATTTCCTCGCGCTCTTTGCCCACAGCCCGAACTTTGACAAGCATCAACTCTCGCTCTGTGTAGGGGCCTTCGGTCAAATCGACCACCTTCACCACCTCAATCAAACGGTTCAGGTGTTTGGTAATTTGCTCAATGACATCGTCCGAACCTGTGGTTTGGAGGGTCATCCTTGAAAGGCTGGGATCCTCTGTCGGGGCGACCGTCAAAGACTCGATGTTGTAACCCCGAGCTGAGAAGAGTCCAACCACACGTGACAAGGCACCGGGCTCGTTTTCTAAAAGAACAGAAATAATGTGTTTCACAATGGCTTCCTCTTTTTGAGGCCCTTGCCTAAGAATGGGTTATTCATGGGCTTGGCGATCAATAGATTCAACAAAAAAAATAATCAATCTTCACACCTTCTCAAGTGTGAATCAAAGATCCTCGCTACCCAACAGCATCTCCGTGATGCCCTTACCGGCTTGCACCATGGGGAAGACGTTTTCAGTGGGGTCGGTTCTAAAATCCATGAAGACGGTTCTGTCCTTGAGGGCTCTTGCCTCTCGCAGAGCAGGCTCCACGTCCTCATGACGCTCAATGAGCATGCCCACATGACCATAGGCTTCAGCCAATTTCACAAAGTCAGGCAACGCATCCATGTAACTGTGACTGTAACGACCTGAATATTCAATTTCTTGCCATTGGCGCACCATACCAAGATAACGATTGTTCAAAGCCATGATCTTGATGGGCGTGTTGTATTGCAAACAAGTCGAGAGCTCTTGGATACACATTTGTACCGAACCTTCGCCCGTCACACAAAAGACCTCTGACTCTGGCTTGGCCAATTTGATGCCCATCGCATAAGGAATCCCTACACCCATGGTGCCCAAACCGCCCGAATTGATCCACCTTCTGGGCTCGTCAAAGCGGTAATACTGGGCGGCCCACATTTGGTGCTGCCCCACATCCGATGTAACGTAAGCATCTGCATCTTTGGTCATGTTCCAAAGGGTTTCAACCACATACTGAGGTTTGATCACAGAGGTGTTCGAGCGATCGTATTTCAAGCAGTCACGCGAGCGCAAGATCTCCAAACTCTCCCACCAAGCCGCAAGCGACTTGGGGTCAATTTTGTGCGCGCTTTCCTTGACCATTGCAATCATCTCTGTCAACACTTCCTTGACGTCTCCCACAATGGGCACGTCAACTTTGACACGCTTGGAAATGCTGGAAGGATCGATGTCAATGTGAATGATTTTTCGCTCATTTTGGGCAAAGTGCTTGGGGTTGCCAATCACTCGATCATCAAAGCGAGCACCGACGGCGAGCAACACGTCACAGTTTTGCATTGCGTTGTTGGCTTCAATGGTGCCATGCATGCCCAGCATGCCAAGGAATTTTCTGTCCGATGCGGGATACGCGCCCAAGCCCATGAGTGTGCTCGTACAAGGCACGCCAAGCATGTCCACCAAGGTTCTTAGCTCATGAGAGGCCTCACTCATCAAAACGCCACCGCCCGTATAGATAAAGGGGCGTTTGGCATTTTGGAGAAGTTGGAGCGCTTTTTTGATTTGTCCTGAATGACCCTTTTTCACAGGGTTGTAAGACCTCATCTCAATGCTTTCATGGTAACCATGGTACATGGTTTTATTGAAAGAGACATCTTTGGGAATGTCCACCACAACAGGACCTGGACGACCTGTTTTGGCAATGTGAAAGGCCTTCTTGAGGGTCACGGCCAAATCTTTGACGTCCTTGACCAAAAAATTGTGCTTAACTATGGGGCGTGTAATGCCCACGGTATCGCATTCTTGAAATGCATCCAATCCAATGGCATGCGTCGGCACTTGGCCGGTGATGACCACCAAGGGAATGCTGTCCATGTAGGCCGTCGCAATCCCTGTGATCGCGTTGGTGACGCCGGGTCCAGAGGTCACCAAGGCAACACCAACATCGCCTGTCGCTCTGGCATAGCCATCGGCTGCGTGCACAGCGGCTTGCTCGTGGCGAACCAAGACGTGTTGAATGGTGTTTTGTTTGTAGAGCGCATCGTAAATGTACAAAACGGCACCGCCAGGGTAGCCCCATACATATTTCACGCCTTCGGCTTGCAGGGCCTTGACCATCACTTCTGAGCCCATCAGCTCGACGGGTGTTTCGTTGTACGCGTGAAGTGGATTTGCAGCAACTGCAGTTGCTTGCGATTTATTCGTGTCCATTTGATTAAACCTTTGTGAATTTCTAACTGAAAAACCTTGGGTGCCTCTTCGTGCATTCTTATGAAATCACGTCGAGACTTAAGACCTGAGGCCATAGACGTTGATACGTCAAACCCAGACCCGTTTTTTATGTGTTTTTATCGAACACAGCCTGCTATTATCTCATTTTTTTCGATAGACTGTCACCCTTGGGGCCTAATTATCAGAAATATGGTGTAATTCTGTCTTGAAACGCACGCGATGCTTTTCACGCCCCCTCATGCACCGAAATTGGACATCTCTCAGCCTTGGCCACAGAAAAAGAACTCTCTGACTTTTTAAAAAGCGTTGAAAAACGTGCTTTTAAGCGTTCGATCTACCATGTGAGAGACGAGGAAGCGGCGCTTGACATTGTCCAAGACAGCATGATGAAATTGGCTGAGCATTACGCTGAAAAGCCTGCCAATGAACTGCCCATGCTGTTTCAAAGAATTTTATCGAATACCACATTGGATTGGTTCAGGCGGCAAAAAACCAAAAACGCCCTTTTCTCCAATTTCAACGAATTTGAGTCCGAATCGGGCAACGACGAGATGGATTTCCTTGAAATCAAGGCCTCCGAGAGCGAAACGCTCATGAGCGAGAGTGCCGAGCAGAATTTTTCTCACACCCAAAACGTCCAAGAAATTGAAGAAGAGATAAAAAAACTGCCCGCACGTCAACGAGAAGCCTTCCTTCTGCGTTATTGGGAAGAGCTTGACGTTTCTGAAACAGCTTCGGCAATGGGTTGCTCGGAGGGAAGTGTAAAAACACATTGCTCCAGAGCCATTCAAGCACTATATTCGGCATTAGCCGCCAAAGGAATCAAGCCATGACGACTGGTTTTAAACAAACTTTCAGCCCTCAAGACGTGTTCGCTAGACAAATTGCCAGCGGATTGGATGCCTCATTGGAGGATTTGCCCCACCACGTGAGTGAAAGACTGCGTGTGGCCAGACTTCGCGCGTTGACTTTACAAAAGAAACCTGTCCAGCAACCCGTTTTTGCCCCCTCCATCCAAATCCAAAATGGTGTGGCCACCCTAAGTGCTGGACCAACGAACAACCATTTTTGGGAAAAATTGGTCTCTCTTTTCCCTTTGCTGGTCCTTTTGCTCGGACTTGTGGTCATTTATGAGTTCCAAAATGAGCTCCGAGCACGTGAGCTCGCTGATGTTGATCAAGCTTTGTTGCTCGATGAATTGCCACCCGATGCCTACACCGACCCAGGCTTCTTGAAGTTTTTGAGTGTCCCAAGAGAATCGATCGAAGGCCAGCAATAACAATGCGCTTGAGCCTGAATTTTTGCAGCTTTGGAATTTGTCTTTTTAAGACATTCAGAGGGCCTGCGCTTGGGGCTTTTAAGAATAAAAAGGCCTCTCAATTCGACTCAATAGGGATATTCGGACTTTTCCTGCCTCTGGTGATCCTTGTTCTAGGCCCCTCCCTCAGCCAGGCCCAATCCCTGAGTGCGGACACCCCTTCTACAAATGCACCCTCAGGCATTGCCCCAGGGTCCATGGTGACTGGCTTGAGCCCCTCAGCGGCCAACCCAACTTCAGGCAAGACAGAAGCGCCCGCCTCAGACACCAACCTCAACAGCAAGCCGTCTTCGCCCATCGCCAAACCTGTTTCGTCTTCCCCAAAATGGACCGATTTGACGGGAAAACAGCAATTCGCACTTCGCCCATTGATCGAGTTGTGGCCGGAAATGAGTGAGACCCAAAAACGCAAGTGGTTAACGCTTTGCGCCAACTTTTCTGAGCTCAATGCGAAGGACCAAGAAAAACTGCAAGCCAGAATGTCACAGTGGAGCGTGCTGAGCCCTCAGCAAAGGGCACAGGCTCGAGTCATCTTTGCGCAGGTTCAACAGTTTGAAGGCGACGAAAGGCTGAACAAATGGCAACAGTACCAAGCCTTGGCCCCAGAAAAAAGAAATGAACTCGCTCAAAACTTAAATGTCATGCCCAACAGCGCAGCCATTTCCCCCAAGCCCAAAGCCTTGGGCACAAGCAACACCTTGGCTTATCAGTCCGCTCTCCAACCCAGCCACCTGAGACTCCAAGCCGATCAAGTGGGCACCAAAACACTTTTGCCCCCGCGGCGAAACAACCCTGCGCCCTGATGAAATGCGTCTGCAAGGGCTTGAAAAACGTGCCTTGCACCGTTTAAAGTACAGCGACGCCCAACTCCACACGCTTACAGCTTAAAAAACGCTCCCATGACCCCGCAAAATGCCCCATCCATCCTGAGGCGAATGGCATGTTTTACCTACGAGGGTATCTTGATCTTTGGCGTCGTGTTCATCTCTGGCTTGGTGTTCACCATCGTGATCGACGCCCTCATGCCCAGTGCTTCCACTGACCCCATCTCCAAATCCTTGGCCTATCGCTCGGTCTTTCAGGCCTTTATTTTCTGTATTTTGACCACTTACTTTGTTTACTTTTGGCGCCGTGGTCAAACCCTAGCGATGAAGACTTGGCACATCCAAGTTCTAGACCTCCAAGGCGAGCATCTCAGCACGTCCATGGCCCTAAAGAGATGGATCAGCGCTTGGGTATGGTTCATACCGCCTCTGATGGCTTTGACACCCTTTTCAATGAGCATGGCAGAGCGCGGGGTACTTTGCCTGGGGTGGGTATCCATCTGGGCCACTTTGGCACGCTTTCAATCCCACAAACAATTTTGGCACGACGTTTGGTCAAACACCCAATTGGTCGAGCACAGCCCGCCCCCATCTCAATGACCTCAAGGCGTCACGAAGACATCACAAAACTGTCATGGATTTGAGTGAGAATTCTAGGGATGAAGAAAACAGACACCATCAATCCGCAAAAGAAAAGACGTGGTTTTAGTCGCGTTTACCACGCCTTTGGATTTTCACTGGCGGGACTGAAGGCGGGGTGGTATGAGCCGGCTTTTCAGCAAGAAGCCTGGGTCTTTATTGTGCTGTTGCCCTGTGCTTTCTTTTTGGGGGCCAATTGGGTTGAAGTGTGCTTGTTGATCGGCACCGTGATTTTGGTCATGGTGGTTGAATTGCTCAACACCGCTATCGAGTCTGCCATTGACCGACACGGACCCGACTGGCATGAACTCTCCAAAAGAGCAAAAGATTTGGGCTCAGCGGCGGTTTTGCTCAGCTTGCTGTTTTGCATTGCTGTTTGGATCTGCGCTGTTTGGCAACGCATTGGGCCTCTGACCCCTTGAGTCAAGGGGGGCGAGACCAACCGCTCAACGCTTATACGGCGTTGTTGTCCAACTCACCGGTGCGAATGCGCACGACTTTTTCCACAGCCGTCACGAAGATCTTCCCATCGCCAATTTTGCCCGTGTGAGCGGCCTTGATGATCGCATCCAGACAGCGATCGACATCATCGGTATTGACCACCACCTCGAGCTTGATTTTTGGCAAGAAATCAACCACATACTCGGCGCCACGGTACAACTCGGTGTGTCCCTTTTGACGACCAAATCCTTTGACTTCTGTCACGGTGAGACCCGTCACGCCACATTCGGCCAGCGCTTCTCTGACCTCTTCGAGTTTAAAAGGCTTGATGATGGCTGTAATTTGTTTCAAAAGATATCTCCTGTAATGTCCTTCACCCCCAATTATGCACGGAACTTGCTCGTTATGGGATATCGCCAATCTTTTCCAAAGCTTCTGTGCGTGACTCTGAGTCCAATGGGGGCCTGGCGCCTCTTGTATTCGTTGATGCGAATCAAGCGGGTGACCAAATCAACTTGCTCTTTAGCGTAACCCATCGCCACAATTTCCTGAGCACTGTGATCCTCCTCCATGTACAAGGACAAAATGCCGTCCAAAATATCGTAGGGTGGCAAGCTGTCTTGATCCGTTTGATCTGCTCTCAATTCCGCACTGGGTGGCCGAGTAATGATGCGCTCGGGGATGGGGTCCGAAACGGTGTTGAACGGGTTGTGCTGATTTCTCCATTTGGCCAAGCGAAAGACCATGGTTTTGGCAACATCTTTGATGACGGCAAAGCCACCGGCCATGTCGCCGTAAAGCGTACAGTAGCCCGTGGCCATCTCACTCTTGTTACCTGTGGTGAGTACGATGGCGCCCATCTTATTGGAAAGAGCCATCAAGAGCGTGCCTCTGATACGAGCTTGGATATTTTCCTCCGTCGCATCCTCCGCCCGCCCCTCAAACAAAGGCGCCAAAGTGGCTTTAAAAGCCTCAAATTCGGGCAGGATGCTGAGCTCTGAATACTGCACATTCACTCGAGCCGCCATGTCCCTTGCATCCACCAAGCTGATATCGGCCGTGTAGGGGGAAGGCATCATGACCGCGTGAATCCGCTGGTGGCCAAGCGCGTCTAGGGCAATGGCCAAAACCAGCGCTGAATCGATTCCGCCTGAGAGACCCAAAAGCACCGAGGGAAACCCATTTTTTTGGACGTAGTCACGCACGCCCATGACCAATGCACGCCACAGGTCCTCTTCCAAAGAGGTCACAGGAGCCACCTCGCCCTGGATGGAGAAATTTTGAGCCGGATCGAGGGTGAGTGGAAAAATCACCTCTTCAAAACAAGCCGCTCTTGCCATGACCTCGCCCGTTGAGCTCAAGGCAAAAGATCCCCCCTCAAAAACAACCTCGTCTTGCGCCCCGACCATGTGGGCATACACCAAGGGCAGGCCCGTTTGAAGCGCCCTGGATTTCATTTCTTGCTCTCTTTCTTGTCCCTTGCCCATGTGAAAGGGCGAGGCATTGAGGACCAAGAGCACTTGAGCACCTTGGTCTTTGGCGTCCCTAGCAGGCGCCTCGAACCATGCATCCTCGCAAATGAGCAAGCCCATTCTGACACCATGCACGTCAAAGACACAGCTGTGGGTGCCAGGTGTGAAGTAACGCCTTTCATCAAACACTTGGTAATTGGGTAATTCCCGCTTGTCATAGCTGGCAACACAATGGCCCTCGCTAAGCACACTGGCTCGGTTATAGCGCTCGCTCCATGAGACCGAGCGACCGCTTGTTCCCGAGCCACAGGGATGACCCACGACCACATAAAGGTCTTTCAAGTGGGCCAGCGCCAATTTAACGTGTTCTAAGGCATCATCACAGGCTTGGATAAATGAGGGCCTTAGCAACAAATCCTCGGCCGGATAGCCACAAATGGCCAATTCAGGGGTCAACAACAGTCGGCTGCCCATTTGGTATGCTTGGGTTGCAGCGTCAATGATCTTTTGTGCGTTCCCTGCCATGTCACCCACGACGACATTCATTTGAGCAATTGAAATTTTAAGAGTCATATAAAAATACGGTTATGAATCGATCCAATTATGTCATTGAGGTGCACGATTCGATGTCAACCATCGAAAAAACCCAATGGAATGCGCTTCTTTTGTCTGATTCTGTCCCGACTCCTTTTTTGCGCTTTGAGTATTTGAATGCCATGCACGAGAGTGCCAGCGCGGTCACCGAATCGGGTTGGACGTGCAAATACGTCACCCTTCACTTGGACAAACAACTTGTTGGCGCATGTCCACTTTACTTAAAAACCCACTCCTATGGGGAATATGTGTTTGACTGGGCTTGGGCCCAAGCCTACCAAAGGCATGGCCTGCATTATTATCCCAAGGCCTTGATCGCCTCCCCTTTCAGTCCAGTGCCGGGCAGCAGATTATTGGCCCAAGACGAAGAAAAACGACTGCATCTTTTGCAAGCCGTTTTGGACCTGTGCCTGACCTGGGGAGTCTCATCCCTGCACATGCTCTATGCAAGCGAAGCAGACATGCGTGCGGCCCAGGCGTGCCATATGCTTCAAAGACAAACGATCCAGTTTCACTGGACCAATCGCGACCCACAGGGTCAACCGTTTGAAAGCTTTGATGCTTTTTTGAGCTCTCTGAATCAAGAGAAAAGAAAGAAAATCAAACAAGAGAGAAAAAAAGTAACTCAAGCACAGGTTGATTTCAAAGCCTTTGAGGGCCCTGACATCAAGGACGAACACTGGGCGTTCTTTTACCGCTGCTACCAACAGACCTATTTGGAACATGGAAACGCGCCCTACATCACACGGGCCTTCTTTGAATCCATGCAGCACGAGATGCAAGACAACTGGGTGATGTTCATTGCCCATCGTTTGGGGCAACCCATTGCATGCAGTTTGGTCGCGTTGGAAAGAAACGAAAAACAACAAGCCGTGGTGGCTTATGGGCGCTATTGGGGCGCACTAGAGAGAGTGGACTGCTTGCACTTTGAGGCTTGTTACTATCAACCCTTGATTTGGTGCATTGACAAAGGCGTTGAGCGATTTGAAGGGGGCGCACAAGGCGAGCACAAAATGGCTCGCGCGCTCTTGCCCGTTAAAACACACAGTGCCCATTGGCTTGCTCACCCCTCATTTGCCAAAGCAGTTGATGAGTTCCTCACCCAAGAGGGACAACACATGGACGAATATTTAGAGCACCTTCAAGAAAGAAATCCATTCAAGACGAGTGGCTTGCTTTGACGATGGCTTTTTTTTTAGAATGGACCGCTTTGCTTGACTTGTTTTTTAAGCATATAGCAACTTTTAAAAATTAGTATTTCTCCGGAACAATCATGCCTTGCGGAATAGCATGTCGAATGTAATCGGGATTGCGAACCCGGTCAGGCATCACGATTTCTGGTTGATTGACCTCGCTGTATTGAACCTGAGAGAGCAAGTGACTGATGCAATTCAAACGGGCCTTTTTCTTGTCAACCGCTTGCACCACCCACCATGGCGCCTCGGGAATATGGGTTCTCTCAATCATCGTTTCTTTGGCTCTGGTGTAATCTTCCCAACGACGGCGGCTCTCCAAGTCCATGGGACTGAGTTTCCACTGCTTCAAGGGATCATGAATGCGACCTAAAAAGCGGGTGTATTGCTCATCATCGGTTATAGAGAACCAGTATTTGATGATTTGAATCCCACTTCGTGTGAGCATCTTTTCAAACTCAGGGGCCGATTTGAAGAACTCCTCATAGTCATCGTCAGAGCAAAAACCCATGACCTTCTCCACGCCTGCACGGTTGTACCAACTGCGGTCAAATAAAACAATCTCTCCCGCAGCGGGAAGATGCGAGACGTAACGCTGAAAGTACCACTGGGTTTTCTCGCGATCATTGGGCGCTGGAAGAGCGGCCACACGACAAATGCGGGGGTTGAGTCTTTGGGTTATGCGCTTGATGACACCACCTTTGCCTGCCGCATCACGGCCCTCAAACACAATCACCATGCGGTGCTTGTTGGACACCACCCAATCTTGAAGCTTGACCAACTCGCCTTGTAATTTGATCAACTCTCTAAAGTAAAAACGCCTAAAGGCAATGGCCTCGGGTGAACGGGTGTCATCATCACCAAACCCGACATCTTCGAATTCGTTTTCAAGCTCCTCATCCAAGCTGTCCATCATGTCGTCTCTTAATCGCTGCAATTGCGAGGAATCAAGCTGTATTGGAGTTGCCATTTTGTTAACCATTTAATAATTGAAAGTCTTTTGAGCATAAGAAGCTCAAATGACATTTTGATGACAAGATTTTTCACATCAAAAATGAAACTCATTGTCTGTGTCATTAAATTTACATCAAGAAAACTTAAGCTCCGCCTTGTCTATGTTTAAAGGTGAACCATGAAAAAATATTTATCTGCATTGTTCTCGGTGGCAGCGATCGGCCTTTTAGGCGCTTGCAGCTCAAGCGACAGCCCCCCAAAAAATGTTATCTTCTTCCTTGGTGATGGCATGGGCATCACCGTTCAAACAGCAGCAAGAATTTACGGCTACGGTGAAGATGGACAACTGACCATGGACACACTTCCTGACACGGCCTTTATCAAGACGTTTTCTCAAGACTACCAAGTCACGGACAGTGCACCCTCCATGTCGGCCTACATGACGGGTGTCAAGATGAATCAAGATGTCATCTCGATGTCCTCAGACACAACTTCAGTAAGTCCAGGCAAAGACTCGACAACTGGCGTGTCTAACTCAGTGAACAACTGCTTATCAACAAACGGTAAACCCGTGCAAACGCTTTTGGAGTTGGCAAAGACAAAAAACATGGGCACCGGCATTGTCACGACAGCGCGATTAACACATGCGACACCCGCCGCAACTTTCTCTCATGTTTGCAATAGAAACGCTGAATACGACATTGCCAGACAGGCCGTTCCTGGAGGCACTGGTTTTAATTCAGCTTTGGGCAATGGCGTAGATGTGATGATGGGTGGCAACAGCAAATACTTCATCCCCTTCAATGCCTCTGGTTCAGCCCTTGAGAAAGCAGGACGTCCTGATGGCAGAAATTTGATCACAGAAATGAAAGGCCAAGGTTATGCTTTTGCCAATGACCTTTCAAGCCTCAATGCCGTGTCTATCAACTCGTCAACAAAACTCTTGGCTTTGTTTGACCAAGGTGTGTTGGATGCTTCATTCTCAGGCGGACACATGTCTTACGACTTGGACAGAAACCCAGCCGCAGAACCCAGTTTGGCAGAAATGACCACCAAAGCCATGGACATCTTGAGTGCCAAGAAAAACAATGGTTACACGCTGGTTGTTGAAGGAGGTCGAATTGATCACGCCCTTCACGCCACCAATGCAAAGCGTGCCTTGCAAGACACCATCGCATTTGACAATGCCATTGCCGCTGCCATTGCAAAGGTTCGCCAAACTGACCCCAATCTCAGTAACACCTTGATCGTCGTGACGGCTGACCATGACCACACCATGATCATGCAAGGTTACTCCGCGCTGACAGGGAAAACAACCAAAGAAAGTCCTGGTATTTTGGGCGTTTTAAAACAGTGGCTCACACCCACAACCCCTGCCAAGGACGCTGAGGGCGCAACCTTTAGCGTATTGGCGTTTGGTAACGGTCCCAACCGTGTCTCTGATAGAACGACCATGACGCCCCTGACCGACGCCATCACCGGCGCTGATAACTACCAACAAGAAACGGCCATTCGCCTTGCAGGCGAAAGTGAAACACACGGGGGTGGCGATGTGTGGTTGGGTGCCATTGGCATGAACTCCAACCTTTTTAAAGGATCGATGGAAAACATTGAGGTTTTCCCATTGATCGTCAAAGCACTCGGTTTATAAATTGATTCCAGGAGAATAAGATGAACAGAAAAATTATTGCGAGCCTCTTGGCAACAACGATCACAGCATTTTGCATGCAAGCTCAGGCAGCAGGTGAAGCCAAGAATGTGATCTTCTTTTTAGGCGACGGCATGGGCCCTGTGGTGGTCACGGCATCACGCATTTACGGCTATGGAGAAGCCGGTAAATTGGCCATGGATACCTTGCCCTATGCGGCAAAGATCAGAACTTACTCGGCCGATGCTCAAACCACCGACTCAGCGCCAGGGATGGCGGGCTATATCACTGGCGTTCGCATGAAAAACAATGTGATCTCCATGACACCTGACACGAACCCCACCTCCCCCTCAACAGACCCCGCTTTCCCCAAAAGCGGCTCATGGATCAACAACTGCAAAACCGATGGCAGCAACGGAAAGTCAGTCCCTACAATTCTTGAGCAAGCCATCGCCAAGGGCAAATCCACGGGTGTCGTGAGCACGGCCAGAATCACCCACGCCACACCAGCGGTGAACTATGCACACGTATGCAATCGAAACGCAGAGTATGAAATCGCTGCTCAATTGACCCCTGGCAGTAAAAGCTTCAACACGGCTCTTGGTAAGGGCGTTGATGTGATTTTGGGCGGCAACAGCAGATATTTTGTGCCGGTCAATCCAAGCGGCACGACAGAGCAACAAGCCGGCCGCCCCGATGGCAGTGATCTGGTGGGGCTGATGAAGTCGAGCGGATACACCTATGTGACCAACAAGAACGAATTGTTGGCAGCACCAGCCACAACAGGCTCCAAACTTTTGGGTCTTTTTGATCAGGCCACAGACGACGTTCACATGAGCTACGAGCTAGACAGGAATCCTGCAATTGAACCTAGCATTGCTGAGATGACCTCTAAAGCCATTGATGTCTTGTCTAAAAACAGCAATGGCTACTTCTTGATGGTCGAAGGCGGTCGCATTGACCACGCACTTCACGGCACCAATGCTGCGAGAGCCTTGACCGACACATTGGCTTTTGACAATGCTGTAAAAATGGCGTTGAGCAAAGTCGACCTCAGCAACACATTGATCATTGTGACAGCCGACCACGATCACACCATGGCCTTCAATGGTTATTCCAAACGTGGCAACAACATGCTTGATGTGGTCACAGGAACGGACAACAAACCCGTGCTTGACTCAGACGGTAACGCCTATACCACGCTGGTCTTTGGCCAAAGCCCCAACAGACCCAAGGTGCGCAGCAATGTGACCTCAGATCAATCTAAGAGCATTGGCACTTACAAAGGCGCAAACGTGTTCAATGACGGCGGCGGTTACTTCCAAGAAGGCGTTGTCAAAGCCAGCGCCGGTGGCGAGACCCATGGCTCAGGTGACGTGATGCTTTTTGCAACTGGTGCTGCAGCACAAAACTTTAAAGGCACCATGCCAAACATCAACGTTTACAGTATCATCAAAACTGCTTTTGGACTGTAATATTTAAACATTGCAATCATTCATAAAAGGTACCTCGCGAGGTACCTTTTTTCTTAGCCTCCACTAAAACAATCATGACCTTTCACATCAAGCCTTGCGTTGTCTTCTTATTCGCTTCAATCATCATGGTTTGCACGTCCTTTGCTCAGCCCAAAGGAGACGGCAAGTTCAATTTTTCAAAACTTGTGGATCTTGACGTAAAAATGAAAACCGAGACCAAAGTCATCGGTAACGATGGCGTCATCCGGACCACATTTTTAGAAGAACATCTTGTTAGAAAAGGCTCTGCCGCATGGGTCGAGAGAATCATTCCATCCATCGTACCTGCTAAAAAGAAAAGTAAATCTGGCTCTGACCATGAACATTTCGACCCATTGGAGGGCGCAAGACTGGTTGAACTCGAAAAAGGACAAATCAGATTGAGCTTTCTTCAACACGATGACAAGGTGCGAGTGGGCATTCCCAAGTCAGAATATCAATCGATTGGATTTGACGGCTCTTGGGAGCGGGCATACTACATGATGACACCGCAAGAATACGCCGCCCTGAAGCCTACATCTAGGGCTACAGCAATTGCAAACACCCAGTGGTATGAAGGTGACGATAAAGAGAACTATCTAAGGATATTGGTCGACTTCAACAACGCAATTCCTTTGTTGATTGAGAGAGGCAATTTTATTGGCACCAGAAGTCACAAAACAACTCTGACACCTCAATCCCTCAAGGACATCCCGAAAGAGTGGAAGGCCATCAACACCTATACACCTAAGGTGTACTCAGATTTTGTCGATTAGTACGTGCATCCCAAAAGCTTGCACTAGGAAACTGAGGAATTATTGTCCAACCATTGACGCCAAGCGTTTGATTGAGAGCCAACAGGGCCTACTAAGCCCATCCCACATGGGCAGCGGGTCGCTTAAGACTCGTTGCCCATGACATCACCAACTTCAAATGAATTGTCAAGACCCCTTGGGCTCAAGTGTGATTGACCAAAGGGATCGAGCAGACATGTCTCTCAAATCCACCTTAAGGGCTGATGTCTTGGCATCAATTTGCATGTCGCCAAAGAACTGAAGTCCCTCTGCTGGAGAGAGATTGACACGAACCGAATCGGGATACTTTTGAAATTTAACCTCAATACCAAATGTGTTATCGGTTTTATTGGGACCAAAGGTGCCTGAACTCAATGGACCGGACATGAATTCCCAAAAGGGATCAAAGTCCTTGAAAACAGCCGATTTTGGATTGTAATAATGCGCCGCTGTGTAGTGCGTATCTGCAGTGATCCAAACGGTATTTCTTATTTTTTCTTTCTTGATGAAAGTTAAAAGGTTGGCGATTTCAATCTCTCGACCCAAAACCGGCCCATCTCCATTGGCCACTGCCTCAAAAGAGGGTCGCCCCTCTTTGTCCAAACCGTCCTCAACTTGAAGTCCAATGGGCATATCTGCAGCGATGATTTTCCAAACGGCTTTAGAGGCTTTGAGCTCACGCTTTAACCATTCCAGCTGTTTTGCCCCAAGGTACTGCGCGTCTGCAGTCCATATCTGTTGCTTGTTGTGGCCATTGCCCGCGCGGTAAGTGCGCATATCAATGACAAAAATATCTAGTAAGGGCCCTTGTGAGATCTTTCTGTAAATACGCTGCTCCTCGGTTTGCGTGTGCCAGCGCATGGGGGCATATTCCATAAACGCTTTTCTGGCCCGTGCGGTCAAAAGAGGAACGCTTTTTTCAGCATATCGGCTGTCTCCAGAGATGTCTTTGCTGGGCGAGTAATTGTTCATGACCTCGTGATCATCCCATTGCCAAATTTGTGACACTTCGCTATTTAATCGGCGAACGTTGTGATCCATCATGTTGTAACGATAATTGCCCCGAAATTCATTGAGTGTTTCGGCCACCTTGGACTTCTCTTGAGTGACCAAGTTTTTCCAAACCATCCCCTTCAGGGGGCCCTCAGAGATGACGACCTCGGATTGAATGGGACCATCTGCATATACAGTATCCCCACTGTGTATAAAAAAATCAGGATTTAAAGAACGCATGGCTTCATATGTTTTCATCCCCCCTTGCTCTGGATTGATGCCCCAGCCTTGGCCGGCTGTATCGCCAGACCACAAAAAACGAATAGATTTCTTGATCAAACTGGGCGTACGGAAATGCCCAACGATTTCCTCGCTCATGACACCTGTTCTCAAATCTTCAAACTGAATTTTGTAGAAAATATTCTCTCCCGCTGGCAATCCTGTTAAGTCCAAGCGAGCCGTAAAGTCCGTCTCCTCAAGTGCGAAAGGTGCTGCAACTTTTCTTGGATGGGTGAATTTTTCAACGGTATCCCATTGCACCCACATTTTGGAGTCTCGATCGCAACGAGACCACACCATGCCAGAACCCCCTGAGGTGTCACCACTTTGAACACCATGGTGCATCTTTGGCCGGGAAGCCTCCAAGCTCACCAATGCGGGTGCTTGGGCAAAACTCAAAATCGAGGCCAAAGAACCACTTGCACCAACTGCTAGCGGTGCACTTGATTTCAAAAAAAGGCGACGTGTACGGTTTTGGTCGACGCTCATTGGCTAAGCCCTTAATAAATGTGAAAGATTGACTTTATCGGTGATAAATTTCAAACATATTTCATTCATTTTAATAACAAATTTCCCCACTTTAAAAGTCACCCAATATTCACACAAATCACATCAAAAGTTCATACGAAAAAGACATAGTCCTATCCATACCGTTGGAGGATGAGAATGAAAATAACAGTAATTGGAACTGGCTATGTGGGGTTGGTAACTGGTGCATGCTTGGCCGAGCTAGGCAACGACGTCATTTGCTATGACATCAATGAAGAAAAAATCAAACTACTCAATGATGGCGTCAGCCCAATCTTTGAAGATGGACTTGAGAGCATCATCAAGAAAAATCTATCATCCAGTCGACTACATTTTTCGACCAACGTTATCGAAGCCGTGCATCATGGCAAAGTCATCTTCATTGCCGTAGGAACGCCTACCACACCTTCGGGTGCCGCAGATTTAAGTCAAGTAGAAATCTCAGCCAAGAACATTGGGAAATGGATCAATGAGTACAAAGTTATTGTGAACAAATCCACGGTTCCAGTAGGTACAGCCGACAAGGTCAAAGAAATTGTTCAATCACAAATTGATCTCGTCTCAATAAATGACTCTGACTCAACTCAATTCACAGTGCTGTCGAACCCTGAGTTTTTAAAGGAAGGCTGCGCTGTTGACGACTTCATGCGACCCGATCGAATTATTTTAGGCATTGATCCAGGGCAAAATGCCAATCAGGCAAAAGACTTGATGAATCGACTCTATGCGCCCTTCAATCGTCACCATGAACGTACATTGATCATGAACGTAAGGTCTGCCGAGTTCACCAAGTATGCTTCAAATGCCATGCTTGCTACTCGGATTTCCTTCATGAATGAATTGGCAAATTTAGCAGAAAAAATAAATGTTGACATTGAATCGGTTAGGAAAGGTATGGGAGCGGATCCCAGAATTGGCTACAGTTTTCTCTATGCAGGCGTGGGATATGGGGGCTCTTGTTTTCCAAAAGATATTAAAGCCCTTCAAAATACGGCCAACAACCACGACTTGACGCTAGAAATACTTAAGTCGGTTGAGCACGTTAATGAGCAACAAAAAAAGATCATGGTGCAAAAAATATTGAAACGATTCGGATCTGATCTAAAAGGCAACATCTTTGCGGTTTGGGGCCTGGCCTTCAAGCCCAACACGGACGATATGCGAGAAGCACCAAGTTTAAAAGTCATCAAAGGCCTTTTAGAACATGGGGCTAGATTGAGGGTTTATGACCCGGTTTCAATGCAGGCCGCGCAAAGGGCACTTAGACACGAGCTCGCTGAACAAACCCAACTCTTTGAAAAAATTGAATTCATATCGCATCAGTACAAAGTATTGGAGGGTGCACAAGCCCTAGTAATCGTGACTGAATGGAAAGAGTTTAAAAGCCCAGACTTTCATTTGATTCGACAAACCTTGAAGTCGCCTGTGATCTTTGATGGCAGAAATCTCTTTGAACCAGAGGTGATGCAAGAGAGGCATTTTGAATACCACGGCATAGGTCGACACAACAGTTCAGCAGAGTAAAGCGCTATCAATCACATCCCATCAAACCAGGATCGCCAATAGAGGACACTGATCTCGCAAGTCTGGCACTTGGCAGGGTCCTTACTGTTTTGCAGCCTGCTCTCACTCAATTCAAAATAGGCTGCAAAGAGCTTAAGAACTGTTGGCTTGCTTTCTCCCAACTGAAATTCAAGGAGTGTTGGTAGACATCGGTTCGGCTCATTTTCAAAGCAGACATGCAAGCTGCCTTCAGATCTTTGTTCAACGCTCCAGACACCTGATCTTGAACGACATCTATGGGGCCAGGCACTGGATAGGCAGCAACAGGGGTTCCACAAGACATGGACTCAAGCATCACCAAGCCAAATGTATCTGTCACACTGGGAAACACAAATACGTCAGCACTTCGATACAAACTGGCCAGAGTCAAACCGTCTAGGACCCCAAACCATCTTACATCTTGATAGGTTTTTTCAAGCCTTGCTCTTTCTGGTCCATCACCGGCTACCCACTTTTCTCCAGGCAAGTCCAGCTTCAAAAATTCATCCACATTTTTCTCTACTGCCAATCGACCCACATGCAAAAAGACAGGTCTATCAGTGGACTGACGCGACTGCTTGGGACCGATCGGTGTAAAAATTTCTTTATCCACGCCTCGCGTCCACAATTTGGGGTTGTTAAAGCCCCTGGAACGCAAGTCCTCAACAATGGCTGGCGTGGGCGTTAAGTTGTAGACCCCTTTATTGTGAAATTTTCGAAGGAGTGCATACGTCCATGAGGTGGGAATCTTAAATCTTGCGTTAACGTATTCTGGAAAGCGGCTATGGTATGCCGTGGTGAAGGCCCAGCCCTTTTGAATTGCAATCCGTCGAGCACTCCAACCCAATGGCCCCTCAGTTGCAATGTGCAAACAGTCAGGTTGAATAGACTCAATGACGCCTTTAACTTCTTTGGTACTCGCGAGTGCCAATGAGATTTCCGGGTAAGTCGGACAAGGGATCGATTTGAAGTCCAGGGGCGTTAAAAAAACAACCTGATGACCTAGCTTCATCAACTCTCTTTGGGTCATCTTTAAAGTACGCACAACGCCATTGACCTGTGGCTCCCAGGCATCTGTCACGATCAATATTTTCATTTGCAATCCAATTCTATTAATGGGTCAAAGATGATAAAGACATAAGCCACGGATTACGTTTTTAAATTTCTGCAAAAATAAATGATCAAAAAAATCGCAACCAAAATCAGCAAACCAAAGAGCAACATCAAAAAATTCAATGACACCCCAAAAGCGAGCAACACGCTGTAGAACAAGGAAATCAGCAAAACACTGCTGTTTTCGCAAAAATTTTGAACCGCTATCGATTGACCAGTAAACACAATTTTCTTTCCTCTATGCTGCAACAATGCATTAAAGGGGACGATCAAAAGTGCACAGACCAAGCCAATTACAACCATCAAAAACGAAGCACTCCAAACACCTTGCACCAGACTCATAGCCATCATCATCAAGCCAATCATAAAACCCAATTTTGTCAACTTGATGGCATCTTTGACTTTGATGAAGGCAGCGGCTAGCATCGCGCCAACCACCATCCCCAAAGCCCCAGTGACTTGAAAATACGATGCCTGTGACAAAGTAAAGCCCAACCTTTCCTGAGTCCATACCAGTACAAGTAACTGCATTGTTGAACCAATCCCCCAAAACAAGGTGGTCACACACAATGAAATGCGCCCCAGAGGATCTGACCAAAAAAGTCGCAAACTGCGAAGAAATTCTTTCAAATGCTCACTGAAATGGTCAGTTTGCTGGATTTTTTTAAATCCAGTCTCTGGTAAAAACCGAGTCAAAACACTAGCCAAGGTCAGCATTAGAATTAACGTCAAGATGGACAAGTACAAACTGCCTGAGTCCTCCAAAACGACGCTGAACCATTGCGCCCATTTGCTTTGCCTCAAAGACTCACTCACCAAAAGCCCTCCCAAGAGGAAGCCAAATATTGACGCCAAGACGGTGCTGACCTCTAGCCACGCATTGGCTTTGACCAAGTGGTTCAATTCCACCATCTCTGTCGCCAATCCATACTTAGCCGGCGAGTAGATGGCCGCCCCTAGCCCAGCAAGTAGCAAGCATAAGAAGGGATGGGCACCCAAAAGCAACAGGGTGCATGCACCAATTTTTAGAACCGTTGCGCCTTGCATCACTCGACGCTTAGGCCGAATGTCAGCAACGTGCCCTACCACAGGCGCAAACAAAACAAATGAAACAGTAAAGACCGCTTTCAAGATGGGGACCCACCAAGCAGGGTAGGTCTGCTCTTGTAAAAGAGCGATAACGACCAGAATCAAAGCATTGTCAGAAATGCCAACAATGAATTGAGTAAAGAGGAGTATAAAAAATTGATAATTCAAGCTTGTTCTGGCTCTCTTTTAAGCAAAAGGAACTAGAACATACTTTTATGACAAATAAGTGACTCAACAATGACTTCCCTCAAGAATCCTTACTAACCGGACCTAAAGAAACTAAAATTCAAGAGGCCAGTGGATCTCAATCAGACCGCTTAAGCATTGAATTCGTTGGCTTGAAATGCCACATCAAACACTTTGGACTTGCCCACATAAAACCGATCAATTCTCCATTCCTTCAATAAAGAAATGGCCAGATCAAATTCGTCTTGATCCAGTTTGTAAATATCCTTGATCGGGTTGTCCTCCTCTGTCTCGAGCATCAAAATCAATTTGGAATAGATCTTGGACTGCGTGGATTGAGGGCTGTCTTGGATCATTTTCTTTAACTTCTTGACTGCGCGCATATTTTCACCTTTCTAAGCGACAAACAAACTGTTTGTACCCTTGTAACAAGGAGCTACAAAAGCTGAATTTACTTTAACATAAATACATTAAATACCGCAGAGAAAAAAATTCACAGGAAGACCCTTTTCATCAAATGACAGTCATAAATTGATTTGAAACAATTTACTGCTCCAATCATCGAATACATCCAATCAGTGGACTTATTCATGCCCTCCTCAAAAATCACATTCAAATACCATGAGGTTTTTAACGACCAAGTTGTCAGAAAAATTGCATTCGATGAGCTGGGGGATGCGTATGCAGATCATATCTTTTTGTGTCTCCCAGGTTTACTAGAAACGCGCTCAACCTTCAGTACGTTTTGCCAACTGGTGCATTCACAATTCAACGCTCGGACGATTGCACTTGATTACTGCGGCCGTGGAGATTCAGAGGCTTTGATCTCTCACTCCAACTACAAGATGTCAACCTACATCATAGACGTCAATGACCTTTTAAGTCATTATGTTTTGAAAACACATCAAAACGAACAACACACTTTGTATGTGGTTGGCAGCAGCATGGGCGGTATTCTTGCCATGCATTTGTGCAAAGAACTCAAACATCCCATCAAGGGCATTGTTCTAAATGATATTGGACTGTCATTGAAATGGTTGTCAATCTACCGTTTATTCAATCAATTCAAACAACCATCCCAATACAAAAGCAACTCTTCTTTGGCCCATTCACTGCGTGTTCACGAAGCCGTTATTTCACAAATCAAGTCCCCCGCTCACTTCGATCTTGACTACGAATATGACTATCTCGGCATGTACTTCGATTCATTGCTGAAGGCCTTCAACGGCCCCATTTTGTTGATTCACAGTGACCAAAGTTTGATTTGCCCAAAGGCGACTGTGGCCCAATCAAAAACTCTTTTGCCTCGTCTAGTCACACTCACTTGTCCAGGACAATCTCATCCGGTCGCCTGGAGCGATGAAATCTGTTCATGGCTGGCCAAGGGGTTGAATTTGAAACCGATCAATCCTCGAACGACAACTGGAACCCTTCACGTTCAAAATTTTGAAGGGGGTCTTTCAGTCAGTAGCAAGACAATGTTAAAAGGCCAGGGCATTTCTCTCAAGGACACCCCAGTGCAATGCGAAAAGCGAAAATTGCTTGATTTGAATACTCAAGAAACCCCAAATCATGAGACCCCAAAACTCAGGATCAATGCTCAGGCGCAAGAAGAGAAGTTCAAATTGATCACAGACACGACAAGCCCCATAGCTCCATCTGTGATGGAATCATTCTTAATGACATCTAAAAACCACTTGGGCATCAGAGACACAGGGCCCACTCACCCACCCAGCAGCGAGGGCGGGCTCTTGAGAAAAATACTTCAAAATTTTAGAACTTTTATATTCAAACAAAGACACTAAAGATCTTCGTTCTATTTTTTCTTCAACTTTGAACGATCCAACGCCCATGCCTAGATCACTGTTGATGGGTCAAAGTAAAGACAAATGCCCCCCACTGAAAGCCAAAACGCCTGAGTGGGGGCGCAAGAAAACCAGTGCTTATTTTTCTAATTTTTTATAATTGTTCATGCCCTCAAGCACCTCTGCTCTCGCTGCATCGGGACCTTCCCAGCCAATGATTTTGACCCACTTGCCAACCTCTAAATCTTTGTAATGCTCAAAGAAATGCGCAATGGTCTTGAGTCTCAAAGGGTTCAAGTCCTCGGGCTTTTGCCACTGCGTGTAAATGGACAAAATCTTGTCGGTGGGTACGGCCAAGACTTTCCCATCCATACCCGCCTCATCTTCCATTTTCAAAATCCCAATGGGGCGACAAGTCACCACCACACCTGGAATCAAAGGAACAGGGGTGATCACCAACACATCCACCGGATCGCCATCACCACTGATGGTCTGGGGCACATAGCCATAGTTGGTGGGGTAATGCATGGACGTGCTCATGAAACGGTCCACAAAAATGGCACCCGTCTCTTTGTCGACCTCGTACTTCACGGGATCCGCATTCATGGGGATCTCAATGATGACGTTAAAAAAATTAGGGGCTTCTTTGCCTGGTGTGACGTTATCTAAGGACATGGTTCTCTGTTTCTCTAATGAAATTAAACTCAGGATTAACCCGTATTTTAAGCCCATCTAAGGGCAAATCTCAAACTAGCGGCTTGATATATCACGTACATTGATCCTCGAATCTGGATTTTTTTACGATTTCCAATCTTTTTGATCAGGATCAAAAGAAAGCGCTGAAATCTTGATTCAATCACCTTTGTTCAAATTGAACTTGCAACGTGCAAGAGATGAAACAAAAATTTTTCACACATTGAGGAGAAATTATGTACGCCAATTCAGCGCTTCTTTTCGCGCTAGCTTGTGGGGTCATTGCCGTGATCTACGGTTTTTGGGCCCGATCATCAATTTTGGCCATGGATCCTGGCAATGCACGGATGCAAGAAATTGCAGCAGCCATTGAACAAGGGGCTGCGGCCTATCTCGCAAGACAGTACAGAACCATTGCCATGGTGGGCGTGGTGTTGACCCTTCTGATTGGCATCTTTCTAAGCACCACGACCGCCCTGGGCTTTGTCGTGGGCGCGGTCCTCTCTGGTGCTTGTGGCTTTATCGGCATGAATGTGTCCGTCAAAGCCAATGTCCGAACAGCCCAAGCAGCAACAGGGGGCATTGCCCCAGCGCTTGATGTTGCGTTCAAAGGCGGCGCCATCACTGGAATGCTGGTGGTCGGACTTGGCTTGCTTGGCGTGGGCGGCTTTTATTGGTTTTTAGTTGGCACAGGCACCCTGAGCGCAGACCAAAACCTCTCAGAGCTTTTGAATCCTTTGATTGGCCTGGCCTTTGGCTCATCCCTCATCTCCATTTTTGCAAGACTTGGAGGCGGTATATTTACCAAAGGCGCCGATGTTGGCGCGGACCTGGTGGGCAAAGTTGAAGCGGGCATTCCTGAGGATGACCCAAGAAACCCAGCGGTGATAGCAGACAATGTCGGAGACAATGTGGGCGACTGTGCAGGCATGGCGGCAGACCTCTTTGAAACCTACGCCGTCACATTGATCGCCACCATGCTGTTGGGCGCCCTGGTCGTGACCACTGCACCCACACAAGCGGTCCTCTACCCCTTGGTTTTGGGCGGCGTATCGATCATAGCGTCCATCATTGGGTGCTTCTTCGTCAAAGCCTCGCCTGGCATGAAAAACGTCATGCCCGCCTTGTACAAGGGCTTGATCGTGGCTGGCGTTTTAAGTTTGATTGCATTTGCCTTTGTGACTTGGAACATGATGCCTGATGATGCCATCAAAGCCAGTGGCTCTCGAGTGGCCTTGTTTGGATCGTGCTTGGTGGGCTTGTTGCTCACAGCCGCTTTGGTTTGGATCACGGAGTACTACACCGGCACCGACTACCCACCCGTTAAGCACGTGGCACAAGCGTCCACCACTGGACACGCCACCAACATCATCGCGGGCATCGGTGTGTCCATGAAATCAACCGCCTACCCCGTGTTGTCCGTGTGTTTGGCCATCTTGTCCGCTCACGCTTTGGCAGGCCTGTACGGTGTGGCCATTGCCGCCACCGCCATGCTCAGCATGGCAGGCATCATTGTGGCCCTAGACGCTTATGGCCCCATCACCGACAATGCTGGCGGCATTGCTGAAATGGCCGAGTTGCCCTCAAGTGTGCGAGACGTCACAGATCCCCTGGATGCAGTCGGCAACACCACCAAAGCGGTGACCAAGGGCTATGCCATTGGTTCAGCGGGTTTGGCCGCCTTGGTGCTCTTTGCCGATTACACGCACAAACTCGAGAGTGTGGGTCAAGACATCACCTTTGATTTATCAGACCCCATGGTGATTGTGGGCCTGTTCATCGGGGGCATGATTCCTTATCTCTTTGGCGCCATGGCCATGGAGGCGGTGGGCCGCTCTGCAAGCGCTGTGGTCGAAGAGGTTCGCCGGCAATTTAGAGAGATCAAAGGCATCATGGAGGGAACTGCAAAACCCGAGTACGGCCGTGCGGTGGACATGCTCACCACAGCGGCCATCAAAGAGATGATGATCCCATCCTTGTTGCCCGTGGTCGTTCCCATTTTGGTGGGCTTGATCCTGGGGCCCAAAGCATTGGGCGGGCTTTTGATGGGCACCATTGTGACGGGCTTGTTTGTGGCCATTTCAATGTGCACGGGTGGAGGCGCCTGGGACAATGCAAAGAAATACATTGAAGACGGCCATCATGGCGGCAAAGGCAGCGATGCCCACAAAGCAGCCGTCACAGGTGACACCGTGGGTGACCCCTACAAAGACACCGCAGGTCCAGCCGTCAACCCATTGATCAAAATCATCAACATTGTGGCACTCTTGTTGGTGCCCCTGTTGCCCATCACGCATGCACCAACTTCCGCAGGCGCGCACGTGGCAACACCACCGGCCGTGGTTGCACCCGCTGAGCAAGGGACATCAACTATAACTGCACCCCCTGTACCCCCTGCACCCGCTGTAACTGCACAACCTGCAGCCAAGTAAAACCAGGGGTCCGCTTAAAAACCTGGCAAAGGAGGTCCAACATGGACCTCCTTTTTTTAAGCAGCACCCTCAGAAGTCGGCCGGTCAATGTTTGTACCCAGACCGCAAAGTCAATTAATGGTGCAAAATATAACCCTATGTCCGAACGAATCATTCCATTGCACGACGAGCGAACCCGCCACACTAGACCCTTCGTGCCCACCTCACCCATTTTGGCCAAGGGCTTGATCACGGACCAGCTCAAAAGACCCCTAAGAGACTTGCGCATCAGTGTCACTGACCGCTGTAACTTTCGTTGCCAATATTGCATGCCCAAAGAGGTCTTTGACACCAACTACAAGTACCTCCCGCACGCCGACTTGCTGAGCTTTGAAGAAATAGCACGTTTATCACAAATTTTTGTCAATCATGGGGTCAAAAAACTTCGCCTCACGGGTGGCGAGCCTTTGCTCAGAAAAAACATCGAGATCTTGATTGCTCAATTGTCACAGATCAAAACACCCGATGCCAGCCCCTTGGATTTGACACTCACCACCAATGGCTCCTTGCTCACCAAAAAGGCCCGTGCACTCAAAGACGCGGGCTTAAAGCGCATCACTGTGAGCCTGGACGCCATGAGCGATAAGGTCTTCAAAATCATGAACGACGTGGACTATCCCGTCCAAGACGTCTTGGCTGGTATTCAAAGTGCACAAAACGTGGGCTTGGGGCGTGACGCTCAGGGCCATTTCAGTGGCCTCAAAATCAATATGGTGGTCAAACGCGGCACCAATGACCAAGAAATCCTTCCCATGGTCAGGTACTTTCATGGCAAAGGCATGTCCTTGAGATTCATTGAGTACATGGATGTGGGCTCCACCAATGGCTGGAAAATGCAAGAGGTCCTGCCGTCTAGCGAGTTGCTTGAGAGGGTTGGCAAAGAGTTTGACTTACAAGCGCTTGACTCAAGCACAGTTGGCGAGACCGCCAAGCGCTTTGGGTTTAAAAATCAATCGGGACGCCTTGACCCCTCCCTGGGTGAGATTGGCGTGATCAGCAGCGTCACGCAAGCCTTTTGTGGCGACTGCAACCGAGCAAGGCTCTCAACCGAGGGGCAACTGTACATGTGCCTCTTTGCAAGCAAAGGCTTTGATTTAAAGAGTTTGCTGAGAACTCAGGCAAGTGATGAGGACATCACCTCGGCCATTGCCCACCTGTGGGGCCAAAGGGATGACCGCTACTCTGAACGCAGAGCACTCCAAAACAACGACCTGGACATGCCCCCCAGTCCTTCAGCCCACAAACGCGTTGAGATGAGTTATATCGGTGGCTGAATTGCACCCTGGCGCCCCACACCACATCAAACCTGAAGACATCAGCGCCATTGTTTTGTGTGGGGGCCAAGGCACTCGAATGGGCGGACAAGACAAAGGACTCCAAGTCTTTCAAGGTTTGCCCTTGGCCCAAGGCATTGTGAACAAACTTCAAGCCCAAGTTTTTCATGTGATGATCAATGCCAACAGAAACAGGGTCGCTTATCAGTCCTTTTGCAAGGACGTTTGGCCAGACGATGAAGACGGGTTTCTTGGGCCCTTGGCGGGCTTTAGGGTCGGTCTAGCGCATTGCCCCACCCCCTACTTGATGACCGTACCCTGCGACACCCCCTTGATACCCCATGACTTGAGCGCGCGGCTGGCCCAGTCTTTGGCCGACTCAAATGCCGATGTGGCCATGGTCCGCGCGTTGGAGGCACACAGTGAACATGGCGCCTTCACACTCAGGCCTCAGCCCGTCTTGTCGATGATGAAACGAGAGCTTGGCGCGCATTTGGACGAACACCTTAAAAAAGGAGGTCGTAAAGTCGAGTCCTGGGCCCAAGAGTTGCACTGCGTTTGGGTTGATTTTGATCAAGCAAGCGATGACTCACAAGCCTTTTTAAACATCAACACCCTTGATGAACTCCATGCGCTCGAGCGCACTCTCGTCCAGGACTAGAATCAAGCCTCCCGTCTTTTTGACATGCGACATGCTCAACCAACCGCCTCTTCTCAACAGGGTTCTTCGATGAAAAATGCCCAAGACTTGGCACCACCCACGACCCGTTGTGAACCGCAGCCGTTAAGCATTGCTCAAGCCAGCAGCCTCATTGCAGAGCGTGTTCAAGGGCTTCTTCATGGTTTGGCGCCCCAAGCCATGGACATGGCACTGGACAAGGCCTTTGGGCGCACATTGGCTTCAGACATCATCTCTCCCATTCAAGTGCCCGCTTACACAAACTCTGCCATGGACGGGTTTGCCTTTCGCATGCCCGAGAAACCCCAAGCGATTGAGAATCCATGCCGCTTTGTGATCGTTGGAGAGAGCCTTGCGGGCAAACCCTTTGAGGGAAACATTCGATTCGATGAGTGCATCAAGATCATGACGGGTGCCGTGATGCCCAAGGACGTGGACACAGTGGCTCCCTTTGAGAGTGTTCAACTCGAGCCCGGCAAGATGAAGGGCAGCAAACCCACGATAGGTGATGGGGTTCAGATCGATTGCGCAGGTTTTAACGCAGGGGACAACCGCCGACTCGCTGGAGAAGACATCGCCAAAGGGTCATGCATCCTTCGAAAAGGCCACCGCTTGCACTCGGCCTCCATGGGCTTGGTTGCAAGCCTTGGTTTTTCTCAAGTTCAAGTTCAATCGGCCTTGAGAGTCGCCCTATTCTCCACCGGCGATGAACTGCAAAGGCCTGGAGAAACCTTAAAGTCCGGCATGATCTTTGATTCCAACCGATACACCTTAATAGGCTTGCTGCAAGGCCTTGGCTGCGACGTCATTGATTTAGGAATCGTGCCGGACAACCCCCAGGCACTCAAGCAAACACTCATAAAGGCGACAGAGCTGGCCCATGTCATCCTCACCAGTGGCGGGGTCAGTGACGGCGATGCCGACTTCACAAAAGCCTTGATGCAAGAATTGGGAGAGGTCTTTTTTTGGAAAATTGCCATGCGCCCTGGCCGACCCTTGGCCTTTGGGAGCCTCTCAAAGCGTTTGTTCTTTGGTTTACCCGGTAACCCCGTAGCGGTGATGGTGACATTTTTAAGCCTGGTTCGACCCGCCTTGCTCCAGCTCATGGGGCGCGAAGAAGACGCGGGTCCATTGAGAGCCACAAGCCTGGCCCTTTGCGAGCAACCCATCAAGAAAAAGAAAGGCCGCACCGAGTTTCAAAGAGGGATGACCAGACGCAATTCAAAAGGTGAGCTGTGTGTGAGCTTGAGTGGGCACCAAGGCTCGGGCATCTTGAGCTCCATGGTCCAGGGCGACTGCTTGATTGTCTTGGAGCATGACCGCGAAGACGTGAGCGCACAGGAATGGGTCACGATTTGGCCCTTGGCAGGACTCATTTAAGAGCGCAATGCTTCTCTTTTTTTGCAGGCCCATCATGGGGCAAAATTGAATGCCGTACTGGCGCACCCCTGCTCAACACGGCATCCTGCACCTGTGCCGCATCTCGCACCGGTGCTTGACCACAAAGAAAAAAAACCTTTAACTGGCCTCTTGCAAAGCCATCAAGACGCCTTGATTGGCCAACTCATCTGCACGCTCATTGCCCGGGTCACCCGAGTGCCCCTTGACCCAATGCCAAGTGATATCGTGACCGCTGCCATGCACCAACGCGTCCAACTCTTTCCAAAGTTCAGCGTTTTTCACCGCTTGTTTGGATGCTGTTTTCCAACCCTTTAACTTCCAGCCATGGATCCACTCGGTGATGCCTTGCCTCACGTACTGACTGTCAAGGTAAAGACTGATCTTGCAGTTTTCTTTTAAAGACTCCAATGCTTTGATCACCGCCATCAATTCCATTTTGTTATTGGTCGTCAAGAGCTCCCCGCCATAAAGTACTTTCTCATGGCCCTCAAAGGTCAAGAACGCACCCCAGCCGCCAGGGCCTGGATTGCCTTTGCAGGCCCCGTCGGTATAAATCACCACATGTTTCATTGCTGTTGTTCTCTCGGATTGATTTGTTGCAAAGCTTTGTTTTTTTCAGCCGCGTGCCTGGACGTTGCACTGGGTTGTGAGATCAAGGCACTGTGCTGAAGGGGGGACTTCCAAGACGCGCCAAGCAATCGCATGCCCCGCACACGTTTAACGGCCGTTAAAAAATAAGCCGATCCAAAAATGGGCCACCATCGGTTACCAGCCAACTCCATCCACTGAAGTCTTGAGAGCCACCTTTGCGACTCAAAGGAGGGTTTGTACACCCCAAATCCGCCCCCCTCAATCTCAAAGCCCAGCAACGTCAACCAGTCCTTCATCCGATGTGGACCCATGAACTCACTGTGAATGGGCATGAACGTTTTTTTAGAACCCAGCCTTGCATAAAAGCGCTCTCTCATGAGCCTTACCCCCCAAAGTGACCAAGGATTCAAACCACAAATGATCACACGCCCCTCTGGCACCAAGACCCGCTCGACCTCCCTGAGCGTGGCATGGGGATCGGGGCATATCTCCAAGGTATGGGGCAATATAATCAAGTCCAAGCTTTGCTCGGCAAACGGCAGTGCTCTAAAATCAGTACTGAACGAAGTTTTAAGCCCCTCACAATTGGGCAGTGCAAGCCAGCGATGGGGCATGCGGTTGGTTCTGAGTGCGTCCAACTCCTCCAGGCCCAATTGCAAGGCATGAAAGCCAAACAAATCTCCAACAAGGCCATCCAATTGCTTTTGCTCCCACTCGATCAAGTATTGACCCGCGGGTGAACTCAACCACGTTTGCCATTCTTTCATCCCACCGATTGATTCACTCATGAAACTTCTTGCTTTACCTGCATTTACGGACAATTATTTATGGCTTTGGCACAATGGCAAAGAAGCCCTTGTTGTCGACCCCGGTCAAGCTGCGCCAGTCTTGGAGGCCTTGGCCAATTTGAATCTCTCTTTGACTGCCATTTTAGTCACACATCACCACAAAGATCACATTGGTGGCATACAAGAATTGCAGGAAAAAACCAATGCCAGTGTCTTTGGCCCAGAACACAGCCAAATGCCCAAGCCCTTTAAGACTGTCAAAGCACACGATCGACTGCAGTTGCTAGGCCAAGAGATTGAAGTGCTTGAGGTCCCTGGCCACACATTGAGCCACTTGGCTTATCTTGTCCCAAGGACCACCCCCTCTAAAGCTGCGCTCTTGTTTTGTGGCGATACATTGTTCTCAGGAGGATGCGGTAGACTCTTTGAAGGCACGCCTCAGCAGATGTTAAACTCGCTCGCACAATTCAAATCCCTAGAAGATGACACGCAAGTGTGCTGTGCCCATGAATACACCTTGTCCAATTTGAAATTCGCTTTGCACATTGAGCCCCATAACCAAGCCTTGCTGAATTACAACGCACACTGTCAAATGCTCAGAGGACAAAATCTTCCCACCCTGCCGTCCAGCATCGGCATTGAAAAAGAGATCAATCCCTTTTTAAGAGCCCATCGACCTGAGGTGCAACAATCAGCAAAGCACTTTGATGACCAGGTGTGTGACGAGTTGAGCTGTTTTGCTGCCCTTAGAGAATGGAAAAACACGTTTTGAAATCCCGTTTGATCGCCCGTCTGAGAAACCTTCCTAGACACCAAAATCTTTTCCCATGCCTTATCGCCGTGGCTATTTGCTACTTGCTTGGCGCTTGTCAATCCATCCCATTGAACAACAACGACACAAGCGCACTGTCCTCCTCCACGGTCAAAGCGGTTGGCAGTGCCACAAGCACGCCCTACAGCACGAACAGCGCCAACAGCAACAACACCATGGCCTTGTCGCCATTGACCAGCAAAGCGTTCACCAGCTCCGAGGTCGCACACCTGCGTCTACCCAACGACATTTGGGAACGCGTGCGAAAGGGCTTTGGCATGCCTGACTTGCAAAGCGACCTCGTGACAGACCGAGAGGTCTGGTACAGCGCAAAGCCTGATTATTTGATTCGCATGACAGAGCGCTCCACCAAGTACATGTACTACATTGTGGAGGAGTTGGAGAGAAGGCAAATGCCCACAGAGCTCGCCTTGCTTCCCTTTGTAGAGTCGGCGTTCAATCCCCAAGCGGTCTCTTCGGCTAGGGCCAGCGGCATGTGGCAATTCATGCCCAAAACCGGTAAAACATTTGACTTGAAACAAAATGCCTTTCGAGATGACCGACGCGATGTCATGGCCTCCACCCGAGCGGCCTTGGACTATTTACAAAAGCTCTACACTCAATTTGGCGACTGGCATTTGGCCCTGGCTGCCTACAACTGGGGTGAAGGCAATGTGGGCAAAGCCATTGCAAAAAATCAGCGCCTCGGCCTAGGAACCGGTTATCTCGAGCTGTCCATGCCCATGGAGACACGCTTTTACGTGCCCAAACTACAAGCGGTCAAGAACATCATCGCCACCCCTCAGAACTACCAAGTCAACTTGGCCAATATCCCCAACCACCCATATTTTCAATCGGTCCCACTCCTCAGAGACATTGACGTGAGCTTGGTGTCTAAATTGGCTGAAATTCCAGTCGAGGATTTCAAAGCCCTGAACCCTTCGGCCAACCGACCCGTTTTATTGGCCGCAGGCACACCCCAAATACTGCTGCCGTGGGACAATGCGGAAATTTTTCAAAAGAATTACGACAACTTCACGGGCTCCAAGCTCGCCAGTTGGACCGCTTGGATTGCACCTAAAACCCTGAAAGCCTCTGAAGCGGCCAAACAGTTGGGCATCAAAGAGGAGGAACTCAGGTCTCTCAACAACATCCCACCCAAAATGTTGATCAAAGCAGGCTCTGCGCTGCTCATTCCAAGAGGCGCTCAAAAGGACGAGGATGTCTCCTTTAACATTGCCGAACAAGGCCAACTTGACTTGTCGCCTGAACAATTTGGCAAAAAAGTGGCCCACAAAATAGGGACCAAAGACACTTGGCAGTCCCTTGCGCTCAAATACCGCGTGAGCACCAAAGAGATTGCACTTTGGAACGATTTATCGATCAACCAACAACTTAAAGTCGGTCAAACACTCACCCTCTTTGTCAATGCCAAGGCCTTGCCAAAAAAGAAAGCACCCAGCAAAGTCAGTCCCAGCAAACCCAGTGCCAACGCACATCCTGACTCACCCAGTAAAAAATCTTCTCACAAGAAATCTTGAGGCTTGACCGCTGAAGCACCCAGCAGCGACACCGATGGACCTTGAGCGCCTAAGTGAAAGCGCCAACGCTTTTTAGGTGGCCTTGCGATCGGCCAAGGCGTGCGCAATGGTCCCCAAATCAACGTACTCCAATTCACTGCCCAAGGGCACGCCTCTGGCCAAACGGGTGACGTGAAGGCCGCGTTTTTGCAAGGCCTTGGAGAGCACATGCGCACTCGCCTCTCCTTCAGCGGTAAAGTTCGTGGCCAAAATCACTTCTTGGACCACCCCGTCACTGGCGCGCTCGAGCAACATTTTGACACCCAGGTCTTGAGGACCCAGCCCATCCAAAGGACTCAACGCCCCCATCATCACAAAATACAAGCCCTTGTAGGTTTGTGTTCTCTCAATGGCCGATTGATCAGAGGGCGACTCAACAATGCAAAGTCGTGAGGCATCCCTTTTTTCGTCACTGCAAGTCGCACAGATGTGCTCTTGTGTGAGCGTGTGGCATTTCTCACAGTGACCCACGTCAATCACCGCTTGACTCAAAGCGTGGGCCAAGACTTGTGCACCCGCGCGGTCATGCTGCAACAAGTGATAGGCCATGCGCGAGGCAGACTTCACACCGACCCCCGGCAGACGCCTCAAGGCCTGGATCAAAGCCTCCAGGGCATGCAAATCACTCATTCTTCAAGACACAAGAAAAGGGGCTGCAAATATCAACCATCAAAAGGGCAGTTTCATGCCGCCGGGCAGGCCTGGCATGCCCGCCGATAACTTGCCCATCTTCTCTTCAGATGTTTGTTCCGCCTTTTTGGCGGCATCGTTGAAAGCGGTGGTGATCAAGTCCTCAAGCATCTCGTGATCATCGGCCATCAAGCTGGGATCGATCACCACTTTTTTAACTTGGTGCTTGCACGTGATGGTGATTTTGACAAGGCCATTGCCCGCCTCGCCCGTGACTTCGATGAACGCCAACTCGTCTTGAGCTTTCTTTAAATTGTCTTGCATGGCTTGGGCTTGCTTCATCAAGCCAGCCAATTGTCCTTTGTTAAACATGCTACTTTCTCTTTCTTTAAATAAATCAAATGATCTTGATCGAACCGGCAATAATTTTGGCGTCAAACTCTTGCATCATTTGAATGACAAATGGATCATTCAAAATTTTTGCCTCTGCAATTTGTTGGTTTTCAAAAGCAATTTGCGCCAAACGCATGGCCGGGCTGTCTTGCACGGGAGCGAGCTCAAACCGCAGCTCCAAAACATGCCCCAATTGCGCCAAGCCTTTGGTGAGTCGTTCAACAGAGTTCACGGTTTTCAAGGACTCACGCTCTATTCGCAACAACCAACTGCCCGCTTCTTTTGCAATCAGTTGGGATTGCAAGGCCAATTCTCTGGCAAGAGACTGCACCAACTCCGCTTGAATCAATTGTTGCACAACCGACAACCAATAATCCCCTTCTTGGGTCGGTTTCAACTTGGTCTTGAACTGTTCTTTGGGATCGATGGTGCCAATGTCCGCATTTTGCGAAGCTTGACGAACCGCCACTTGGAGTGCACCGCTGGGTGGCTCATTGACGATTTGCGCCGGCTCCAAGGCAGGACGCCTGAAGGCCGACGCAGCGGGTGCCTCAGTGCTTTCATCCTCGGCCCAGCGGTCCACATCGGCGAGCATCTCCGGCACATAGGGCTCATCCAAGTCGCCATCGCCAGAATTCACTTGGGCTGGAGCGGGCAAACTCGGTTTGGGGCGCTGGACCATGTCTCGAACAGGCAAATTAAAACCCGAACCCGCCAGCGCTTCGCTGGCGTGGTCAAACCCCTCAAGCGGCTTGTGTGCGGCCTCTATCGAAACAGCACTCGCCGGTGTTTGCACTGTGCGTTGTTCGGCCTCGCGTGAGACTTTTTGAGCATTGCCGCCCTCAGCCGTGTTGGTCTGATCGACAACCCACGGAGGCACTGAGGCGGCCACCGGTGATGAAATTGGGGCCTGGACCGTCTCTATGGGCCTAATTTTTACAGATTCAAGAGTTTTTTTTTGAGCCTCTTGCTCGCCCGCATGGCCTTGAGGGGGCGGTGACGCCCCGCTCTCCTCCTCTTTAAAGGCCAAAAGCCTTAAAAGAATCATGGTCAAGCCGGCATACTCGTCAGGGGCCAGCCCAATTTCTGAACGCCCCTTTAAACAAATGGAGTAAAGGAGTTGCGTCTCGTCTTTGGGCATTCGCTCAGACAACGCCTGCGTCCTGGCCACATCGGGATCAATCTCAGTCGCGACTGAGGACTTGGGCGCTGAGAATTGAAACACAGCCATGCGCTGGAGCACGTAGGAGATGTCCTCCAAAGCTTGTGAGGCACTCAATCCCTGATCTCGAAGCTGATCACAAATTTGTATCACCTCTTGCCCATCTCCCCGGGCCAGAGCATCAATCAACCCATACACGTGGTCCTTGTCCACACTTCCAAGCATTTGACGAACCTCTTCGTCCTTGATGTCGGCACCCGTGTATGCAATGGCTTGATCGGTCAGAGAAAGCGCATCTCGCATCGATCCGCGAGCCGCACGTGCCAAACTGAAAAGAGCACTCTTTTGCGCAACGATGTTCTCTAAAGCCAAGACATGCTCCAAGTGCTCTAGGATGGTCTCAGGCGCCATCGGGCGCAAATTGAATTGCAAACAACGAGACAACACCGTGACCGGTACTTTTTGAGGATCCGTGGTGGCCAAGACAAACTTCAAGTATTCAGGCGGCTCCTCCAGCGTCTTCAATATGGCATTGAATGCGTGATTGCTGAGCATGTGAACTTCATCGATCATGAAGACTTTAAAGCGGCCCGTGACGGGTTTGTACACCGCTTGCTCAATGAGGTTTTGCACCTCTTCAACACCGCGGTTAGACGCCGCGTCAAGTTCTGTGTAATCAACAAAACGGCCAATATCGATGGCCAGGCAGTTTTCACAAACACCGCATGGCAGCGCCGTGATGCCTTTCTCACAATTCAATGATTTGGCTAAAATTCTCGAAACCGTGGTCTTGCCCACCCCCCTGGTGCCCGTGAAGAGATAGGCGTGGTGCAAGCGCTGCTGAGTCAATGCATTTGTCAACGCTTGCACCACATGCGGCTGCCCCACCAATTCGGTGAAGTTCTTTGGGCGGTACTTTCTAGCGAGGACAAGGTAGGACATGGCGTCATTCTAAAGGGTCAAAACAGCAAAAGTCTGGCATTTCTACCCTTCTATATAAATATTCAGCACGTCCCTTTGCCCTAGAACTATGAGCGGCTTGAAACCGAGCACTCAAAAACTCGTACAATAGTCCCTGACGGGCCTTCCCGCATGGCAAAGCGGCCAACCGGGTCAGGTGGGGAACCAAGCAGCCCTAACTGTGGAGTCAGTGCCGGGGTCAAGGCTCGTCTTTTATCACCCTCTCCCCCCCCACTTGAGTGATGCCGTCTCTTGATGCGCCAAAACCCATCAAAGTATTTGATACTCCCATAGCCCACCAGTTATTTGCATGATTTCCATTGAACGCATTGACCACATCGGCATTCGTGTCACTGAGCGACAAAGGGCATTGGACTTTTATGCGTTGCTCGGATTTGAAGTTGAACTTGAGGTGGACTTTGATGCGGTCATTGTGCTTAAAAACACACAAGGCATCGA
>CAIOTD010000098.1 GCA_903861115.1 uncultured Burkholderiales bacterium
TAACCATTGTCCGGTGGCGCCATTTTTGGCCGATGTATTGATTTGCGCATTTTGCAAATGGAGTTTAAAGCCCGATGTTTCTACTTGACCACCATTGCCCCCTTGGGGGCCGCCTTGTGCAAGGACACTGCCTTGAACAGATGTAGAACCTAAGGGATTTTGAACATCGGTTCGAAGCACAACAGTGCCGCCTGCACCTAAAGCCGTTGCACTGGCATCAATGAAGGCGCCGGGCTCCATGGAGAGCGTGGTAGCGGCTTGGGTCGTGCCTTGGCCCATCCAGTCGCCTCCAATCAAAATTGTTCCCCCGCCCAAGGCGCCAGTGGCTGAAATGCTGCTGCTTTGGGTGAGGGTGAGGTGATCTGCTTCAAGAACGATTTTGCCCCCAACGGCGCTCATGCTGTTGGCTTCAATCGAGCCGGAATTGTTGATCACCCCTGCGTTCAACTGATTCAAACCTTTGGCGGACAGGATGATTTGACCCTCTGGGGCTTTGATGGCGTGACCGTTGCTGATGAGAGAGGCGATGGTGCTGGGGGTGGTGATGATGCCCACTAGGCCTTGCTCAGCATTAAAGTTCAAAGTGATGCGTTCACCTGCTGCCATGACCACAGAGCCCGCTTTGGCCACAACCACACCGCTATTTCGGACCTCAGGCGCCAGCAATGCAACATAACCGCCCAAGGCTGCCGTGAGCTGGCCCTCGTTGACCACACTGGCGCTGGAGCCTTGTCGATCAAAGCGCATCTGTCCAGCTAAAAAGGCCTCATCTGTGATGGTGTGGGTGGTGGCTGTTAATGCGCCGACGTCCACAGAGGCACTGGGGGAGAAATACACGCCACTGGGATTGCTTAAAAAAACTTGTCCATTGGACTTGATTTGTCCAAAAATTTGACTCGGGCTGCTGTCATTGACCCTGTTCAAGATGGAGGCACTTGCGCTGGGTTGAACAAAATCAACCAATGCATTTTGTCCCACATTGAAACTTGACCAGTCAATGATCGCATTGGGCGTGGACTGTTTGATGGACATCACCGAGTTGGAGGCATTTTGTGACTGGGTGATGTTTGCAGTCCCCTTGATGACCGCCCCACCTGTGGGCAGTTGACCGGATGGGGGTGCTTTGAGGGTTTGAGAAAAAAGCATCTGCGGCGCAAAAATCCAAACACCAAGGACTGAGAAAACAAGGGCTTTGACCTTCTGGTGTCGCGCTGTCTGCAGGGGCTGATGATCGATTGCGAAGTGCTTGAATGGGCGGTGCTTGTGATTGCAAAAAAGAGTAAAAGCGTACATCTTCTATGACCTTATGGGGCGTTGACCTCCAGGCAGGTCAGTGATCGGTGTTCAACAAAAACCCAAGTCTTTGAATGCCGATGGACTTGGAGCTTTCGATGTATAAAAACAACTTTGAGTTAAAAGGTACCCATTTGTTATCAATGAATTAACCCGTAAGAATTATATACTCATTCGTATAAATAGCCGTCAATTGAGTTGGCACCCTGTTGAAAATGGGGTGTGATTGCTTTTTTTTCGCTTTAAAAGTCTTTGGGATCATTGCCAGCCCCATGGGTCGCACCAGGTCCGTTCAATGCTCTCAACCACGTTCTTGTTCGACCGAGAACTTGCGCTTTGCAAGGCCTTGAGGTGACAAATCTGTCGAGGGGTCTTCGGTGCTGCTGGCGTCACTCGCTTGATGACGGTTTTGTCATCAACCTCATTTTTATTGATACCCGTCTTATTTATAATTAATATCAAATATATATAATTAGCCCGGTGAAAATATTATTTGTAACCCTATTTTGGGCTTTGCTCGTTTCTTGCTCAGGCGATCAAAAGGTCAAATCGCTTTTGATCGAAAAGCCATTTGATAAACAACTGGCTTATGGCAGCTTGGAGGTCAAGCGCGTGGGTGAGCGTTGGACGCTTTCAACCCATGCCAACAATTTAAAGTCCAGTTACAGTTATGCCATCTACTTGATTGACAACGGGTCTTGCTCGCACGTGAAGTTCAAAGACTTGAACATCCTCTTTGCGATGAAAGATTCAAGTCCTAGCATTTCAGGTGGCCTGTTTGCTTATGCGGAGCTGCCAAAGGAGAGTTTTGCTCAATTGGATCAACTGTATGGAAAGCGTGTGGTGGTGCTCAACAAGTTAGCGAGTACCCAAGCCGACAGTTCAGATCAGTCGATCGAGGTTTGCTTTGAAATTCAACCGTAAAACACCGAGCGCAAGATTTTTAGCGCGTGCAATGTGAACCCATCAGCTCCCCATTCAAAAGCACTTGTTTTCTAATCCCAACATCGAATAAAAAGACATAAAAAATCGATGGTCTGGTGCGTGGTTGAGCTTGACGCATCTTTCTCTTGAAATCAAATCAACTTTAAGTGGTCAGTGATTTTTTTAAGAAAGAAATCGATCAGCGATCAAGACGCAAAAAAATAAATCAATGAAGCACTGCGAAAGCTTGGGGTCTCATCGCGTGCTTAAAGCTTATTGGCGTTGATGCCAGCTTTGGCGTATAAATCTTCAATGTGTTTCTTCACCTCTGCAGGGGTTGAGTCGTGGGCTGGGCGGTGAGCCAGTCCAACTTTTTGGCGTGCATAAATCGCCATTTCCTCATCTTGATCGGATGTTCCGCCACTGATGCCATAGGCGCCAATCATCTCATCGCCATCAAAAATTGGCGCACATCCCCCAGAGACCACCACCTTGCCCCCCGTGAAGATGGATGCATTGATCAGCATCTGAGGGTTTCTTTCCTTGAACCATTGCTGAATGGTCAAGCCATCTGGAAACCTTGGGCTCATGGAGCGAAATGCAGCCACTGTGAACGCTTTGCTTTGGGCAATATCGGGCGTAATAAAGCCGGCATCGTCCATTCTTTCTAAAGCCAGCAAGTGACCCTCTGCATTGACCAAGGCGATGGCAACAGGCACTTGCATTTCAAGCGCTTTTTGCGTGACGGCTTGTATGAACGCACGACATTGGGTGATTTTTAATTTGGACATGAAATTTTTTTTGAGGTGATAATGGTTGAATATTCTCACCCAATTCAGGGGACAAAATTGAAGAGATCAACAAATAATTCCAAAGCATGTCAAGCCCTCTTGGCGGTGTTTTTTATCATGAGTGGGGCGCTTGCTTTTGCCGCTGAGGTGAGTTTTCCCACCAGGCCTTTGAAGTTGGTCGTGGGCTTTCCAAGTGGGAGCTCTGCTGATGTGACCGCGCGAATCGTCGCTAAACGACTGGGTGAGCTTTTAGGGCAAGCTGTCGTTGTGGACAACAAACCAGGTGCGAGCAGCAACATCGCCACTGAATTTGTGGTGCGTTCAGCCCCCGATGGCTATACCTTGTTGGTCGGCTCTGTGGCCAACACCATCAACTCGGGGATGGGTAAAAATCTACCATTTAACTTCTCCAGCGATTTGTCTCCCATCGCATTGATCACCAATTTACCCAACATTTTGGTCGTGCATCCCTCCTTGGGCGTTTCGAGTGTTCAAGAGTTGATTGCATTGGGTAAAGCCAAGCCTAATTTATTGAATTACGCCTCCTCAGGCAATGGGACCTCGCCCCATTTGTCAGGGGAATTGTTCAATTTGATGGCCAACATCAAAATGACCCACGTCCCCTACAAGGGCAGTTCACAGGCCATCTCCGATGTGTTGTCGGGTTTGGTGCCCGTGATGTTCTCCCCTGCCTCCACGGCCATTGCGCACATCAACAGTGGCAGTTTAAAAGCGCTGGCTGTCACGAGTGCTCAACGAAGTGGTGTGGCGCCCAAAATACCAACCGTGAGTGAATCTGGGCTCAATGGCTATGAGACTTCGGTTTGGTTTGGTATTTTGGCGCCCATCGGATTGCCCAAAGACATTTTGGATAAATTGAATGCCAACATCAACCTCGCCCTTCAGTCGTCTGAAGTCAGGAGCCAACTTTTGGCACAGGGCATCGATGTATTGGGTGGCAGCAAGGAGGACTTGGCCAAATACATTCAAACGGAGACGGATAAGTGGGAAAAGCTGATCAAATTGTCTGGCGCAAAAATGGATTGAAACTGAAGGGGTCAGGGGATCAGTTGAAGTTTTTCTTGAAACCAATGCTGACGCCCGAGGGCATTACATTCAAACTCCAAGGATTGCTTCGGTTGCTGGCCAAGTAACCCATGCCAGAACCAAGTGCCAAGCCAGCCAGTACATCGGTTTGCCAATGTGCTTGTGACTTCAGTCTGGCCATGCCAACGTAGGCGGGCAGCACGGCCAAGCCCCAAATGCTTGGGTTTTCATCCTTGTAGTTGAGGATAAACGGTGTCACGATGGCCGTGATGTGGGTGACTTCTCCGCTGGGAAAGCTTTTGTCGTTGGGGTTGTTGAAAAACGCATTGGGATTGTTGCCATCAATGGGGCGTTGACGTTTAAAAACCGATTTCGCAAGCGTTGCTGTGACATCCGCGCTCACCATCGAATCGATGGCTTGCCAATAGGTTTTGCCCAATTTGCTGTCGCCGCCTTCGTACAAAGCGCCTAAAACCAAGAGGCCTGCAGAGCCCATCTCGACAGCCTTTTGGGTGTCTCTGGACCAAATGCCGCTGTTATCTAAAGACCATTTGTGGTCGATGCCTAAAAATCCGGCCGAATCGGCCAAACACATTTGAACATTGAAACAGAGGGCGCAAAAGAATAGGATTTTTTTCATTTTTAGATCAAGGACTGAAGAGGAAAGTTCAGGGCCACCCATCGGTGGACGAGTTCAGGCGTTGATGCCTTTAAGTTGCA
>CAIOTD010000099.1 GCA_903861115.1 uncultured Burkholderiales bacterium
CCACTGGGCAGGACCGCTTTGACCACCGAGGTGGTCGCGCTCACCCCCGTAGAGATGACCGCCACTGTTCCCGAGACTGCAGCATCGGCGATGCTGAGTACTGTGCAGCCGCTGGTGAAAAGGCTCAGCAGTGCCATAGAAGTGCACAAGAGACAGGTACGCATGACCCGAGGCGTTTGAAAGAGCTGGTTAGAAATGGTGTTCATGTGTTCGTTGCCGCTCATTTAAAAAGTCATAATAACCGTTCATCGTGTTGTTTTTTTAAGGGCATTACCCTATTTTTTTGAGGTTCAAGCATGGATTTTTACACGGCGAGAGGGTCCTTCGAGCCTTAAATCATGCCTTAAAACGTTAGAATAAACGGTTTTGGAGGCTAGACCCATGCGTCTACTAGGTAAAGCGCTCACTTTTGATGATGTCTTGTTGGTGCCCGCTTATTCTGAAGTTTTGCCCAAAGACACACGATTAAATACGCAATTTTCTCGCAGAATTTCTCTTAATCTTCCCCTTGTTTCTGCTGCAATGGACACCGTCACGGAGTCCAGACTCGCCATTGCCATTGCCCAAGAGGGAGGCATGGGCATTATCCACAAAAATCTCACGCCCCAGCAGCAAGCCCACGAAGTCTCTAAAGTCAAACGCTATGAAAGTGGCGTTTTGCGCGACCCAGTGGTGATCACCCCTGATCATACAGTCAGTCAAGTGTTGGAACTTTCTGAGCAGTTGGGCATCTCGGGCTTTCCAGTGTGTGATGCAGGGCACGTGATCGGGATTGTCACCGGACGAGATTTGCGTTTTGAAACTCGACACGACATCAAAGTCAGTGAAATCATGACGCCGCAAGACAAATTGATCACCGTGCCTGAGGGCACCACAGCACAAGAGGCCAAGGCGTTGCTGAACAAGTACAAGCTTGAGAGGTTGCTCGTGATTGATGAGCACTTTGTGCTCAAGGGGCTGATCACTGTCAAAGACATCACCAAGCAAACGAGTTTCCCCAATGCGGCCCGTGATGGTTCTGGACGGTTGCGTGTCGGCGCCGCTGTGGGTGTGGGTGAAGACACCGTGGAGCGTGTTCAGTTGCTGGTCAAAGCCGGTGTCGACGCCATTGTGGTGGATACCGCGCACGGTCACAGTCAAGGGGTTTTGGACCGCGTGCGGTGGTTAAAACAAACGTATCCTGATGTGGATGTCGTTGGGGGCAATATTGCAACCGCTGCAGCGGCGCGTGATTTGGTCAAGGCGGGCGCTGATGCTGTCAAAGTAGGCATCGGCCCGGGTTCGATTTGTACGACTCGCATTGTGGCTGGTGTCGGTGTGCCGCAAATCACAGCCATCGACAATGTGGCTCAAGCGTTGAAAGGCACAGGTGTTCCGCTCATTGCCGACGGCGGTGTGCGTTACAGCGGTGACATTGCCAAGGCCCTTGCGGCAGGTGCCTCTACGGTCATGATGGGCGGTATCTTTGCTGGGACCGAAGAGGCCCCAGGTGAGGTCATTTTGTTTCAAGGCAGAAGTTACAAGAGCTACCGCGGCATGGGCAGCATTGGCGCGATGCAACAAGGCAGTGCCGACCGGTACTTCCAAGAGTCCAGCCGCACCAACCCCAATGCCGATAAATTGGTGCCTGAGGGCATTGAGGGCCGTGTGCCTTACAAAGGCTCCATGGTGGCGATCGTCTACCAAATGGCGGGTGGGTTAAAGGCCAGCATGGGGTATTGCGGGTGTGCTGGTATTGATGACTTGAAAGAACGTGCGGAGTTTGTTGAAATCACAACAGCCGGTATTCGCGAAAGTCACGTCCACGATGTCCAAATCACCAAAGAGTCACCCAATTACAGGGCCGATTAGAAGACAGTAGTTTGCTTGAACTTAAACACTTGGTGTCCAAGTGTTGGTTTTTTCTGAAGGACAAGCCATGTTCATTCTCGGTCATTTTTGATTCATCTTTCAAGCTAGACACATGCAACACGAAACCATTTTAATTTTAGATTTTGGCTCACAGGTCACGCAACTGATTGCTCGGCGTATCCGCGAGGCACATGTTTACTGCGAGGTTCACCCTTGTGATGTATCAAACGAATGGTTGATTGACTATGCAAAAACCCACCAAGTCAAAGGCATCGTGCTTTCTGGCTCGCACGCGAGTGTTTATGAGGAGTTGACCGACAAAGCCCCTGATGCTGCATTCACATTGGGCGTGCCCGTTTTAGGGATTTGTTATGGCATGCAAACCATGGCCATGCAGCTCGGTGGCAAGGTGGAGAGTGGGCACACCAGAGAGTTTGGTTACGCTGAGGTCCGTGCACACGGGCACACGGCTTTGTTGCGCGATCTCTGCGACTTTGAAACCCCTGAAGGGCACGGCATGCTCAAGGTCTGGATGAGCCACGGTGACAAGGTGGTGGCGTTGCCTGCCGGCTTCAAGTTGATGGCCAGCACGCCCAGTTGCCCCATTGCGGGGATGGCCGATGAACAGCGGCATTTTTACGCAGTTCAGTTTCATCCAGAAGTGACGCACACGGTTTTAGGGCAAAAAATTCTAGAGCGCTTTGTGCTGGAGATTTGTGCTGTCCGAGCCGATTGGGTCATGAAAGATCACATTGAAGAGGCCATCAAAAGCATCAAAGCACAAGTGGGGGATGAGGAAGTTATTTTGGGGCTCTCTGGTGGCGTGGATTCTTCCGTTGCTGCGGCGCTCATTCACCGAGCCATTGGAGACCAACTCACGTGTGTCTTTGTCGATCACGGCCTGTTGCGCCTCAATGAGGGCGATTTGGTCATGGAGATGTTCGTTGGCAAGTTGCATGCGCACGTGATCCGTGTTGATGCAAGTGAGCTTTTTTTAGGCAAACTCGCCGGCGTCAGCGACCCAGAAGCCAAACGCAAAATCATTGGTGGACTTTTTGTGGATGTGTTCAAACAAGAGGCGGCCAAGCTCAAGAGTGGAGCCCTTGGGCACAAAGGGGCCAGTTTTCTTGCTCAAGGCACCATTTATCCCGATGTGATCGAGTCTGGGGGCGCCAAAAGTAAAAAGGCGGTCACCATCAAGAGCCATCACAATGTGGGCGGCTTGCCTGAACAGTTGGGGCTAAAGTTGCTAGAACCACTGAGGGACTTGTTCAAAGATGAGGTGCGTGAATTGGGAGTGGCTTTGGGCTTGCCCAAAGAGATGGTGTACCGCCATCCCTTTCCTGGTCCAGGCCTAGGGGTCAGAATCCTGGGAGAGGTCAAGGCTGAGTATGCTGATTTGCTAAGACGCGCAGACCATATTTTCATTGAAGAGTTGCGAGCCTTTAAGGACGAAAAAACTGGAAAGTCTTGGTACGATTTAACTTCTCAAGCCTTTACTGTTTTTTTGCCGGTTAAAAGTGTTGGGGTCATGGGGGACGGGAGGACCTATGACTATGTGGTTGCTTTGCGAGCTGTCCAAACTTCAGACTTCATGACCGCTGACTGGGCTGAATTACCCTATGCTTTGCTTAAAAAGGTCTCCTCTAGGATCATCAACGAAGTCAGAGGTATCAACAGAGTCACTTATGACGTGAGTTCAAAGCCGCCTGCAACCATTGAGTGGGAGTAATGTGTGAAATTCGGATACACCATCATTTACACTGATGATGTCACTCAAAGCATTGAGTTCTTTGAAAATGCTTTTGATTTCAAACGCCGATTCATTCACGAAAGTGGTTATGGTGAATTGGAAACAGGAAGCACCGCGCTTGCTTTCGCATCTCACGAGTTAGGCAAAAGTAATTTGCCTAATGGCTACGTCAAAATCAATGGCGACAAACCTTTAGGAGTTGAGATAGCACTTGTCTCGGATGATATTGCTGCCGCTTATGCAAAAGCCCTTGACGCAGGTGCTAGGTCTATCAAAGAGCCATTGGCAAAACCTTGGGGGCAAATCGTTGCTTATGTCAGGTGTCCTGATGGAACACTTGTTGAAATTTGCTCACCAGTATCTTGAAAATTAGATTCTCAGAACTTTTGAGTAAAGTTTGGGGCCTTCAAGAACCTAGGAATGTGAGGGTTATCTAAGCTAGGTTTTTAAATGAAGTAATGTTGGTCCTTCAAATGAAGGACATATGATTTACAAAGACCGAATGACAGCACGAATGGATGGCGATTTAATTGTCTTTCTAATTGGTATGCGAATCAACAAACCATTTGCAGTTTAATAGTATTTCCTGTGCTAAATGCGATGCCCTAGATGCTGACGGAAGTTTATACAAACCCATCACATCACAAACACCATACTCAAAACGGAAAAGCCATGACCACTACGACTATCACCCAAGCCTACGAGCCTTTGCCTTTCGTCATCACACGCCACCTTAAAGCCCCACGCCAACTGTTATGGGACGTTTACACCCAAGCCGAGCACCTGCTGCACTGGTTTGGTCCAAAGGGCGTCACCATGTCGCACAGTGCGATGGACTTTCGCCTTGGTGGTAAGTTCCATTACTGTCAGGCGTTGGAGGGTGGCACGGCTTTGTGGGGCTTATGGCAATTTCGTGAAATTCAGACCCCAGAAAAAATCGTCATGATGCAGCACTTTTCGGACGCACAAGGCAACGTGGCCCCCAATCCATGGGATGCATCGTGGCCAATGCAAACGCTGTCCACCACCACGCTCACCGAGCAAGACGGCGGAACGCTGCTCATCATCGAGTGGGTCCCTTATGACGCCAGCGAACAAGAGAAAGCCACATTCCTGGCAGGTCACGCCAGCATGGGCCCTGGTTGGAACAGTGTGCTCGACAGACTGGAAACCTATTTGTCATTGTTGCAAACCAAGTAAACACCCTTTTTAAGGCGATTCCCGTGAGCCACTCAAATCACAGATCCTGTTTAATTTTGAATAAGCGATTGGGTCAATTGTTAGAACTTTTAAATAAATTTTGTGACCTTTGTTTGCCAAGATTTCTATTGGTGCTCACCAATTGCTGTGTCAGGTTTGGTTTCTTCGGGTCTACCGTGTTGTCGACGTAAAGTTCTCAACTTACGTAAG
>CAIOTD010000100.1 GCA_903861115.1 uncultured Burkholderiales bacterium
CCCATGATGAATCTTCACCACCCCGCTCAAACGCATTCAGGTCCCTCTGGGATGGTCACCAGCCCCAGTTCAATGGCCAGTGAAATTGGGGCCACTCTGTTGCGTTCAGGTGGCAACGCCGTAGAGGCTGCCATTGCTGTTGCCCTTGCGCTGGGTGTGACCTATCCCCACTTTTGTGGCTTGGGGGGAGACGCTTTTCTTTTGGTCTCGGGGAAAGAGGGTGAGGTGGTCTCCATCTCAGGCATTGGACAAGCCGCCAGGAACATCACAGGCTATGAGACGCATTTGCCCACCCGTGGGCCGCGCTCCATGATCACCACCGCTGGTGCATTGAGTGCTTATGAGAAAGCTTTTCATTACAGCCGAACGGTCTTACAAGGCACCAAAACTTGGCAAGAACTCTTCGATCCCTCAATTGCCTTGGCAAAGGAAGGGTTTGAAATTTCAGAGTCAGAGCGGTTTTGGCTTGGATTTCGTGAACATGAAAAATCTCAACTGCCCGATATCTTTCAGCATTTCACAGACCCCTTGGGTGCCCCATTCAAAGCCCATCAAAGGGTCACAAGAGCAGCATTGGCAAACACCTTGCGCCGAGTGGCTCAAAATGGTGCGGAGGATTTTTACCAAGGAGAGCTTGCCAAAGAGTTGGCGCTTCACTTTAAAGCATTGGGCGCCCCTTTGGATTATGACGACCTTGCTGCCACCAAGGCCCGCGTAGAGCCCGCCATCCACGTGCGCTACCGACAAGGCACACTTTATGCGCATGCGCCGCCAACTCAAGGGGTCACGACTCTTGAAATCATGGGTATTTTGAATCAGTTTGATGTTCAAAAAAATCAAGAAGGCAGTGCCGAGCATTACCATTTGTTGGTAGAAGCCATTAAGCTCGCGTTCATGGACCGCAATCGCTTTGTGGCCGACCCAGATTTTAGAGATGTCCCCATTGATCAATTGCTCAGTTTGGAGCATCTCAGGCACCTCGCTCAGCAAGTCGACCTTCAAAAAGCCAGGCCTTGGCCCAATGTCTTTCAGCAAGGGGACACTGTTTTTGTTGGTGTGGCGGATGCCATGGGCAACAGTGTGTCCTTGCTTGCAACGGTCTACTACGACTGGGGCAGTGGTGTGGTCATGGGGGACACGGGACTCATTTGGCACAACCGAGGTGCAGCCTTTCACTTAGACCCCCTGCATCCGAATGTGTTGGAGCCTGGCAAAAGACCTTTTCATACTTTGAACCCAGGGCTTTACTTGAAAGACAACGGCGCCAAGATCCTCTACGGCACGCAAGGCGCCGATGGGCAACCTCAAACCTTGGCCACCATTTTGACGCGTTTGATCGATTACAACATGACGCCCTTGGCGGCATTGACTGCCCCAAGGTTTTTGCTGGGCAAAACCTTCTCCAGCAGCACTGAGAATTTAAAAATTGAAGAGAGTGTGGGTGACAGCGTTTTGGCATCCCTCAGACAAAAGGGTCACCAGCTTGAAGTTCTGGGTGCACTCAATCCTTTGATGGGTCACCCTGGCGCGATTTGCGTGGATCAAGAAGGCAATGTGCAAGGCTCTCATGACCCGAGAAGCGATGGTTTGGCCATCAAAGTTTGATGATCGCTCCGTGTTAGGTGCACTAAACCGCCAAACAGTTCGAAAAAAAGGTCCTGTTGAGTTGCAGCTCAACAGGACCCAATCGGAGAACAAAAACAATAAACTAACTAAGAAAAGTTAAATTAGAAGCTGAAGCGAACACCCGCAGCAATGGCTTGCTGTGATTTGCCCGCATATCCACCACCTGTTGTGCCGGCTTGAGTGGCAAGCAAGGACTCCGTTGCATTGGTAGAGTTGGTCAAGTTGGCAACGTTAAAGACAAGCGTTGTGTTGGGCTTCCATGCATACATGGCCAAAAAGCGAGTGATGTTGGAAGAGTTGTTCAGTGTGGTGTTCTTTCTGGCGAGTTGGTCCAAAGAAAGAGTCAACTGGGGAG
>CAIOTD010000101.1 GCA_903861115.1 uncultured Burkholderiales bacterium
AACGACACCCTCAAATCCGAAATTTCAACCCCGAAAAACCGTCCCCACGGTGTGAATAACAAAACTTACTCAAATCATTGGCTTTAAGTGTCGTTCAAAACGACACCCAACATTGGCTGATTGATTGATCCCAAGATCATGGTTCCAATTCACAATTGATTACAAGTCAAAGACGAGCTTTTGGCAAATTCGCCCCATTTACATCTCTACCTGCAGAGTTTTATACTGATTTGAATACTTTATTGCTCTTCTTGAAAATCTGTCTAACTTTAGGCTATAATCTATATCCTTGGCCCGGTAGCTCAGTCGGTAGAGCAGAGGATTGAAAATCCTTGTGTCGGTGGTTCGATTCCGCCCCAGGCCACCAGAAAATCTAAAAACCACCCGCGGGTGGTTTTTCTGTTTAAGCCCACCAATTTAGCTCATGTTGCGACACACCTAAATTGCCAACCATCTTGGTCCGTACTACTTATGACAACGCCTAACATCGCCTTGACCCCTTCTGAGGATATGCAACCCCGCCTTGTTCTCAAGGGTGTTTCCTCCATGGCAACTAAATCAATCTTGTTGGAACTGTCTAGGCTCTATTTGAGCCAATTCAACATTCAAGTGAACATTGAGTCCATGGGTGGCGTGGATGCCGCAAAACGCATTCAAAATGGTGAAAATTATGACATGGCACTCCTTGGCTCGGACGCCATTGATCGCCTAATTCAAGAAGGTCATCTCATTCATGACTCTAGACAAGATTGGGTCGAATCACAAATTGCTGTAGCCGTGCAAAGTGGCACCCAGCATCCCGATATCTCCAGTGAATCAAGCCTTAAAAAGGCAGTGCTTTCTAGCAAAAGTTTAAGCTACTCCACTGGACCCAGTGGTGTTTATCTTGAGAAACTTTTCGAGCGCTGGGGGCTGTCCTCACAAGTCAAGTCCTGTTTGGTTGTCCCACCGCCAGGAACACCTGTGGGCTCTTTGGTCGCAAACGGTCAGGTTGCTCTTGGTTTTCAGCAATTGAGTGAATTGATCGCTATTGCCGGGATTGATGTTTTGGGCACCCTTCCAGCAGAGATTGCCTACATTACTATTTTTTCCTCCGGCATTCCCAAAGCCGTCGCATCAGATCTTGTTCGATTGCAAGCCGTTCAGCATTTCTTAAAATTTTTGAAATCCGAGGAAGTCGGCGCGATAAAAAAAGAACACGGCATGAAGGGCCTTTCCGCACAAGTCTGAACAACTGCTTGATTCACATTTCTCGGCGAACTGCTAGACTGCGAAACCTAAATAAGCTTAAAGCTTCTTAATACATGGGAGGCCTGTTGACAACACAGCGCTCCCAGCAAAGCTCTGATTTATAAACCCTCTGCCTTTTGACCGCTCCAGCCACCACCCGTGGCTTTGATCAAGAATATTTGCACCTGAAGCTTTGATGCAAAGGCTTGGGTTTCTAAACGTTTTGTATTGATGAACGCTTGTTCCGCCAAGGCCAGATCAAAAGCACTGGCAACCCCGCCCTTGTATCGTTCCCTTGAAATTTCAAAAATCCGAGCGGCCGATTGACTTGCACGAGTGGCTTGTACCCAGGCTTTATCCAAAGCCAAAACACCACTCAGGCCATCCTCGACTTCTTGCATGGCGGTGAGGACAGCTTTTTTATAGTTCTCCACAGAGATTGCATAAGCCGACTTGCTGAACGCAACGTTGGCATCAATTCTTCCACCGTCAAACAAAGGCAAGGACAAACTTGGTCCAAACGACCAAACTCGGCTCGGGGCGAAATACAGGTTTGAAAGTTTTGTGGCCTCATAACCAAAACCGCCACCAAGCGTGATCTGTGGATAATATGCCGCTTGTGCTATGCCGATTTGTGCATTAGCAGCAGCAACAGCCCGCTCAGCAGACGCCACATCAGGCCGTCTTTCCAATAACACCGCCGGAATACCAAGGGGGACATCGATGGTGCGTCTGTCGGCCAATTTGACCGCGACCTTGAAATTGGTTGGGTTTTCTCCAAGCAATACAGCCAATGCGTGCTCAAAGATGCTTCTGGATCTTTTAACTTGCTCTATTTGTCCCAAGGTCGTATCCAGAGCAATTTGTTGTTGAGCACTTTCAAGTGCAGAATTCAAACCCAATTTAAAGCGCTCTGACGCCAAAAGTGCCGCCTTCTCTTGCAACCGAATCAACTGCTCGAGCAAATCAATTTCAATATCTGCTTGCCTCAAATTAAAGTAGTTTGTGGCCACATCGGTCGACAAAACCAACTTTACATTTTGAAAGTCCGCCATGGACTGCTCCAAGCTCGCCTTCCCCGCTTCAACGCTGGAGCTCACGCGTCCCCAAAAATCAAGTTCATAAGAGGCCAGGACTTGAGGCAAGATATCCGTCTGTACGGTGGCTTGGTTTGGCGTGTTGTAGTTGGTTAAGGGCCTGGCCCCTGAAATTTCTAAACGCGCCAAACGTCCCGTGGCATTGACCTGAGGCAAAAGCCCTGCATTGGCGGTGCTAAAGTTGGCGCGCCCTTGGTTCACTCGCTCAATGGCAATTTTCAGATTGGTGCTGTTCTTGAGTGCACGTTCCTCAAACTGCGACAACTCTTTGTCCTCAAAGTCCTCCCACCATCGCTGTTTTAGCTGTTGATCGTTGGGTTTTGCCGCCTTCCAAGGAACGGCCTCCCGAAACTCTGCGGGCATTTCAAGCTTTACTTTTTCATATGTGGGAGGACTCGAACAAGAGGCAAGCCCAGCCAAGACACACACCATCCAACCCACTTTTTTCATGGCTTTGCCTTTTCAGTGCTTCCTGATGCGGGTTGTTCCGCTTTCACCGCATCCACAACGACAGTCACCACATCACCCTCACTCAAAGAATCTGAGGGGTTCAAGACCAATCGCTCGCCGCCTTTTAAACCTTCGATCACATCAGCGTTTACACCAAAGTCTCTTCCCAATCGGATTTTTTGAAGATGGACTTTATTCTCAGCATCTACCACGGCAACTTGTGTGCCTTCTTTTCTGATCAACAAGGCATTGGAGGGGATATTGATTGCATTGGATGCAGGCAGTTTTAAATTCACTTGTACAAATGAACCGGGCAACAATTTTTTCTCTTTGTTGCCTAACGTGATCTCGACTTGCATGGTTCTAGTCAATGGATCAATGGCTGAAGCTGACTTCGTGATTTGACCTTGAAAGGTCTTGCCTCTGATTTCATCCAAACTGATGTCGGCGGACTGGCCCACTTTGACCCACTGAGAGTAAGACTGCGGAACATTGATATAAACGCGCAAAGGATCTGTTTTTGCAATTAAAAAGAGGGGTTTTGTTGTCCCATCGATCAAGTCCCCAATATCAATATTTCGCTTTGTGATCACACCTGAAAAGGGTGCCACCACCTTTTTAAAGCCGCTCAACTGACGCGTTCTTTCCGCGTTGGCTGCCGCAGCGTTGTAGTTGGCAATGGCCTGTGTGTAGCTGCTTTTCTTCTCCTCATACTCTTGTTGTGAGACGACATCCTTCTTTCTAAGCGCCTCCCACCTCTCAAGAGATGACTTTGCCAGCTGCATGCTCTCTGAAGCTTGTTGCTGCGTCGCAACCAATTGAGACAACAACTGATCCAACTCAGGCGTGTCAATTTCTGCAAGCACTTCACCCTCTTGCACCAAGCTGCCAATATCCTTGTTCCATTTTCGAATGTAGCCACTTGCACGAGACGCAACAGGCGATTGAGAAAAACCTAGCAAAGTACCCGGTAGCCTCAAGAGCTGCGGGGCATCGGCATTTTTGACCACATCAATTTTTACAAACAGTTTGGTTTTTTCTTCTATTTGTTTTTCTAAAATCTTCGCGTTTCCGATGCGATTAAAAATAGTGTTGGCAGAGCCCACGCCCAACAAAATAACGAAACCCCATATCCAAATTTTGCTTTTGGCAACAATCGACTGATTTGACATCTTCATTTCCTATTTAGATCATCAACATTTAATTTATTTTGACTTCTTCAATTCTTTATCGAAAAGACTTTGGTGAACTGCGGCAAACACAACGGGCACAAAAAACAAGGTTGAAACAGTTGCAAAAACCAAGCCACCGATGACCGCACGACCCAGCGGTGCGTTTTGCTCGCCGCCCTCACCAAGTCCGAGCGCCATTGGAATCATGCCAATGATCATGGCCAGCGCCGTCATCAAGACCGGTCGAATCCTTGTCGCACCAGCTTCTAGAGCCGATTGATAGGGGTTAAGTCCCTCATCCCTTTGTTGCTTGGCAAAAGAAACCACCAAAATACTGTTGGCCGTTGCAACCCCCATCGTCATGATGGCACCCGTTAAGGCTGGAACGCTCAAAGTGGTTCCCGTCAAAAAGAGCATCCAAGCAATGCCTGCCAAAGCAGCAGGCAGTGCTGTGATGATAATGGCCGAATCAATCCAGGACTGAAAATTCACCACAATCAGCAAATAGACCAAGACGATCGCCATCACCAAGCCAACGCCTAGGCCAATGAAAGAGGATTGCATCGTTTGAACCTGACCCCTGATGGCGACTTGTGAACCTTTGGGCAACTTGGCTTTCACGCTGTCCACAACACCGGCCACCTTGTTGGCTACGCTTGCCAAATCAGTCCCTTGAACATTCACATAGATGTCAATGGCAGGAGAAATGTTGTATCTGGACACGATGGGCAACTGCTTGACCGGCCTAGACGTCACCAAATTGCCCAGCAGCTGCGTACTTTCAACGGGATTGACCTGGCTGCTCACAGGAATGCTTAACAAATCATTGATCGATTGAAATGAATACTGTGGATTTTGAATCACGATGCTGTAGACCACACCGTTTTTGGGATTGAGCCAAAACGCAGGCGAGGTCTGGGAACTGCCCGACAAAGCAATCAACACATTTTGTCCCACATTTTGGGCATTCAAGCCCATTTGTTGAAGTCTAGAGCGATCCATCTCAAGCGCAATGCCTGGCGCGTTGAGTTTTTGATGAACGTGCGCATCCACTGCGCCTGGTATTTTTGCAATTTCCTTTGTGATTTCTGCAGCCAGCTCAGCATTGCCAAGCAAGTCGTTGCCCGTCAACTGCACGTCAATCGCTGCAGGAAGACCAAAATTTAAAATTTGCGTCACGATATCTGCAGGCTGAAAAAAGAACTCAACGCCTGGAAAGGACTTTGGCAACTCTTCTCGCAAAAGCGTGGTTAAAACACTGGAGGGCCGGTGCTCTTCGGTCAAGGCAATGAGCAACTCCCCATCCAAGGAGCCAAATGTGCCGCCATTGCTGTATGACAGGTTGATACCACTGTTGGGCACGCCCAGATTGTCCAAAATGGTTTCCAACTCTTCTTTGGGAATCAATTGCTTGATTTTGGCCTCTATGGCGTCGGCCAGTTTCGCGGTTTCTTCAATTCTTGTTCCTGTTGGCGCTCTAAAGTGCAGCCTCACTTGCCCCGAGTCCACACTGGGGAAAAAATCTCTTCCAAGAAAAGGAAACAAGCCGCAGGAAACGATACAAAAGCTCAGAAACGCGGTTCCAAATGCCTTCCTGTTCATCAACACTTTTGCCAGTATTTCCCTGTAGCCGGCCCTAAATTGCTCAAAGAGTTGATCGAATTTGATGTAAATGTTTTCAAACACATTGGGCTTTTTTTCTCCCTTGGGTGCGCCGTGATCGTGGTGACCCATCAGCAGCTTGACCATGGTGGGTACAAAGCTTCTGGACAAGAAAAACGACACCAACATGGCAAACACAACGGCTTCGGCCAAAGGGACGAACAAGAATTTCGCAACCCCTGAGAGAAAAAACATGGGCACAAACACAATACAAATACAAAGTGTCGCCACAAACGCGGGCACCCCAATCTCACCGGCGCCAACTTCAATCGCATCGTACAAGGGCTTGCCCATGTGAAGGTGGCGCTCGATGTTTTCAATGGTCACAATGGCTTGGTCCACCAAAATACCCACCGACAAAGCCAAGCCGCCAAGCGTCATCAAGTTAAGCGTCTCACCCAATGCAAACAAAATCAAAATGGATGAAAAGATGGACAACGGAATGGTCAAAGCAATGATGAGTGTGCTCCTCCAACTGCCCAAGAAAAGCAAGACCATGGCCGCCGTTAACGCCGCGGCAATGATGGCCTCGCTCACCACACCCTTGATCGCCGCCTTGACAAAAATGGATTGATCAAACAATTGGCTCACTTTGATATCCGAGGGCATGCTTTCTGCTGCAATGGGCAACGCCTTCTTGATGCCGTCAACAATATCAAGCGTTGATGCCCCGCCATTTTTTAAGATCGACAGCAACACGCCCCTCGATCCATCTTGGCGAACAATATTGGTCTGGGGCTGAAAGCCGTCTCGCACATTGGCCACATCCTTGATCAACACGGTTGCACCATTGCTTGTCCGAACGGGCAATTCGTTCAAGCCAGCAATGGTTGTTGGCGAACTGTTCAATGACACGGCATACTCTGAGCCCTCTAATTTGGCCGTGCCCGAAGGCAAGATTAAATTTTGAAGGCTGATGGCATTGACCACATCAGAGGGTGCCAGGCCTCTGGCCTGCAGCTCACGATTGTTGATGTCCACAGACACCACTTTGATCTTGCCGCCATAGGGGAAAGGGATGGCCACGCCTGGAATGGTGACCAATTGAGGGCGCAATGAGTTGATGGTTGCATCAAACAAAGAGGACTCAGACAAAGTGGGGCTCGACAAAGCCAACTGAATGACAGGAATACTGGAGGCCGAGTATTTGATCACCAGGGGCGGGGTGATGCCGGGGGGCAGTTGCCTGACTTGTGCTTGCACCGAGGCCACCACTTGAGAAATGGCCGCTTGTATGTTCGCCTTGGGTTGAAAGAAAATTTTAATGACGGAAATGCCGTTCAAGGAGGTTGACTCAATGTGCTCAATGTCATTGACCACCGTGGACATGCCGCGCTCACTGGATGAAGCAATTCGTTGACCCATCTCTTGAGCCGAAAGACCGTTGTAGGTCCAGATGACGCTGACAACAGGAATGTTGATTTCAGGAAAAATATCTGTCGCCATGTTGAGCAACGCAAATGGCGTGGCCAAAAGGATCAAGATGGCCATCACAATGAATGTGTAAGAACGCTTTAAAGCTAGTTGAACCAGTGACATGTTGTGGCTTTATAAAAACCCCCATCCCTTGCTGGCAGATGAGGTCAAGTAGGACCGTCTACTCCATATCTTCACAAGTAGACTTTATCAAAACAATATTCGAAGAGTACATTTTCTCAAGTTCAATAGTGTAGGCCATAATTTCTAGCCCTATAGCGGCTGCAAATGCTGGTTTTACCCCCTTGACGAGCCTATTTTTAGACACCCACGCCAAGGGTCGATTCAATCTGGCGGCTCTTGCGCCCAATCGCATGAGTTTTGTGAGATTTCGCACCGATTTGGGTACTTTTTAAAATAAGTTGGCCACCCTATTTCCCTCAAGCCCCTTATAACTCTACAATCTTTTACATGAACCCTTGTTTTTAACCTTACACACCGATCACCATGTCACAGAGAACTCAAGCCCACCACCTCCAAGTCAGCAACGATCTCTACGCCTTTGTTAACAACGAGGTCCTTCCAGGCACTCACATCAACAAAGACACGTTTTGGAAAACCTTCAGTGATCTGGTGTTAGAACTCGCTCCAAAGAATCAATCGCTCTTGAATGAGCGCGAGCGTTTGCAGCATGAACTCGACCAGTGGCACCTCAAGCATCCCGGTCCCATTAAAAACGCCAAGGCCTACAAAGATTTCTTGCAAAAAATTGGCTATCTTGTGCCCGTTCCCAAAAAGGTCAAGATCACGACCTCCAAGGTCGACAAAGAGCTCGCTCAACAGGCTGGACCTCAATTGGTGGTTCCTATTTTGAATGCGCGCTATGCGTTGAACGCAACCAATGCAAGATGGGGCTCCTTGTACGATGCCTTGTACGGCACCGATGTGATCAGTGAGCTCGACGGGTGTGAGAAAACCGCCGCTTACAACCCCAAACGGGGCGCCAAAGTCATCGACTATGCAAGGCACGTGCTTGACCGAGTGGTCCCCCTCAAAAAGGGCTCTCACCTTGACTCGGTTAAATATGAAATTGTGAACGGCGCTTTAAAAGTCACCCTGAGTTCAGGGGTCAGCTCTGCCTTGTCAAAGCCCTCTCAATGCTTGGGCTATCAAGGCGAGAAAGCCCATCCAAGCAGCATCGTGTTTGAACACCACGGCCTGCATTTGGACTTGCTCATCGACCGCTCCACCACCATCGGATCCAAAGATCCTGCCGGCGTGAGTGACTTGGTCATTGAGTCGGCTTTGTCAACCATTTTGGACTTGGAGGACTCGGTGGCCGCGGTTGACTCCCAAGACAAAGTGTTGGCTTATCGAAATTGGCTGGGCATTGTGAAAGGCACCTTGTCAGAGTCGGTGTCCAAAAATGGCGTCACGTTCACCCGCAGCCTGAACCCAGATAGAAGCTACAAGTCACTCAAAGGGACGACCATCAGCTTGCCTGGCCGCTCCTTGCTTTTCCTCAGGAACGTGGGCCACTTGATGTCCAATCCAGCCATCCTTTTTCAAGATCCCAAGACCTCAGAACAGCGAGAAATTCCTGAAGGTATTTTGGATGCCTTCATTACAACCGCCATTGCCATTCACGATTTAAATGCCAAGCCCACTGGGATTAAAAACTCGCGCAAGGGTTCGGTCTACATTGTCAAACCCAAAATGCATGGCCCCAAAGAGGTGGCTTTCGCAGACCTCCTATTTACCAAAGTAGAGAAAGCACTCCAACTCAAAAAGAACACCGTGAAACTTGGCATCATGGACGAAGAAAGACGCACCAGCGTCAACTTAAAAGCATGCATCGCCAGTGCGCCGTCCAGGGTGGCGTTCATCAACACGGGCTTTCTTGATAGAACCGGTGACGAAATGCACACCTCGATGCTTGCGGGCCCCATGATGAGAAAGGGCGACATGAAGTCCAGCGCCTGGATTCAGGCCTATGAAAAAAACAATGTCCTCGTCGGTTTGTCCTGTGGCCTCAGGGGCAAAGCGCAAATTGGCAAAGGCATGTGGGCCATGCCTGACTTGATGGCCGATATGCTCAAGCAAAAAATCGCTCATCCCTTGGCTGGCGCCAACACGGCCTGGGTCCCAAGCCCAACGGCAGCAACCTTGCATGCTTTGCATTACCACCAAGTGGATGTGTTTTCAGTTCAAAAGCAAATTGAAAAAAGTCGCACCAACCCAAGCCATGATCAACTTTTGTCCGATTTACTGAGCGTTCCAGTGGTCTCCAAGCCCAACTGGACTCCTTCACAAATCCAAGAAGAGCTCAACAACAATGCGCAAGGTATTTTGGGCTATGTGGTTCGCTGGGTGGACCAAGGGGTTGGCTGCTCAAAGGTGCCTGATATCCATAACATCGGCCTCATGGAAGACCGCGCAACCCTTAGAATTTCCAGTCAACACATCGCAAATTGGTTGCACCACGGCATTGTGACGTCTCGTCAAGTCCAATCAGCGTTCAAGAAAATGGCCGCCGTTGTTGACGCACAAAACAAGACCGATCCTCATTATGTGAGCATGGCCGATAAGTTAGAGAACTCCAAAGCCTACCAAGCCGCCTTGGATTTGGTCTTCAAGGGCAAAGAGCAGCCCAGTGGCTACACCGAGCCGTTGCTCCATGCATGGAGAACAAAGGTGAAGGCTTCTTCACATTGACGCAACTCGGCCCCGCCCTCCCCTTTTTTAACAGGAACCCCATGCATCCCTTCAATCACATCGCCCCATGAGCACACCCTTATTTCAAAAAATCAAAGCCCAAGCCTTCAAAGCCTTGGTCTTGCTGATCGGGCTGTGCGTTTTGATCCCTCTGGTCTATCTATTCTTTGCCTACAAGTTCGCATACTCGCAAGGTGAAAGCGTGGGGTTTGTCCAAAAACTTTCCTACAAAGGATGGGTCTGTAAAACATGGGAGGGTGAGCAAATTCGATCCATTGCCAATCTTCAAACCGCTCCAGACAAATTTTTCTTCACCGTCAGAGACGACGAAGTGGCAGAAAAAATCAACCAAACTCTGGGTGAGAAGGTGGTGCTTGAGTACGAGGAGCACCGTGGATTGCCCACTTGTTTTGGCGACACCCCCCATTTTGTCGTGAATGTCCGGGCTGCGCCAACGCCCTAAATCATTGACAAATCAGCGGCCATTTGTACGGATCTGCGATCAGAACTGCGCCTTGAGTTCATTGACAAAAAGGGCGGCGACATCAAATCCGGTTTGGTCTGTAATTTCCTGAAAACACGTCGGGCTTGTCACGTTGATTTCAGTCAGCAAGTCCCCGATCACATCCAGGCCCACCAAAAACAAGCCCTTGGCTTGAAGAATGGGGCCGAGTTCACTGGCAATCTCCTTGTCACGCGGACTCAGGGCTTGTGCAACCCCAAGTCCACCGGCCGCCAAATTGCCTCGCACTTCATTGCCCTGAGGAATTCTGGCCAAACAATAGGGGACCACCTGCCCGTTGATGAGCAAAATTCGCTTGTCCCCATTTTTTATATCTGGGATATAGCGCTGAACCATCACGGTCTGTTCGCCTTCATGATTGAGCGTCTCGATCAGACTGCCCAAATTCAAGCCGTCGTTTTTGACACGGTAAATGCCTTTGCCCCCCATGCCGTCCAAGGGTTTTAAGATGATGTCTTGGTGTTCTTGGTGAAACGCCTTGATTTGCTCCGCGCTTTTGGTCACAAGCGTTGGACTGATGAGATGGGGGAAATTCAAAATAGCGAGTTTCTCTGGATGATCCCTCAAAGATGCAGGATCGTTGAAGACCCGCGCGCCTTCTCTTTTTGCATGTTCCAAAAGATGCGTTGCATAGAAATACTCCACATCAAAGGGCGGGTCTTTTCTCATCAAGACCGCAGAAAAGTCTTTGAGCGCACACGCTTGGGGCTCCTCTTTGGTGTACCACTGCTGGCTCCCACTCGGATTCAACGTCACACGACAGGCCTGTGCTTTGACCCTGTCACCACTGCGCCAAGAGAGATCCCCCACCTCACAGGCATACACCGCCATGCCTTGGCGAACACACTCACGCATCATCGCAAAAGTCGTGTCCTTTTGAATCTTAAAGGTGTCTAAGGGATCTGCAACAAACAATAGGTTCATGGGCTGGTCTTTAATCATAGATCTCTGCATTGGGATCTGTCGCCTCAAGCTCGTAGCTGGCCGCCAGCATGGCCAAGCGCGCAATCACGCCATACATGTAAAAACGGTTGGGCACACTCGCTCCAGCCTTTAATCCTGGTTGGGGCGTGTGGGCACTTTGCTCAAACGCCAAGGGCACAAACGAGGCGCCAGGCGCATTTAAATTCTCATCAACACCGCGCTCAGCATGCACACGGTAAAAACCACCCACCACGTAGCGGTCCATCATGTAAACGACGGGCTCTGCCACCGCATCGTTGATGCGCTCATTGGTCAACACCCCCTCTTGAACAATCACTTGCGTCAAGGATTGACCATCTTTGGTCACGCTCATTTTATTTTTGGTTTTTCTGTTGAGGGCGTCCAAATCTTTGACATCTCTCACCGTCATGATGCCCATGCCGTAAGTGCCATTGTCTGCTTTGACGACCACAAAGGGCTTTTCATGAATGCCGTATTCTTTGTACTTCTTGCGGATTTTTAAAAGCAGCCCTTCCACCGCAGTTTTGAGCTCTTCCAGCCCCAGTCCCTCTGCAAAGTTAACACCCGAGCATTGCGCAAACATGGGGTTGATCAGCCAAGGATCAATGCCCAACAATTTGCCGAACCGTTTCGTGACCTCTTCGTAACTCGCAAAATGTTGCGACTTCCGTCTAACACTCCAGCCTGCATGCAAG
>CAIOTD010000102.1 GCA_903861115.1 uncultured Burkholderiales bacterium
ATCTTTCTTGGGCCGCTCTTGTGCGCTGACAGGTTCAAATTGTGCATAATGCTCGGACCATGACAAAAACATCATCGCCCACAAAAGTTAGCCTGCTCGATAGACTGACCCAGCACCAACCCGCCTTGCTCATGCAACTCCAAGGCTGGAGGAGGAGAATTTTATTTGTCGTGAGCTTTGAGGTGCTTGCGATCAGTTGTTCTAGTTTTGGCTTGTCACAAATGTCGGATCAAAGCATCGCTCATGCCAGCATCATGGGAGCCGCTTGCTCAGCCATCGCCGTGTCATGGAATTGGTTGTTCAATTCACTTTTTGAAAAATGGGAAGCCCGTCAAGTCTCCTCGCACCGTACCTTGCTTCGTCGAGCCGCTCATGCGCTGGGCTTTGAAATTCCCCTATTGGTAGGGTTTGTATTGCTCTTTTCTTGGTGGTTTGACATCGGATATGTAAAAGCATTGCTCATGGACTTGGCACTTTTTGCCTTCTTTTTGGTCTTCACCTTTTTATACACTTGGGGCTTTGATTTGTTGTTTGGACAGCCACTTGACTCGCATTCCCCCCACCAGACCGATCAGGTTTAAACGACACGACAACTGCAACTTTGAAATCAGCGATGGAGACAAGATGAAAAAAATATTAAAAAAAATAAATTTCCCAGCTTACTTGTTTCGCATCACTCACACCTTCATCACCAAAAACAAAGGTCGAACTTTCAGGCAAAAGATATTTTCACTTTTGCACCCGACACCCACCTCAGGCGAGCTGCATCACCAAATTGACAACTTGATCATGCTCTCGGTGTTGGCATCTGTTGTCTCCATCATCTTAGAGACCGTGCCAGAAATTCACCAAGTTTTGGCCGATGTCTTTTACGCGATTGAATGGTCAACAGTGGCCATCTTCTCACTGGAGTACGTTGCCCGTGTGTATGCCTGCTGTGAGCTTGAAAAGTACCAACATCCATTGACCGGACGTTTAAGGTACATGTCCACGGTCAGCGCTTTGATCGATCTATTGGCCATCTTCCCCTTCTTTGTGGGCCTGTTCCTTCACGAAACATTTGACCTGCGATTCTTACGGGTCTTTAGGCTTTCTCGATTGCTTAAACTCACACGCTACACCGGCACCCTGAACACGATGTACAAGGCCATCCATCGAGAAAGGCGTGTGCTCTTTGCCGCCGCCTTCATGATGGTGCTCTTGGTGATTTTGACCGCCAGCTTGGGGTACGAGTTCGAGCACGACGCACAGCCCGACAAGTTTGACACCATTCCCGCAGCCATGTACTGGGCCGTGATCACATTGGCCAGTGTGGGCTACGGAGACCTCACCCCCATCACGCCCTTGGGTCGGGCGATGACGGTGGGCATCAGTTTAATTGGCATCGGAATTTTTGCAATTCCCGCTGGCTTGATGGCCTCGGCATTCACCGATCAACTTCGCATTGACCGCGAAGCCTTTGAAAATGAATTCCGAGAGGCCATCACAAAAGGAAAACTCACCACACAAGATCGTCAAGCCTTAGAAGCCGAAGCCGAGCGGTTGCACCTCTCCATTGAAGACGTTGACCGCATCACCGATAAAGTCAAACAAGAGATGATTGCTGCAGGCAACACATTGCCTGAGGGGATCACACCAGAGGTCTTGCTTGAAAAATACCGTCAACAGGTCAGTCATCTGCGTGTTTTTTGCCTGAACCTTCAAGACAAGCAGATCGAGTCGCTCCTGAATGACCCCCGACTGAGCACCCCGCTTGAAAGGGAACTTTGGGCGCTCATCAAGCAGCACGCCTCCCGATCGCTGTAGAGGTGCCGCAAGCCAAACACCTTCGGTTGGCCCGAACACCCTAGCGCCCACAGTCCCCAAAAGACAAGAACTCCCTAAAAAAGGGGCCTAAGGAGCCAATTCTGGAGGATATTGCACCCTTTGTCGCTCAAAGCAACACCGTTTAATCATGCAGCGTTATAGACTGAAAGCTCTAAAACGCGCTAGGGTATTCCCTTATAATGTAAAGGGTTACTCCGCGTGAGGGTTCTTGAATTGAAAAGCTGGGGTTGGCCAACAGAGGTACATTAGATTTGAAAAATACCATTCCGCTCATCAAGGATTTTGATGCACTGGCCAAAAAACTGGACGATTCCGTTCATCACGAACTTGCAAAATCATCCATGGGGCTCTCGCCCTTGATCATTGCGCTGGCCGTGACCGATTGGCTGATGCATTTGAGTGTTTCCCCTGGAAAACAAGCCACCCTCTCGAAAAAAGCGCTTGAGTTGATGGCGGATGTTTTAAAAAACCCCAGTCCAGGGCTTCAAGCCGAGCAAGGACAACCCCATCGATCAGACTCACGATTTACTGATCCCGCTTGGAACACCTGGCCCTATGCACAACTTAAAGACATCTTTATCGCTCAGCATTCATGGTGGGATGAGTCGGTAGAGATTGAGGGCATGGAGAAACACCACCTTGAGTTGGTGCATTTCTACATCCAGGAATTCATGGATGCGCTCTCCCCGTCCAATTACCCCATCACCAACCCAGAATTCCTCAACAAATACATACAAACTTTGGGACAAAGTTGGCTCAAAGGTTTGTCCAATTTTTACGCCGACGCTTGGACACAATCGACGCGTGGCATCAACCAAGCGACAAGCTCGGCACAAAAGCTTGCCTTTGAACCTGGACGAGATGTCGCCGTGACCCCAGGTGCCGTGGTCTTTGAAAATCATCTGATTGAATTGATTCAATACGAACCCACGACCAAAAACGTTTCGCGTGAACCCTTGCTGATTGTGCCTTCATGCATCATGAAGTACTACATCTTGGACCTGTCGCCTCAAAACTCCATGGTGAAGTTTCTGGTCGATCAAGGCTTGACGGTTTTTATGATCTCTTGGCGCAACCCCGAGAGCAGTGACCGAGCCTTGGATTTCAACGACTACCTCAATTTAGGCGTCATTCAAGCCATTCGGGCCGTTCAGTCCGTGACCCAATGCGAGCAACTCCACACCATGGGGTATTGCTTGGGCGGCACCTTCTTGGCCATCGTTTCCGCATTTTTAGGTCATCACCAATCAAGCACCAGCAAGGGGGACAACTACCAAACACCCGCCTTGATCAAAGGCTTGCCAAAACTCTCAAGCACCATTCTCTTGGCCGCACAAACGGACTTTTCCGATCCAGGTCAACTCGGCTTGTTGATCGATCAAGATCAGTTGAAAACGCTTCGTGAAGCGATGGCCACCACTGGTTTTCTTTCAGGAAAGCAAATGGCTGCCTCCTTCAAGTTTCTCAATGCCCGCGACCTCATCTGGTCAAAGAACACCAAACGCTACTTGCTAGGCGAAGAGGAAACCACCACCGATATGACCAGTTGGAATGCCGATGTCACCCGCTTGCCTGAAAAGATGCATTCAGAGTATCTGGACAAATTCTTTTTGAACAACGCCTTGTCGACCGGGTATTTTGAGTACGAGGGTCGTGGCATAGCATTGATGGACATCAAATCCCCCATGTTGGTGGTTGGCACCGAACGCGACACGGTGTCGCCGTGGAAGTCGGTTTATAAAATCAATTTACTCACCAACACCGACACCACATTTATTTTGGCCTCCGGTGGACACAATGCAGGCATTGTGTCCGAACCGGGACACCCCAAAAGAAGCTACCACATCCATCACAGCCAAAAAGGACACGGCTGGTTGGATCCCTTGAGTTTCAAGAATTTGGCCCAAGAGCACACCGGCTCTTGGTGGCCAGAGATGAGCGCATGGCTAAAAAAGATCTCTAAAGTTGAAGTGCCCGCCAGGGGTATTTTGAAAAAACAAACCATCCGACAAGCTCCTGGGCGCAATGTCATGGTCAGATACATGGATTAAATGATGAAGACTGAACTCTCAATGATGAATTTAGCCGGTAAAAAGGGACTGATACTAGGCGCCGCCAACGAGCACAGCATCGCCTGGGGTTGCGCCTTGATGGCCAAACAAATGGGCGCCGATGTCATGGTGACTTGTTTGAACGAAAAGGCACGCCCCTATGTCGAACCCCTGACCTCCGCCCATGGCATACACCTTGAGGCCTGCAATGTTGAAGAAACCGGGGCGCTTGAAAGACTCGTCGACATCGCTTTCAAAAAATTGGGGCAATTCGATTTTGTGATCCACTCCATCGCATGGGCACCTCTTGAGGATTTGCACGGCAGAGTCATCGACAGCTCGAGCGTCGGATTCTCCAGAGCCATGGAGGTGTCTTGCCACTCTTTTGCGACCTTGGCCAAATTGTGCGCACCCCATATGCAAAAGGGTGGCGCCATGCTCACCATGACCTACCTTGGGGCCAATGAAGTGGTCCCTCATTACGGTCTCATGGGCCCTGTCAAAGCGGCGCTGGAGTCTTTGGTGCGGTACATGGCTGTTGAACTTGGCCCATTAAAAATTAGAATCCACGCGGTCTCTCCTGGCCCCATTTTGACCCGAGCCGCTTCTGGCATCGAGTCTTTTGATGAGCTGCTCAAGCACGCCGTTGAGAAATCCCCGCTTGGTCGTGCCGTTGAATTGCAAGAGATCGCCAATTTATGTGTTTTCTTGTGCTCTGATGCCGCCTCGGGCATGACGGGACAAACCATCTACATCGACGGTGGATGCCACGCGGTCAGTTAAAGAAAGAAGCCCATGAACACCACCCCCAACACCCATCAAGAGATGATTGAGAACATCACCTATGATGAACTGTCTGTAGGCCAAACCGCCAGACTGCTGAGAACCTTGACACTGGAGGATATTCAAGCGTTTGCGGCTGTTTCAGGCGACACCAACCCCGCCCACCTTGATGAAGCCTATGCCAACGACACCATGTTTCACGGCGTCATCGCACACGGCATGTGGGGCGGCGCCTTGATCTCTGCTTTGCTCGGCACCAAGTTTCCTGGTCCCGGCACCATCTATTTGCAACAAGACCTGCATTTCAATCGACCCGTGAGAATTGGCGACACCTTGAGCGTGATGGCAACCGTGGTGAGCAAAGAAGAAAAAAATAGAGTCCAACTCGAATGCACCGTCGAGAATCAAAAGGGGGAGAAGGTCTTGAGTGGCATGGCCCGAATCATCGCTCCGACCCAAAAAATTTCACGCCCAAAACTCAGCACGCCCCGCATTCAGCTCTTTGACCCCGAAGCCAGCTTCAGAGCTTTGCTTGCTCGAGCCAACAACCTAGAGGCTGTGGTCTGCGCGGTCGTCCACCCATGCGATGTGGAGTCTCTAACGGGTGCCATCGACTCGGCCAAAGCGGGTCTCATCAAGCCCTTGCTCATTGGTCCGAGCAAAAAGATCCAAGCCGTCGCGAGTGCTGCTGATATCGATATCACCTCTTATGAATTGATCGATGTGGCCCACAGCCATGCCGCTGCAGACAAAGCCGCTGACTTGGCCGCTGAGGGACGCGTCGAGATGATGATGAAGGGCAGCCTCCACACCGATGAGTTGCTGCACGCCATCGTGGCCCGTCCAAGCCTTAGAACCGGCAAGCGAATGTCCCACGTCTTTCGCTTTGACATCCCCATGTACAGTAAACCCTTGTTGGTCACCGATGCTGCGCTGAACATCAAGCCCACCTTGATGGACAAGGTCGATATCATTCAAAATGCCATCGACTTCAGCACCATCATGGGCGTGACGCAACCAAAAATCGCCATTCTCTCTGCGGTTGAAACCGTCAATCCCGACATTCCGTCAACCCTTGATGCCGCTGCACTTTGCAAGATGTCCGATCGTGGACAAATCAAAGGGGGCATACTGGATGGCCCCTTGGCTTTTGACAACGCAATCTCCATGCATGCGGCACAAATCAAAGGCATCCATTCGCCAGTCGCTGGAGATGCAGATATATTGGCCGTCCCAGATTTAGAGTCTGGCAATATGCTATCGAAACAGTTGGAATACTTTGCCGGCGCCAGTGGGGCGGGTTTGGTTCTAGGTGCACGCATCCCAATTGCATTGACCAGCCGAGCCGACAGCGCCCGAACACGCGTGGCCTCTGCCTTGTTGTGTCTCTTGGTGGCTCACGCACACCGAGTCAAGCCATAAAGCAGCACTCACACTCAACACACAAAACTTTTTTTCGCTTTCTCATGGCCATTCTTTCAGTCAATGCCGGGTCATCATCCCTTAAGTTTGCAATTTATCCAAACAAAGACCACAGTGTCTTGCCGTGCATGCTCAGTGGCAATTTCCAAGGCCTCGAGCCAGGCGGAACGGCTCAATTGCAATACAAAATCAAGGGGCAAGCTTTCAACTTGATGCTGGAACACGCAGAGCAAGACCCATTTTTGTCGGCCTTGACTGCGCTAAAAAAACTTCTTTTGTCTTTGCCCGACCTCCCGCCCATAACCGCTGTTTCTCACCGAATTGTGCATGGCGGTGCTGCCCATGATCAAAGCGTGGTCGCAACACCAGAGATCTTGCGCGAATTAGAGAAATTAAACTCTTTGGCCCCACTGCACCAACCCCACAATTTAGATGGCGTCAAAGCGTTCGAAAAAGTTTTCCCAAACATACCGCAGATCCTTTGTTTTGACACCGCTTTTCACCGCACTGTTCCCCCTTTGGAGTCGGCTTTTGCACTGCCGAAAGCATTGACGGACCAACATATTCGCAAGTACGGATTTCATGGTCTGTCCTATCAATTCATCATGAGCCAGCTCTTGGTTCACTCCAAAAAAGCCCGTCAGCGAGTGTTGATGGCTCACCTTGGTAATGGGGCCAGTCTGTGTGCGGCCAAAGAGGCTCAAAGTCTCGCTACCACCATGGGCTTCTCGGCCTTGGATGGCTTGATGATGGGGACCCGTGCCGGCAGCTTAGATGCAGGCGTCCTTTTGTACTTGATGGAGCAAGGTTACACACACGATCAACTTGAAACGCTTTTGTACAAGAAAAGTGGTTTACTGGGTGTCTCCACACTTTCAGCTGACATGCGCACCTTAAGAGACTCTAACAGTCCTTTGGCAAAAACAGCGATTGATCTCTTCACACATAGAATTGTGAGAGAAACAGGGGCGATGACCGCTTGCATGGGCGGATTGGATGTCATCGCCTTTAGCGGTGGTATTGGCGAACATGACGCTCAACTGAGGTGTGATGTTTGTGCCAAATTAGCATGGCTAAAAATCTCTATTGATGAATCGTTGAATGCCTCAGCAGCGAGTCAAAGCGTTGCACTAATAAGTTCACAAGACAGTGCTGTGGAAGTCTGGGTAATTCAAACGGATGAGGGCATGGTTGCAGCCTTAGATGCCATTGAATTGATTAAACAATAAAGAAACCACTGCTTCGTGCTTTATTCATGCACAAAAGATTGCATATATCAGTTGCGATCAATGGTCCACATCAAGTCAAAAATAGAATCAACCATCGAATGATAACCATCAACAAAGTTGTCGGTTAAATGGTCAAGACAAATTGATTTACTTTAAACCATGGAATCGACTTAGGAATTTTTGCGCTTTTTCAGTTTGAGGTGTTGCAAAAAATACTTCAGGTGTAGCGGATTCAATAATATGCCCCTCGTCCATGAAAATCACTTTAGAGGCTACTTGCCTTGCAAACTCCATTTCATGTGTAACGATGACCATAGTGACGCCCTCGCGTGCCAAGGACTGAATCACACCAAGAACCTCACCAACAAGCATCGGGTCTAATGCACTTGTTGGTTCGTCGAGCAAAAGGACATCCGGATTCATTGCCAGTGCTCTGGCAATACCTACTCGTTGCTTTTGTCCACCAGAGAGTTTTGCAGGAAATGAAGTTGCCTTATCA
>CAIOTD010000103.1 GCA_903861115.1 uncultured Burkholderiales bacterium
CCACCGCACCCGCTCTGAGTTTGATGTTGGGGGCGGCTTTGTCGCTCAGGCCCGACTGAACGGGTTTGAGGCCGTCGGCGGTGATCTCGATCACCTCACTGTTTTGTCGCATGACACGCACTTTCTTGGCGTTGGCCTCAATCACCACAGCGGCGAGCAAGTCCCCTTTGTCGCCTTGTTCGAGCAAGGTGTCGCCCACCGCGTCTTCGAGCTCGGCGGTTTTGGTGAGGGGCGGCAAGTCGATGAAGCGCTCTGGGCCGCGGTAAATTTGGCGAGACTCAAAGTCCATGATGCCTCTGCGAAGGGACTGATAGGCCGCCTCTTGCTCCTCGGCCCTGAGCGTGGTGTAGACGTTCAAGCCCCGCGTGTAGATCTCTGGCCCATACTGCGCAAACATCAACTGGCGAGCCATCTCGGCGACATAGTCAGCGTGTGTTTGACTGGCGCTCAACACCGTTTTGTACTTCAACTCTTCGGCCTTGGCGCTCTCGGCTTCCTGTTTTGTGATGAAGCCGTTTTCAAGCATGCGCTCAATGATGTAGAGCTGACGGGTTTTGGCGCGCTTGGGGTTGCTGAACGGGTTGTAGGCGGAAGGTGCTTTGGGCAAACCCGCCAGCATGGCCGCTTCGGCAATGGAGACCGATTTGAGCGGTTTGCCAAAGTAAGTCTCAGACGCTGCAGCAAACCCATAGGCGCGTTGACCCAAAAAGATTTGGTTCAAATAGATTTCAAAAATTTGGTCTTTGCTGAGTTGGTGCTCGAGCTTGAAGGTGAGCAAGATTTCATAGATCTTGCGGGTGAATGTTTTCTCCGAACTCAAATACACATTTCTGGCCACCTGCATGGTGATGGTCGAAGCCCCTTGGCTTTTGGCGTGTCCAAGGTTGGCCAAGCTCGCGCGAATGAGGCCAATGTAGTCCACCCCCCCGTGCTGGTAAAAGCGGGAGTCTTCAATGGCCAAGACGGCATCTTTCATGACCTGAGGGATGTCTTTGAAGGGGGTGAGGTTTCTTCTTTCCTCGCCGAACTCGGCCAACTGTTTGCCCTCAATGGAATACACCCGCATGGACAGCTTGGGTCGGTAGTCCGAGAGGTCTGAGACGGTGGGCAGTTGGGGGTAGGCCATGGACAAAGCAATGCCGACCAACATCAACACGGCCAAACTGCCCGCCACGGTCAAGCCAATGCTCCAAGCAAAGAAGCTGAGGATCAGGCTCCACAAATTGGAGGAGGGGGCCGTCTTTGGGGCGTCAGGTTTCTTTTTTGAGTCGTTCATGTTTAAGTCAATGCTTGGCCAAACGTCTGGGGCTGGAGTTCAAGGGCTGGATCGATCTTTCAAGGGGTCGCAGTGCGGGGCGTGAGCAGCTTTTGGGTCACGAGGGCTGGCGCCGTCAACACCCTAAACCCTTCCTTTTGTTGGGTTCGCAGCAACAAGCCTGAGGGTTGAGAGTCTAACCCGAGAAGGGCGCCCTTGCACGAGACTTTGCGTGTCTGGCGGGGGTTTTTAAGCCGCCTGCCAGCTTTCAAATGCAGGCTTGGGAACGGGGTTTGAACGCCCGCACAGAGGAGCGGCGGGTTTTGAGGGCCAATGGCCTGTCTTGGGTCGGCGTCCAAATACTCTAAAATGGGGTTTTGGTGTGCAATCCTTGCACGCTGAGCAGCTTTTTGTGAGACCACGCCGTGTATGTATTGGTTGGTTTGCCTGGCAGTGGAAAATCCACTGTGGGCCGACATCTTGCCAGAAAACTGAACTTGCCCTTCATCGATTCAGATCACGCCATTGAGCAGCGCTTGGGTTGCTCAATTCGCGAGTTCTTTGAGGTCGAGGGAGAGGAGCGCTTCAGAGACATTGAGTCCGAGGTCATCGATCAATTGACCCAGGGGCCTGAAGGGGTGCTCTCCACAGGGGGTGGCACCGTGCTGCGGGCTTTGAACCGTGAGCGATTGAGGCAAAGGGGTCAGGTTTTTTATTTGCGAACATCGCCCGAAGATGTCTTTCGGCGCTTGCGACACGACCAAAGCCGTCCCTTGCTGCAAGTGGCCGATCCGTTGGTAAGACTCAGAGAGCTCTTTGAGGTGAGAGATCCGCTGTACACGCAAACCGCGCACCATGTGATTGAGAGCGCAAGGCCCCATGTGGGGGCTTTGCTGCAACTTATTTTAAAAAAACTCGAACTGCCCCAGTCCGATGCAAAAAGCCACGGATCGACGTGAGACGGGTCTTGGCGCGAAGGCTTGAAGAGGCGGGCCTGTCCGGCGCTCTTGAGCTTCAGCGTGGATCTTTTAAAGTGGCTTGGAACAACGGACAAGCCTTTGAACACAACAAAGAAATTTTTTCATGACTGCACATCTTCCCTTGCCGATTTTTTCCCCGTCTCTTGACCCAGCCCTTGAGCGCGTAGACATTGAGTTGCCGCAGGGTCGCGCTTACCCGATTTGGATCGGGCAAGACCTTTGGTCAAATCCAGACACGTGGTCCTCACTGCCCAAAGCGCGTTTGGCCTTGGTGGTGAGCAACACCGTGGTGGCGCCCCTTTATGCCAAAAAATTGATCGAGACCTTGGGGCGCCAGTACGAGCGTGTGGAGTTGTTGGCCTTGCCCGATGGTGAGCACTTCAAGACCTGGGAGACGATGAATTTGATTTTTGATCGATTGCTTGAATGTGGTGCGGATCGAAAGAGCGTGCTCTTTGCCTTGGGCGGTGGCGTCGTGGGTGACATCACGGGCTTTGCCGCTGCTTGTTTCATGCGCGGGGTGCCCTTTGTGCAAGTGCCCACCACACTCTTGGCCCAAGTCGATTCATCGGTGGGCGGCAAAACAGCGGTGAACCACCCCTTGGGCAAGAACATGGTGGGGGCCTTTTATCAACCCGAACAAGTGGTGTGTGACTTGGGTGCTTTGCAAACCTTGCCCGCAAGAGAGTTGAGTGCAGGCTTGGCCGAGATCATCAAATACGGCCCGATCGCGGACATGGCCTTTTTGGCTTGGCTCGAAGACCATTTGGAGCTTTTGCGCCAAAAGGACCCGCTGGCTTTGGCCGTGGCCGTCAAAAGAAGTTGTGAGATCAAGGCCTGGGTGGTAAGTCAAGACGAGAAAGAGGGCGGCATTCGCGCCATATTGAATTTTGGGCACACCTTTGGACACGCCATCGAGAGCGGTCTGGGGTTTGGTGAGTGGCTGCATGGGGAAGCCGTTGGGTGTGGGATGGTCATGGCGTGCGAGCTCTCTTGCGCCTTGGGGCTCGTGGACCAAGCCTTTGTTGATCGCATGAGACGGCTGATTGCACGGGCGGGTCTGCCCACGCGTGCGCCCGATTTGGGGGTTCAGACCTATTTGGCGCACATGAGCCATGACAAGAAAGCGGTGGGAGGCGAGATTCAATTTGTGGTGATCGACGCCCCAGGACGAGCCAGTGTGCGCCGCGCTGCCAAAGAAGTGGTGACCCAAGTGATCGAGCATTGTGTGGCCCTTTGATGTAGCGCATAAAACTGCGTTTTTTTTCTGAGCCTTGACCCCTTGGCTTGCGTTAAGATGAGGGCTTCGGAGCAACGCATTTTAGGGCTCCGATCTGTCGCGTCGTCTTTGTTGATCACCGGGGTCTTGCCCCTTTCATGCGTTTATTTCGGCCTACATTTTCATGACCTTTTCTTCCACCCTTGCGCCCTTTGCCAGTGATCCCTTGAGATCGAGGGGCCGGCGTTTGTTTGAAGAGGATGCGCCCACGAGAAATGATTTTCAAAGGGACCGAGACCGCATCGTGCATTCGAGCGCTTTTAGGCGCTTGGTCTACAAAACACAAGTGTTCTTGAACCATGAAGGCGACTTGTTTCGCACGCGCATGACCCACTCTTTGGAGGTGGCGCAACTTGCGCGCTCCATGGCGCGCGCACTGCACTTGCACGAAGATTTGGTCGAAGCCGTCTCTTTGGCCCACGATTTGGGGCACACGCCCTTTGGCCACGCGGGCCAAGAGGCCCTGAATGCCTGCATGGAGAAGTTGGGTGGCTTTGAGCACAATTTGCAAAGCCTGCGCGTGGTGGATTTTTTGGAAGAGCGCTACGCGTCTTTTGACGGTTTGAATTTGACCTATGAAACCCGAGAGGGGATCCTAAAGCACTGCAGTTTGGTGCATGCCAGGCAGTTGGAAGTGATGGAGCCCGGTGGGGTTGGGCACCGTTTCATTGTGCGTGAGCAGCCGTCCCTTGAAGCGCAATTGTGCAATTTATCGGACGAGATCGCCTACAACGCGCACGACATTGATGATGGGGTGCGCTCGGGGCTTCTCAGCATGGAGCAGCTCCAAAGTGTGCCCTTGGTGGCCCACTACAGCCAAGAAACCTTGAAGAAATACCCACAGGTCAAGGACCGTCGCTGGCTGTTTGAGACCATCCGTTTGATGCTGAGCGACCAAGTCTACGATGTCATTGGCACAACCCAAGAGGCTTTGAAAGGCGCCGAGTTGCAAAGCAGCTTGGACGCCAAACACCACCCGATGCTTGTGCGCTTTAGTGAGCCCATGCAACTGGCCTCTTTGGAGCTCAAAGCCTTTTTGTCACAAAATTTGTACCGTCACCCGCGTGTTCAAAAGACCACGGAGCAGGCCAAAGAGATGGTGCGAGATTTGTTTTTGGCCTACAGCCATGACCCGAGTCAAATGCCTTTGGCGCACCAGCGCCGTGAAGACAAAGAGCGTGCCGTGGCCGACTACATCGCGGGCATGACCGACCGCTTTGCGGCCAAGGAGCATCAACGCTTGGGTGGCACAACCCGGTGGCATGAACAGTGAAGACGATGAGAGAACGCGATCCATCTTTGAATTCAGGGAGCCTTTGGCGCTCGCCAGCGGTCTGGGTCGTCGTGGCCGGGATCAGTGTGGCCATGCACATTGGCAAGTTGCCTCCAGCCGTGCCGGCGTTGAGAGAAGAGCTCCAGGTGAGCTTGGTGCAAGCGGGCTTTTTGCTCTCGATGATTCAGTTTGCGGGCATGTTTTTGGGCTTGATGGTCGGACTTTTTGCCGATGTGATGGGTTTGAAGCGTTGCATGCTCACGGGCCTCATGCTGTTGTCCCTGGCCAGCGCGCTGGGGGCGACCTCGCAAACGCCAGCCACCTTGCTCTTGACCCGGTTTTTTGAGGGCTTGGGGGTGTTGTTGTCCATCATGCCGGCGCCAAGTTTATTAAAGCAACTCTTGCGTGGTGAGCGCTTGGCCAAGATGCTGGGGTGGTGGGCGGCTTACATGCCCATTGGTGCAGCGAGCGCCTTGCTAGCAGGCCCTTGGGTGATCGATGCGCTGGGCTGGGCCGATTGGTGGTTGATGTTGTCATGCATCACCCTGATGGCTTTTTACATGTTGTACCTCAAAGTGCCGTCCGGCATCACGTCTCAAGCGGAGGGGCACATTTCCTTGCGTTGGGGCGAGCGTCTCAAAATGACCTTGAGCAGCAAGGGCCCGTGGCTCATTGCCTTTTGCTTTTGTTTGTATTCGGCGCAGTGGATTTCTGTGATTGGATTCCTTCCAACCATCACTGCTGAGATGGGCATCAGTGCGACGAGCAGCGGCATGATCACGGCGCTCGTGGCCGCGGCCAATATTTTGGGCAATGTGGGCTCGGGTTTCTTTTTGGCCAGGAGTGCGAAAAAAGTGTTGGCGACTCAGGCGCTCGAGCAGCACCAAGCCGAGTTGCGAGAGTCGCTCAAGCAGCAAGCACAAGTCCCACAAGAGGGCTTGCAAGGGGGCCAGGACCATGTGAGCTTTGGCGCCTCTCCGGCTTTTCGTACCTCTCCCTTTGAGCCCCAGCCTGCTGAGCGCAGCGTCGAGGTGGCGTCTCACGGGGCCGACGCTGGAACTGGGGCCTCGGCCTCAACGCCCTTTGTTCAATTCATGCGCTTCGTTTTGAGGCCCGAGGGGATGTCGGCCAGGCTCCTTTTGATCGGCTACTTGACCATGGCCGTGGGAGGCGCGTTGGCGTTTGTGCAAATCAATGGGGTGTCTTTGCCCGCTGAGTGGCGGTTTGTGAGCATTTTGCTGTTCTCTTGTGTGGGCGGTATTGTGCCAGGCACGCTGTTCTCTTTGGCCGTCAAACTCAGTCCGAGCAGTGAATGTGTGGCCATCACGGTGGGATGGATGCAGCAGTTTTCTTCCATGGGGCAATTCTTTGGCCCGCCCTTGGTGGCTTGGTTGGCCGTCTGGGTGGGCGGGTGGCAGTGGACGTGGGGGGTGACGGCTTTCATGGCCATGGTGGGTGTGTTGATCGCGCTCAAAGTCACCTTGGCGCTCATGCAAGAGCAGCGCTGAAGGGAGCCAAGCCATGGAGGACGGGCGCGCACAGGCTCAACTGGTGATAGAGGACACCCAGGCTTGGGTCATGAAGGCTGTGATTGGTCTGGGCTTGTGTCCCTTTGCCCATGCGGTGCACGTGAAGCAACAAATCAAATATGCCGTTTGCCTCTCGAGTCGCGAAGACGATGTCTTGTCTTTGTTAGAGACTGAACTCGCCTTTTTGCAAGTCACGGATCCAGCGCACACCCAGACCACCTTGCTCATGGCGCCTCACTGTGTGCCTGAATTTTTGGATTTCAATGCCTTGGTCAAGGCGGCGCTTCAGCGCCTGAAGCGTTTAAAGCTCAGGGACGTGTTTCAGTTGGCGCACTTTCATCCGAGGTACCAGTTCGCAGGTACTGAAGCCGATGACCCTGAAAATTTAAGCAACCGAGCACCTTACCCCACCTTGCATTTGCTGCGCGCCCAATCCGTCGAAGCGGCGATCGACGTGCATCCCAATGTGGACGATATTTATTTAAAAAACATCGCGCTGCTCAAAAGCATGGGCTTGGAGGGCTACCAAGCCCTGGGGCTTGATGCGCGTCTCAAATGAGAAGCGTCGCTTCTTTGGGGGACTTGTTTTCGAAAGCCGCAGATCGCGCCCTAAGCGCTATGTTCTTTGAAGCGCAATCTCTAACAGTCCTTCAAAAATCAAGGACTCCACCAGCTCAATGGGTGTGGTCATGGACGGGGCCATTTTCCAAGCCGCGCCGCCTGTCATGAGGCACAGGGGTTCTTGGTGGGTGTGCGCTCGAAGGTGTTGAGCCATTCGCTCAACAGCCCCTGCAATGGCGTAGGTGCCGCCGCTGGTCAGTGCATCGCTCGTGTTGGTCGGAAAAGGGGTGACCTCGCCCGTTGGAACTCTCAGGCCTGCGGTGCCCGATTCAAGCGCTCTGAGCATGATGCCGTGTCCTGGCAAGATGAGACCCCCCATGAAGTGTCCATCTTGGCTGATGGCTTCTACCGTGACGGCAGTGCCCACCATGACGACCACCATGGGTCGAAGCGGCGTGTGTTGTTCAACGGCGAGTCGTTTCATGCGCGCGTAGGCACCTATCATGGCCACCCACCTGTCTGCACCGAGTCGTGTGGGGTGATCGTAGCCGTTGTGCACGCCCGCTTCAAAGTTGCTGGGGACCACCCAACTGGGGACCAAGTCCCACATGTCCATTTGCTCTTCAACGCGTCTTCGAATGGCTTCTCCTGCCACCACGCAGCCCAAAGCCTGGGCGGGTTTGGGCAAAGTTTTCCAGTCGTCTTCAGCGAGACGGTCGATGTTTTCTAAAAAAACAGCGCCGTGTTGCAAGAGGTTGGCGTCGGGTGAGGCGCTGTCATAGAGCGCCCATTTCAGACGGGTGTTGCCAACATCGAGGGTTAGAAAGGACATGTGAATTGCAGGCCAATGAACAAAGGATTAAACATCGAGTTTTTTTAAGCGCAGCGACATGGGCTTGTCCATGCGCTTCGGGGCCATTGAAGGACGCATGAAAAGCCCATCAGGCGTGTCACAAGCTTGTCATGTTTTGGGAATTGTAGTGTAGGCAAGCCGTGCGGGGTGCCCTTCTTTGCGGGTTCGCAAGACCTGGTGGATGCCTTCGTTAACAAAAGACCACACCCAAGGTCCTTGGGAGCGTGTATGCTTGTGGCTTTTGGACGAACGCAGGTGCTCAAACGCACAGCGTCAGGGTTCACAGCCCAAAAAGCCAAGGCCAGCCCAAGGCTGGCTGAGGGCCCTCTTTTTAACAATCAATGATGACAACTTCGACGCAGGATACACCGTCCCAGGGGGGCACGAACGGCCACAAGCCCGTAAAGGCCTCAACGCCCTTAAAGGGCTCCATGGGCTCAAAGGGCTCCAAAGCTTTGAAGCCGAAGGCGCAACACGCGCTTGAGTTGGAGGCCTTGGTGGGCGAGCAGTCGATCGAGCTTTTAAAGGCCTTGCACATCCTGACCCGAGACGGGCAGCTCAATCAAGACTCAAGAAGAAAGCTCAAACAGGTCAATCACTTGGTGCAGTTGCTTGAAGGCCCCTTGCGCGAGCTGGCCAGCGTTCAAAAAGCGGATGAGCCAAGCCCCTTGACCTTGGTGGACCATGGTGCAGGAAAGTCTTATCTGGGCTTTGTTTTGTACGACCGCTTTGGTGCTCGCGCAGCCAATGAAACCCTGATGAAAGAGGCGGACCCAGGGGGGGCTCAAAAGGCGCCAAAGACGCCAATGATGCCAAAGTCGAGCACGTCAGTGGATAAAAAAGCCGCCATGGGCTTGAGCGTGATTGCGGTGGAGTCCCGCGCCGAACTGGTGGAGCGTTCGGCGCAATTGGCGAAGGACTTTGGTTTTGTGGGCATGACGTTCTTGAATGCACGCTCAGAGGATGTGGGTGCGCTGAAAGACATGCCCCCAACGGTTGACGTGGTGACGGCGCTTCATGCCTGCGACACCTTGAGCGACGATGCGATTGAGTTTGCGCTCTCCAAATCGGCCCAATTGGTGTTCTTGGTGCCTTGTTGTCAGGCCGAGACCGCTTCGGTGCTCAAAGCCAACCGTGCCTTGCTCTTGAACAAGACCCCTTTGGCCGAGTTGTGGCGCCACCCATTGCACGCCCGTGAGGTGGGCAGTCAATTGACGAATGTGATGCGTTGCTTGTATTTGGAGGCCATGGGTTACACGGTGACGGTGACGGAGTTGGTGGGCTGGGAGCACAGCATGAAGAATGAATTGATCGTGGCCAAGTACACGGGTCAAAAGAAAAAACAAGCCGCTCAACGCTTGAAAGAGTTGCTGGTTCAATTTGGTTTGGAGGGCTTGCTGAGCCAGCGTTTTGCAAGGATTGAAAAAGGGGGCGAGGCGTGAACGCGCGGGCCTTTGGGGCAGAAGTGTTCACGTTGAGGGGCACGGGTAGGCCCGCGGCAAAAGGGCGGGTGAGTGCAGCATGGCTAGACTGACGCGCTTGTGTGTGCCTGGAGAGTTGCACCATGTGAGGGTCCAAGGCAACAACCACCAAGACATCGCGTCCGCGCCCGAGGACTTTGCGCATTTGCACGCCCTGTGGGTTCGAGAGAGTGATCGGCATGGTGTCAAGGTGCATGCGTATGTGTTTTTACCCAACTGCGTGAACGTCATTTTGAGTCCGACCCACGCCCTGGGTCTGACCCAATGCATGCAAGCCATTGGGCGCGTGTACGTTGCTTGGTACAACAGAAAGTATTCGCGCACCGGCACCCTTTGGCAGGGCCGTTTTCGCTCCACGGTGTTGGCGTCCGAGACCTGGCTTTTGCCGAGTATGGTCTATTTGGACTGGGCGCCTGTGCGGGCCGGCCTGGTCGAACAAGTGGGTGCTTATGGGTGGAGCAGCCATTCGCACTACATCGGCCAACAGCGAGACCCCTTGATCGAGTCGCCTGAGGGGATTTGGCGTTTGGGC
>CAIOTD010000104.1 GCA_903861115.1 uncultured Burkholderiales bacterium
AAAGAGCCGGCCTGTTGCGAGAATTTACTCTGGTTTCAGGGCGATAAAAGCCTGAAGTTTTTTGGCCAGTTTGTTCCTCCCCTTTCTCTTTACGCAGCCGCAGCGCTCGCAATCATCAGTTCTTGTCTGATCGAGTCCCAACCATGCGCTTGGCTGACTCACCAGGCGATTGGCGACTCAATTCAGCCCCTATCACGACTTTTTTATCCAGCGCCAAGTTCTCTACGTGGTCAGCGCGCACATCTCTTTGCCTTGTTCTGCGCAAACCAAAACCTAGCCTCGGTCCAAGCCTAGGGTCAACGTGCCCTTGAGAGACATGCCGATTGGCTCAGCATTGAAACGGGTTGGTCACCTTCAATCCCAAGAGCTGTTGGAGCGCATCTGGCAGAATCTCCCATTGAGATGACCTCAATTTAACTCGGTTTTGCGTGGGCGTTGAACTAAATTTAAGTCTTTTTAAGTCACAATCCTCATATTGGCCTTCGCCATATGTGTTGAAGGCCTGCCTTTGAGTTTGTTCATTCAATTTGGATCAAATAAGAAAAAACATGACTCAGCTTAGAACTGATCGATTTTCAAGATTTATCACATTGTTCTCCCAGATGCTCAGCGCTCAGCCGCGTGAGTCTCTTTTGCTTGTTCAAGGAAAAGAGTTGCTCAGCGATTTGGTGCGGGTTGATGATTGGCTTGATCCGGTGTTTAGTCAACCCGATGCCCAACATTATCAGCAATACCTGTTGCATTTAGATCCAGCCGAGCGCTTCAGTGTCGTGAGTTTTGTCTGGGGTCCTGGCCAGTCAACGCCCATTCATGATCACACCATTTGGGGTTTGGTGGGCATGCTTCGTGGCTCGGAAATGTGCCAACCCTATTCGAAAATGTCCGATGGTCGATGGGCTGCTGCGGGTCTTCAGCTCGATTTGTTGCCCGGCGATGTTGAGGTGATCAACCCCAAGCTTGGCGATGTTCATCGCGTATGGAATGCATCCCAACAAGAGGTCTCCATTAGCATTCATGTCTATGGGGGCAACATTGGCACCACCCAAAGGAGTGTATACACCCCTGAAGGGGGCAGGAAGCCTTTCGTCTCTGGCTATAGCCCCGTTGCACTGGGGTTCCATCAGCGCATGGCAAGTGGGGGCTTGCAAAGCAGTCCCCCCCAGGAGCTGGTGAGTGAGTCCCCGTCAATGGAGGTGCCAGCGCAAACTTTGCCACAAACGCAGGTGATTAAATCTTGGATGTCAAAATCTGCTGCAGAACAAATCACACAGCTCGCGCCCATCAAAAATGCTCAAAGTCAGTTCAAGCCCAGCTCAGCAGCATCACCTGCGCTATCGATGCCTTCCACCTTGGCCTCGTCAAGCCTGACGACTTTACAGCCCAAAGCGCAAGTGTCTTTGCCCCAGCGTGCAGCGGCATCCGCGCCGGTCGAGTTGCAGCAAGAAACAAGACCCGCCCCTGTGCAAACCTCAGTTGCGCTTGGCGCCCCTCTTCAAAGCTTCAGGGATCCGCCAGCTTTAACAAGCGCTCAAATGAACGCCAATGTTCAACAAGCGGACAAACTCGATGCAAATGACCAGCGGTTTATTTCAAGCGAGTGGGTGCGCGCAAGGTTGATCAGCAAACAAGAGTTGGCCTTGGTTGATGTGAGAGAAGAGGACCCGTTTGCAAAAGCGCATCCCCTTTTTGCCTCCAATTTTCCACTCACCTGCCTTGAAGTCGATGCCCATCGAAGAATACCCAGGCGCAGCACACCCATTGTTGTTTATGACAATCAAGAGGGATTGGCGGAGCAGGCGGTGCAAATCTTTAAATCAATGGGTTACGAATTTGTTCGTGAGTTACGGGGAGGGCTCAAGGGCTGGGTGCAATCTGGTGGCGAGATCTTTCAAGATGTCAATGTGCCCAGCAAATCGTTTGGTGAATTGGTGCAAGAAAAGAAACAAACACCTAAGGTCAGTGCTCAGCAATTAAAGGCTTGGATCGATCAAAATGCCGATGTGGTGATTCTTGATGCAAGGCGCTTTGATGAATACCAGACGATGTCTATTCCTCGTGGCGTGAGTGTGCCTGGAGGAGAGTTGGTTTTGCGTGCCAGGGCACTCGCGCCAAACGCAACGACGCGAATCGTGGTCAATTGTGCGGGGCGAACCAGGAGCATCATTGGAGCGCAGTCTTTGGTGAATGCGGGCCTGCCCAACCCTGTTTGTGCGCTAGAAAATGGGACCATTGGTTGGGTCTTGGCGGGCCAGGCTTTGGCTGCTGGGAGTTCGCAGACGTTTAAAGCCGTGAGTGAGGCGGACTTGTCCAAGTCCAAGCTCTCGGCTTTGTCTGTGGCCATTCGCTCTGGGGTCAAAAGAATTGAATTCGGCGAGTTGCTGGCCCTGCAGCAAGACAACACGAGGACCACCTATTTGTTTGACGTGCGAACGCAAGAAGAATATGGCCTTGGGCACTTGCCCAAAGCCATTCATGCACCTGGCGGTCAATTGGTTCAAGAGACCGATCATTTCGCCCCTGTTCGAGGTGCTCGATTGGTGCTCTATGACACCGATGGCGTGCGAGCGCACATGACCGCTTCTTGGCTCGCTCAAATGGGTTGGGAGGCCTATGTCATCAAAGAAATTCGCGCAACGGATTTGCTGAGTAAAACCATTGAAGTTGAACTGCCCCCAGTCGTTCAAAAAACGCAGGAGATCACGCCCCAAGTGCTCAAAGAGTGGTTGAGCAATCGATCAAATTTAACTTTGGTGATCGATGTGGGATCGAGTCAAGACTATGTGAAGGCACACATCCCAGGCGCTTGGTGGATTTTGCGCTCACAAATGAAAGAGGATTTTCAACGGGTCCACAAAGCCAACCGTTATGTGATCACGTCCAAGGACGGTCGCGCAGCACAGTACGCATCGCAGGCTTTGAAGGCTTGCGTGAAGAGCAGTGTCGAGGTCTTGGTGCTGCTTGGTGGCACTCAAGCATGGTTGGATGCAGGGTTCTCAACTCAGCAAGGGGAGTCTTATCTGGCCAGTCCTAGAATTGATCGCTACAAACGCCCCTATGAGGGCACCAACAACAGTCAAGCTGCGATGCAAGCTTATCTTGACTGGGAGTTTGGCTTGGTTGAACAATTGGCCAGAGACGCAACCCATGGCTTTCGCGTCTCTTAAAACGCCATTGCGGCCCAGTTAAAAATTGAATTGGGCCCATTGGGCAATTTGGGTGCAACAAGAGGCTTGAGTTTGAAACGGTTGTGGCGTTCATCGTTTGTGATGAAGTCGTTCACATGACCTGACATGCACAGATCAATGGCGTCTTGTAAGGTCATCTTAGAAAGAAACGATTCACTCACACGCTGGAAATCAGAAAAAAGCGTCTCTTGGCAAATGGCAAACTCGCTCACGGGTGAGAGCTCTGTTGGAGTGGACGATGTCGAGCCTGCGCGCTCAAACGTGTGAGCGACTTGCCAAAGCGTGATCTGATCAAGTCCCTTGGATAGAAAGTAGCCCCCACCTGGCCCCTTGAAGGATTGAATCAAGTTGGCGCTTTTGAGGTGGGCAAAAATTTGCTCCAAACAAGAAATGGACAGGCTCAAACTCTCACTGATTTTGTGCAGGCTCACCGGTCCATTGGATTGCAAAAAACCAAGCCAAATCACTGCATTGATGGCGTTGATGGATTTTTTAGACAGCATTTGAAACCTTTGGGTGTTAGGTGTATATGTATATTATTGCTTATTTTCTAACTTATTTGTTGAACTATTTTTTAATATTATTGGTTTTAATGGCGTATAATTTTTAAAAACTTATACAAAACTTAAACAAAACATTGTTTTCCCAATTTTGAAGGCTCGAATGCTAGACACATTGAACGAATTAGACATGGGACCCAAATACAGAATTGGTGCGGTGAGTCAATTGACCGGCATTGCGGTTGCCACTTTGAGGGTTTGGCAAAGTCGGTATGCTGTGGTGGATCCCTTTAAAAATGAAGGCGGTCAGCGACTTTACAGCGACTTAGAAGTGGCCAAATTAAAAGTCCTCAAAGGCTTGACTCATTCAGGCCACTCCATTGGGGCCTTATCTAAATTGAGTCTTGATGCGTTGAATGAACTCTCCAACAGCACAAAATTTAACCATCAAATTCACGCCAAATCTTCGGTAGAAAACGATCACATTCGTTTGGGCGTTGTGGGATTGGCGTTGGCGGCTAGACTAGAAGCCGTCAAATTCACGCGTGACTTTCGCGCTGAAGACCTTGACGTGGAAGCCGTATTTTTCGACTTGCAAGAAGCCCTTGATGATCCCAAGGAGCGACTGGGGCAGAGCCCATTTTCCCTGGTGCTTGTTAAGCTCAATACCCTTCAATCACACTGTGTTGAGCAAATCAGAGCTTTGCAAAAGAAGCTTCAGACTGTCCCAATCGGCGTGATTTACAACTACGCCCACCCCTTTTGCCTTGAAGATATTCTGAAGATTGGCATTCAGGTCAAACGTGAACCTCTGAACAATGAAGATTTGGCCCATTGGATCAAAGCATGTTCTAGACCTGTCGGGGCCGATGTGCAAGCAAAGACCCCAGTCAAACAGCAGCCAGAACAACGCTTTGACTCTCAATCCTTGGCCTATTTATCCACCTTGAGTTCCACCATTAAATGTGAGTGCCCAAAACATTTGGCCGAATTGATTTCGCAAATCAATGCGTTTGCACAATTTTGCCAAGAGTGTTTGACGCTCAATCCAAAAGATCAAGCCCTGCATGAGCACTTGAAGGAGGTCGCTCAGACGTCTCGCGCCATGCTGGAGGACGCATTGCAGAAAATTGTTGAACATGAAGGCATTGTTTTGCCAAAGGCCCTGTCACAGCCCCAGTCGTTGACAACGCCCTCGTCTTGAAAAACGAGGTCCCATACAGACGCTTTCAATGTCAATGTATAGTTAAGGCGTTTTCAAATTGACGCTGCATGTGCAAAGATTCACCTATGCAGCAATGGGCATCAATTTTTATCAACAATAACTCCACAAGTCTATGAGCACACAAGCGCGTATATTGGTCTTTGATACCTTCGGCACCGTTGTCGATTGGCATGGCAGCATAGTTAAAGAGCTCGAGAGTTTGTTTCCCGATTTGAATGCCGATGCGTTTGCCAAAGCTTGGCGAGATCAATACCATCCCATGATGCAAAAAGTCATGTCAAAGGAGTTGCCTTGGACCAAAATAGATGATTTGAACCGTTTAATTTTGAACGATATTCTGGATGAGTTTGATCTCTCTCATCTCGATGAAGATCAAAGGCGAGCGCTAAATTTTGTTTGGCACAGGCTCAAACCGTGGTCTGATTCTGTCCCAGGTCTTCAAAGATTGAAAACAAAATTTTTGATCGCTCCCTTGTCCAATGGCAACATGAGTTTGCTCACCAACATGGCCAAAGCTGCAGGCTTGCCTTGGGATTGTGTTTTGAGCGCGGAAATTTTTAAAGCCTACAAGCCAGACCCAAGAACTTATTTGGGTGTGCTCGAGTTGTTTGACGTCAAACCCTCGCAGGTGATGATGGTGGCGGCTCATGCCAGTGATTTGAAAGCGGCCAGGTCCTGTGGGCTTCAAACCGCGTTCATCTATCGCCCGCTTGAATGGGGCATGAGCCCACCTCAGCCAGCGCACTTGCACACTGAGTTTGACTTGACGTGCACCAGCATTGAGGACTTGGCCAGTCAACTGGCTTGCTGAAACCGTGGGTTTGATAAGAAGGGCATGCCGCTCTGGATGCGCTCGCGCGCAGACTGAGCCCTAGCGCTCCAGCCAGTTCACAATGGGCTCCCATTGCTCTAAGTCGCGAGCCACTCTTTTGGGTGACATGTCAAAGAGGCTGAACCCGTGGGCGGCCATTTGAATGTAGTACTGTGTGTCTCGAATGAAACCTACAACGGGTATTTCGAGTGCGTCCATGAACTCTTTGAGCTTGCCCGCCGCAATGGTTCTTTCATCCACACGCATGCCGACAATGCCAATGGAAATTTTTTTGATTTTTTTGTAAGAATTGAGTTCGTTTAAAAACTCTCTTGAAGCAAAGATATCAAAGATGCTGGGTTGTATGGGGATCAATATCTTGTCGGAGATGTTCAAGACTTCCTTGAGCCGCCATCCATGAAGGCCGGCAGGCGTATCGATCACCGCATGCTCAATGTCATGAGGCGCAGGAATGATGTTGTCAAAGTTGATGCGCCAACTCTCAATCCTTGAAATGTTTGTTGGACGCAGGCCCAACCAGAGTTGAGAGGATTGTTGACGATCGATGTCACCCAAAGCAACACGGTGCCCTTGTGTAGCAAAATAACCCGCAATATTGGTGGCGATGGTTGATTTTCCCACCCCGCCTTTGATATTTGCTACTGCCACAACACTCATGAGCATGTTCCCTTTAGAGACCCAAACGAATCAAAGATCTTATATCAAGCTTAGCAAATTAAGAACAATCCCAGTCGTAAGCTGGTGCGAATTAGCGACGGATCGCTCTCAAACCCAAAGCATTCAAGGGTTTTCCTTGGTGCAGAGGTAAAGGCCCATAAGTGAAAATTAGCCATCAATTGTCAAATACGATGCACTTGGGTGAGATAAGCTTCTCTGGTCTTTACGCCATATTAACCTAAAAGTTAAATTGTGTTGTCCTAAAAGCTTGATAATCAAACCATAAAGTTTATGAGGAGCTCATTATGAAAACAAAAACGACTTTAAAACATTGGATCTCGTTGATGCCTTTAACCGCTTTAACGGTTTTAAGTGCCGCAGCTTATGAGCAAGCGAAAGTCATCTCAAGCACGCCCATTGTGCAACAAGTCAATGTGCCGCAACAAAGCTGCCAAAACGTCTCCATCGCTGTGCAAGAGCCCAAATCTGGCGCGGGTGCCGTCATGGGGGCCATCGCGGGAGGGGTGATTGGAAATGCAATGGGCCAAGGCGGGGGCAACGCGGCTGCAACGGCCCTCGGTATGATGGGCGGGGCGATTTTGGGCGACAAAGTTGAGTCAGCCCCCAATACCTTACAAAACGCTCAGCAATGCTCGACTCAATACACCGTGCAAAGCCGAGTCACGCAATACAACGTGGTTTATGAATATGCTGGCAAGCAGTACAACGTGATCATGCCCAGCGATCCAGGCCCCATGCTGACCATACAGCTCACGCCGGCTGTTGCCAATGGACCACCCATGCAAGTCAATGAGAACGCGGGTGTGAGCCAAGCCATGTATTCAAATCAACCCATTTATGCCCCTCAACCCGTGTATGCCAACCCCATGCCCTATCCTTATGCCTATCCCAATTATGGTTATCCTTTGGCGGTCGGGATTGGTTTAGGTTATTACTGGCGTGGAGGAGGTTGGGGCGGCTACCACGGCGGGCGTTGGAGATAAACATTTGCACTGGAACTGTGCGAGAAAAGCAAATACAACAAGGCCCTTGCACTCCAAACGGATAGAAGGGCCTTTTATAGGTCCTCAGTGGGAGCCGCCCAGATAAGCGGCTCTCACTGCCGAGTCGTTCATCAATTTCGAAGCTTCTCCGTGGACAGAGATGCGACCATTTTCTAAAACATAGCCATAGTCGGCAACTTTCAGTGCTGCAGCAGCAAATTGCTCGACCAACAACATGGTCACACCTTCTTGCTTGAGTCGAGCAATGATCCGAAAGACCTCTTCAACCAAAATGGGCGCCAAACCCATAGAGGGTTCATCCAGCAGCACAACCTCTGGGTTGAGCATGACCGCTCGTGCCATCGCCAGCATTTGTTGCTCGCCCCCTGATAAGGTTCCGGCGAGTTGCTGACGACGCTCCTTGAGCCGAGGGAACAATTCCATTGCACGCTCAAGATCGGCTTGAACGTCCCCTTTGGGGCGTGAGCCCGTGAGTCTGGGAAAGGCGCCAAGAAGTAAATTGTCAGTGACCGTCATGGTTGCAAATACACGCCTGCCTTCAGGCGAGTGCGCCAGACCCAGTTTGGCAATTTGGTTGGACTCCAGGTGATCAATGCGTTTGCCATTGAGGGTGATCTCTCCCGCTGTGGGCCTGATCATGCCAGACACAGCGCGCATGGTCGTGGTCTTTCCTGCTCCATTGGAGCCAATCAAGGTCACGACTTGACCCTTGGGGACCTCAATGGAGATTCCTTGCAAGACGTGAACCTTGCCATATCCGGCTTCAAGATTTTTGATCTGTAACATCTTTGACTTCCATTCCTTTATGCTGCGCTTCCGCCCAGGTAAGCTTCAATCACTTTTTCATTGGATTGAACATCCAACGGTTTGCCTTCAGCAATTTTTTGACCAAAATCCAAGACAGAGACTGTGTTACAGATGCTCATCACCACATCCATGTGGTGCTCAATCAAAATCACTGTGATGTGGTGATCTCTGATCTTGCGAATGATGGCGATCAACTCCTTGATATCCGGCGCAGTCAGGCCTGCGGCGGGTTCATCCAAAAGCAACAACTCGGGGTCCAAGGCCAGTGCTCTAGCGATTTCCAGCAAGCGTTGCTTGCCGTAAGGCAAGTTACGAGCTTGCTCGGAAGCCAAAGAACCTAGACCCACAAAATCCAACAGCGCATATGCACGGTGTGTGGCGTGATCATCTTCGCGTTTATAACGTGAAGAGGCCAAAGCAACATCCAGCAAATTGCTTTTGAAGGTGTGATGGAGTCCAACAAGCACGTTTTGTAGAGCTGTCATCTCGCCAAACAGCTGCACATTTTGAAAGGTTCGAGCAATTCCAGACAGCGCAATCTCGGAAGAGGTCTTGCCAATGACGGTCTGGCCTTTGAAGTCAATTTGTCCAGCTGTTGGTGTGTAAATCCCGGTGAGCACATTCATCATGGTGCTTTTGCCGGATCCGTTGGGGCCAATCAGTCCGTGGATCTCACCACGCTTGACACGAAGGTCCAC